>NZ_JAIUHI010000003.1:0-470976 GCF_020165035.1 Mesorhizobium sp. CA6 | reverse complement strand
CTCCCCTACTCCCCTACTCCCCTACTCCCCTCATTTTCGGGGTTACATCCGCCAAAACTCTTCCCTATAAGGCCCTCCTAGCCTGATACCAGAATCGCAAGCACAACCGGCCGGGTCCTTCCCGCCCGGTTTTTCGTGCAAGCTGCTCGCCGAACGGAACCCGTAGACATGCCAAGACGCACCGACATCAAGTCGATCCTGATCATCGGGGCCGGCCCCATCGTCATCGGCCAGGCTTGCGAGTTCGACTATTCCGGCACCCAGGCCTGCAAGGCGCTGAAGGAAGAGGGCTTCCGCGTCATCCTGGTCAACTCCAATCCGGCCACCATCATGACCGATCCGGAGCTGGCCGACGCCACCTATATCGAGCCGATCACGCCCGAAGTGGTGGCCAAGATCATCGCCAAGGAGCGGCCGGATGCGCTGCTGCCGACCATGGGCGGCCAGACCGCGCTCAACACGGCGCTGTCGCTGCGCCGCATGGGCGTGCTCGAGCGCTATCAAGTGGAGATGATCGGCGCCGACGCGGCCGCCATCGACAAGGCCGAGGACCGCGCGCTGTTCCGCGAGGCGATGAGCAAGATCGGGCTGGAGACGCCGAAGTCGATGCTGGCCAACGCCACCGACGTCAAGAACGCCGACCGCAAGACGCATGAGGCCGAGCGCGCCGCGCTGAAGGCGGAACATCCCGAAAACCTCGACGCCGCCCTCGACGCGCTGGAAACCCGCTGGAACCTCGGCGAAGGCGACCGCAAGCAGCGCTATATCAGCCATGCCATGGCGATTGCCGCCCAGGCGCTCGACCATGTCGGCCTGCCGGCCATCATCCGCCCCTCCTTCACCATGGGCGGCACCGGCGGCGGCATCGCCTACAACCGCGCCGAATTCTACGACATCGTCCAGTCCGGCCTCGACGCCTCGCCCACCACCGAGGTGCTGATCGAGGAGAGCGTGCTCGGCTGGAAGGAGTACGAGATGGAGGTCGTCCGCGACAAGGCGGACAATTGCATCATCATCTGCTCGATCGAGAACCTCGATCCGATGGGCGTGCACACCGGCGATTCCATCACCGTCGCGCCGGCGCTGACCTTGACCGACAAGGAATACCAGATGATGCGCAACGCCTCGATTGCGGTGCTGCGCGAGATCGGAGTCGAGACCGGCGGCTCCAACGTGCAGTTCGCCGTCAACCCGGCCGACGGCCGCCTGGTGGTCATCGAGATGAACCCGCGCGTCTCGCGCTCGTCGGCGCTTGCCTCCAAAGCCACCGGCTTCCCGATCGCCAAGGTCGCGGCCAAGCTTGCCGTCGGCTACACGCTGGACGAGCTGGAGAACGACATCACCGGCGGCGCGACGCCGGCCTCGTTCGAGCCGACCATCGATTACGTAGTGACGAAGATACCGCGCTTCGCCTTCGAGAAATTCCCGGGCGCCGAGCCGGTGCTGACCACCGCCATGAAGTCGGTGGGCGAAGTGATGGCCATCGGCCGCACTTTTCAGGAATCGCTGCAGAAGGCTTTGCGCGGACTGGAAACCGGCCTCACCGGATTGGATGAGATCGAGATTCCGGGCCTTGGCCACGGGAGCACCGCCGCCAGCCACACCGACGACCGCAATGCGATCCGTGCAGCACTCGGCACGCCGACGCCGGACCGGCTGCGCATGGTGGCGCAGGCGATCCGCATGGGCACCTCGCTCGAAGACGTGCACGCCATGTGCAAGATCGACCCGTGGTTCCTCGAGCAGATCGCCGGCATCATCGCCATGGAGGAACGCGTCCGCGAGCACGGCCTGCCGCAGGATGCCGTCAATCTGCGCATGCTGAAAGCGATGGGTTTTTCCGATGCCCGCCTCGCGTCGCTGACGAAGACCGACGCGGAAGCGATTCAGAAGGCTAGGCAAAAGCTCGACGTTCATCCGGTCTACAAGCGCATCGACACCTGCGCGGCCGAATTCGCCTCGCCGACCGCCTATATGTATTCGACCTATGAAGTGCCCTTCGTCGGCGAGCCCGCCAATGAGGCGCGCGTCTCGTCGCGCAAGAAGGTCGTCATCCTCGGCGGCGGCCCGAACCGGATCGGCCAAGGCATCGAGTTCGACTATTGCTGCTGCCACGCCGCCTTCGCCCTGCGCGACGCCGGCTATGAAGCGATCATGGTCAACTGCAATCCGGAGACGGTCTCGACCGACTACGACACCTCCGACCGCCTCTATTTCGACCCGCTGACGGCGGAGGACGTGCTGGAGATCCTGCGCGCCGAGCAGGCGTCGGGCGAGCTCGTCGGCGTCATCGTCCAGTTCGGCGGCCAGACGCCGCTGAAGCTGGCCGACGCGCTGGAGAAGGCCGGCATCCCGATCCTCGGCACGTCGCCCGACATGATCGACCTGGCGGAGGACCGCGACCGCTTCCAGAAGCTCTTGCATAAGCTCAACCTCAGCCAGCCGAAGAACGGCATCGCCTATTCTGTCGAGCAGGCGCGCCTCGTCGCCGGCGAGCTCGGCTTCCCGCTGGTTGTGCGCCCGTCCTATGTGCTCGGCGGCCGCGCCATGCAGATCATCCATGACGAGAGCATGCTGCAGACCTATCTGCTCGACACCGTGCCCGGCCTTGTGCCGGAGGACATCAAGCAGAAATACCCCAATGACAAGACCGGCCAGATCAACACGCTGCTGGGCAAGAACCCGCTGCTGTTCGACACTTATCTCTCCGGCGCCATCGAGGTCGATGTCGATTGCCTGTGCGACGGCAAGGATACCTTCGTCTCCGGCATCCTGGAGCATATCGAGGAAGCCGGTATCCATTCGGGCGACTCGGCCTGCTCGCTGCCGGTGCACTCGCTGCCCTCCGACCTTGTCGACGAGCTGGAGCGCCAGACGGCCGCCTTGGCGCGCGCGCTCAATGTCGGCGGCCTGATGAACGTGCAGTACGCGATCAAGGACGGCACGGTCTATGTGCTGGAGGTCAACCCCCGCGCCTCGCGCACCGTGCCCTTCGTCGCCAAGACCATCGGGCGTCCGATCGCCAAGATCGCCGCCCGCATCATGGCCGGCGAGACGCTGGAAAACGCCTTCGCCCATTACGGCGCCATGCCCGACCCCAGGCAGCCCGGCCACATCGCGGTCAAGGAAGCGGTCTTTCCCTTCGCCCGCTTTCCCGGCGTCGACATCCTGCTCGGCCCGGAGATGCGCTCGACCGGCGAGGTGATGGGCCTCGACCGCGACTTTGCCCTGGCCTTCGCCAAGAGCCAGCTCGGAGCCGGTGTCGATCTCCCCCGCTCCGGCACGCTTTTCGTCTCGGTGCGCGACGAGGACAAGAAGGGCATCCTGCCGGCCGTCAAGCGCCTCGCCGGCCAGGGTTTTAAAGTGCTCGCCACCTCCGGCACTGCCCGCTTCCTTGCCGAGAACGGCGTGACGGCCGAAAAGATCAACAAGGTGCTCGAAGGCCGCCCCCACATCGAGGACGCCATCCGCAACCGCCAGGTCCAGATCGTGTTCAACACGACGGACGGCCAGAAAGCGGTGTCGGACTCGAAGTCGCTGCGGCGGGCAACGCTGATGCAGAAAGTGCCGTATTACACGACGCTGTCGGGAGCTGCGGCCGTGGCGGAGGCGATTGTGGCGTTAAGGGCGGGGAACCTCGAGGTGCGGCCGCTGCAGGAGTATTTTGGGTGAGTTAACTAATCTCCCCACTTGGTTCCTTGTAGGGGAGATAACCGGCAGGCCAAGGCCGCGGTGTCCCGCAACGTTGAGAGTGTTAGAGCGCTGCTAACATGCGACCGCCTATGTGACGAAATTCTGTTATTTCGGCGCCTTTGACGCGTTCAAAAGACGATCAAACTCGACGTCAATCACCTCCAAAGAGGCAATGATCTTCTGGAGCGTAGTGTATTCGTCTTTCGGATCGACCGCCTTTTGAACGTGACCTTTCCCACTTGTATGTGCCACCGCTCCCCGCGCTTCCCCGAAATTACTCATCGTTTGCAGGAAAATTGCGTCACATTTTCCCATATCAAAGCCAATTGGAACAAACATTTCCATAATATTTTTCTCTTTAACTCCGTGATTCTCCAATCTGACTCGCTTGTGAAATTCTGACACGCACTTCGAAAATCTATCGTCAATGAACGTCTTGCTCGGCCACTCTTTGATTTTGTTTTGCTCTGTCGTGTTTAGCGTATCTGGGGGGCGATCTGTCGCCCTGCCGCTGAACCCGATCAGGTGAAATGTCACGACGGAAACGAACTTTTTCGTCTCCCAAGCATCGAGAGCCGTTGTAGCTATCTCGAGAACACGATCTTCAAGATATGTTTCCACTTCTGCGTGAGTGAGGACCCGAAAGGAAAGCGCACGAGTCGTGACGCGCAGAGGATCTTTATACGTGCCAGTAGGATCGAATTTGGATGGCAAAAGCAAGCGCTTCAATTCGCTAACGCGCGCCTGAAGATCTTTAAAGCGATCCGAGGCCATTTAGTGAAAGCCGTCGAACGTTATACGTGAGCTCCCGTCTTTCCTCTGCTCGAGAGCAGGGACGTTGATGTCTTGCTTGAGAGCGGCGCGAAGCCCTACCCCCCAAATCGACAATCGGTCAAACGTATGCGGAATACCCGCAGTATCACTTTCGACGGCCTCCGCGAACGTCGCGTCAGCGAGACACGACGCATATAGCTGCCGCACATTCTCAACGTTGGCTGCCATAGCGGTTCTGATTTCATAGTCGGCAGCATAGAAAACAAGGGCATCGAAAATTGCTCTGTTGAAGGAGCGCGAGCCAGGTTTTCGAGCCAACGCCTCATCACCAAATATATCTATAAGAACGTCAACAGCCGCGTTAAACTGCTCTATATCGAGATTAACAGAAGCTTGAACTTTCTCCCAATTTTCATTAAGATCCATGCACGTATTATCAAGAAATTCCTTCATCCTACCCGAATATCCAGAAATAAATCGTCGATAGGCTAAGTAGCGAACAATAAGCTCTACGTCACGCATACGGGGATCTGGTGTCGTCCTTCCCATCAATCGCTGGACGTGAGCCGATGCAATTGCTGTATCGTCAATAAAGTCAGAAAACGGACCAGGCACCATAGCTTGGCGTAATTCTTGAGGTGAAAGCTTAACACTGCCAGTATTCAATCGCAGAAATACCGTGTGGAGAAAATTTGTATTAGGCCAATTGCGAATTACGACCGTACGGATAGTATTGTTAAAAAATGCGTTCAGATCATCTCTTCTGGCCGGATCCTTTTCCAGCTGGGAGAAATTCTTTCGAATGAGATCCGTTCGAACCTCAAGGCCGGATAGCCGGAAAGCATTCTTCGCACCTTCAGCATTACCGGTAAATTGAAGTAAAGAAAGAAGCCTTTGCTTTCCGTCTAGTACAATAAATTGACCTCTTTGATTTTTCTTTTCAGCAAGTACTATTTGCGGTATTGGAAAACCAAGTATAACACTCTCAATAAATCTCCCCTTACCTCCAATTGACCAGGCGTCCCGCCTTTGGAAACGAGGATTCATGTCAATGTTTTTGTTCATTAGTTGAGAAATGACAGTCTGAACAGTCCAGTCAGATGAATATAAAACGGCCTCTGAAAAAGCAGCCGTATCCTTTGGATCTAAAACTGCATCGTCCTCATCGACAAATTCAAGGTCGGTTTCAGCCATCGCTTCTCTCATCTTTCCTTATCTTAGCTAAAAATTAGCTCGTTCCCGCAAGACCGACCACATTGGTAGCACCGATTCGAGCCGCCAAGCAGGGATTGAACCGACTACAATGGAGTACTACCGTTCCGATAGGAAGTGGCGTCGCCTTGCGCCCCCTCAAGCCACCGCCACGCACTCAATCTCGATATCAAATTCCATCGGCCATGACGCCACCGGCACGAAGCTCCGCGCCGGCGGGTTGGTGGCAAAATACTTTGCGTAGACCCGGTTGATGGCGTTGTAGAAGCCGGAATTGACGGCGTAGATGCGCACCATCACCACCTTATCCAGTGTGGTGCCGGCCGCTTCCAGGCAATGTTTCAGCGCTTTCAGCGACGCCTCGGTCTGGGTCTCGATATCGCCGCGCACCATCTCGCCCGTCACCATGTCCACCGGCGGCGTCGCCGAGATGAACACGAAGCCGTTGGCCCGCACCGCCGTCGAGCACGGCAGGCCGAGCGAGCGCACCTTGGCCGACATCACGGGTACTTCGATGACTTCCTTGTCCATGGCGGTCCTCCCTTTGTTGCGCGCGAGCTTATCGCGGCAGCGAGGGAACGCCAGCGCCTCTTCTCCTTCCCCCCTTGTGGGGGAAGGTGGATCGGCGCGCTAGCGCCGAGACGGATGAGGGGTGTTCCAGCGGAATGAGACGCTGGCATTCCCTGGAGCACCCCTCATCCGACCGAGCTTCGCTCGGCCACCTTCTCCCACAAGGGGAGAAGGGGGAAGGCGCCCTCACTGATGCGCGACCGCCAGTTCCTTCACGTGCTTCTCGTGCATCTTCAGCACCGGCAGCGTCTTCTTCGCGAATTCCTTCATCGCCGGGTCGTCGCCGGAATTGGCATAGGTGGAAAACAGCGCCACCGCATCCTTATGCGCGTCGGCCTGCATCTTGATGTATTTGGCGTCGAATTCCTTGCCGCTCGTAGCCTTCAAGTCGTCGATCAGCTGCTGCTCCTTCGGCTGCAGCGCGGGACCGGCCGGCTTGATCGACGCCGTGGTCTGGCCCTGGCGGAGCGCCGTCTTGAAATCCTCGGCCGCCTTGCTGTGATCCTTGATCATCTGCGCGGCGAAAGCCTTGACGTCGGCCGACGCCGACTTCTCTTGCGCCAGCTTGCTCGACTCGATCTCGAACATATTGGCATTCGGCACCGTCGTGACGAAGGTCTGGGTGTCAACCTTGTTCTCGGTCACCATCGGTCCCACGGCGTCTGAGTTGTCCGACTGGGCGAACGCGGCGGGCGCGCCGGCAAGAAGCGCGACGGCGACCAGGGGCAGCAGCGTTTTCATCTCGATCTCCGATCCGAAACAGCCCCTCCGCCTTCCCCAACGCGGCACCGGCCCCAGGGTTGCCTAAGAGGTTGCCTCGAAAGGAAGCGCGCGGGCCGGGCGCCCGCATCGCCATCAGTGGCAGTGCGCGCCGGCGGCGTGCCCGGCATATTGCAGCTGCTCGTGCCAGTTCGGTCGCCCTTCGGGCGTGAAATCCATCAGGTTCCACAGGATCTCGCAGGTGCCGATGCCGCGCGGGTCCTGTCCGGGGTCCGATGGCGCGAAGTCTAGCTCCGACGACCAGAAATGCCGGATGCCGTCACTATTACGGTGGAACACCGAAAGCAGCGGTATCTGCGCGCCCTCGGCGGTTTCGGAGTTGTAGTCGCGCTTGAAAGCGTTGCCGGCCGACGAGACGAGCCGCATGTTTTTCCAGCCGCGGTCGCGGCCGAGCGCTACCAGATTGTCGAGCGCGGTCTTCGCCACCACGGCAAAGTTGAAACCCGCCGCTTCGAGATGGCCGATCGCGCCGTCGAACTGGTCGAGCAGCGCCGTGCAGGAGGGGCATGGCTGGTCCTGTCGGGCAAGCTTCGCCGTCTCGCCGCCTTTCGCCACCTCGCGCGTCTCCTGCGGGTGGCGCGGGAACATCATCTGATAAAGGATCAGCGTATCCTTGCCCGGCGCGAACAGGTCCGACAGCTTGACTTTCGCCGTCTGGCCCTGGTCGTCCAGGGCGTCGAACACATAGTCCTGCGGCACCAAACCGCCCGGCGGCAAAGCGCGCCTTGCCTCCGCCACCGCTTCCATGGCGCGGCGCAGCTCGATTTCCTTGCGCAGCAATTTTTCGCGCGCGGTGCGATATTTGGCGGATTCATTGGGAAAGGTGATCATGATCATCTCCTGGCGCCGGCGTCCCGGCGCGGGTTGCTCTACGATCCAAGGACGGCTCGCCGCGACCTGATCCGACATTTCGGCACACGCTTTCCGGTCACTTTCTCGCGTCGCATCTAGCCTTTGACGCCGCCAGCCGTGAGACCCGACACGATCCTGCGCTGGAAGACGAGCACCAGCACCACCAGCGGCACGGTGACGATCACCGAGGCGGCCATGATGTTGCCCCACGGAATCTCGAACTGCGAGTTGCCTGACAGCAGCGCGATCGCCACCGGCACGGTGCGCTGAGTGTTCGTGGAGGTGAAGGTGAGCGCGAACAGGAACTCGTTCCAGGCGCTGATGAAGGCAAGCAGCCCGGTGGTGGCGAGCGCCGGCCACATCAGCGGTAGGAAGATGCGCGTGAGGATGGTCCAGGGCCCGGCGCCGTCGAGGATCGCCGCTTCCTCGATCTCGACCGGCAGGTCGCGCACGAAAGTGGTGAGCACCCAGACCGTGAACGGCAGCGTGAAGATCATGTAGGACAGGATGAGCGCCAAGAGCGAATTGTAGAGATGCAGCGCCCGGATGATCTCGAACAGCCCGGCGAGTGCCGCGACCTGCGGAAACATCGACACCGACAGGATGGCCAGCATCAGCACCGAGCGCCCGCGGAAGCGGATGCGCGCCAGCGCGTAGGCCGCGGTGACGCCGAGCAGCAGCGAGATCGCGACGACCGCGCCGGAGACAATGAGCGAATTGACGAGATTGCGCAGGAAGGGACCTTCGGTCAGCACGTTGCGGTAATTGGCAAGGCTGAACGATTGCGGCCACAGGCCTGCCTGGAACAGCTCTGTTCCCGATTTCAGGCTGGTGACGATGGCGTAGTAGAACGGAAACACCGCGACGAAAACGATCGCCAGGAGCAGCAGGTAGAAGCCGGCGCGCTTCAGCATCTTCATCAGCGCCCTCCGTCGAAACTCAGCCGGCCAATGCGGATATAGGCGATGGTGAGCAGGCCGATGATCAGGAAAAGCAGCGTCGAGGCGGCCGAGCCATAGGCGAACTTGTCGAACTCGAACAGGTTCTCGCGCGCGAAGATCGACATCGACTTGGTCTGCACATTGTTGGGCGTCAGCACATAGATCAGGTCGAAGATGCGCAGCGCGTCGAGCGCGCGGAAGATCACCGCCACCATCACCGCCGGACGGATCAACGGCAAGGTCACCCGCCAGAAGATCTGCCACGGGTTCGCGCCGTCCAGCTTCGCCACCTCGAGGATCTCGCGCGGCAGCATCTGCAGGGCCGCCAGGATCAGCAGCGCCATGAATGGCGTCGTCTTCCAGATATCGACGATCAGCACGGCGATCATCGCGGTATCGGCATTGGCGGTCCAGGCGATCTTGGTGTCGATCAGGCCGAGATTGAGAAGCGCGACATTGATGATGCCGAACTGGTCGTTGAGCATCCACTGCCACATCTTGGCCGAGACGATGGTCGGGATCGCCCAGGGAATGAGGATGGCGGCCCGCACGATGCCGCGTCCCGGGAATTCGGTGTTGAGCGCAAGCGCCACGATCATGCCCAGCACCGTCTCGCAGGCCACTGAAACCACGGCAAAGCGCACCGTGTTCCACACCGCGCGCCACCAGACCGGATCGACGAGCAACCCGTCATAGAGCAGGCGGCCGCTCGGCAGGCGCAGCACCGAAAAATAATTGCCGAAGCCCACCCATTGCCGCGCGTCGAGGTCCGCCAGCGAAGCATCGGTGAAACCGTAATAGACCGTGCGCAGGAACGGCCAGCCGGCGACGGCGGCGAGCACGAGAAGCATCGGCGCGAGGAACAGCCAGGCCGTGCGCACGCGTCGGCGCATCAGCGGCGATCGCCTTGCCGCGCTCACCAGCCCTTGCCTTTCAGCCTGGTCAGCCTCGCCCCGAGATCGGCCAGATTCTCGGCGGCGGCTCCCTGGCCGGAGATCGTGTCGTGCACGGCAGTCCAGAACTGGCTGGATGCCTCGTTGTACTTGATCCTGGCGGTCGCCGACGGCCTTGGCTGCGCGTTGAGAAAAATCTCTTTCCAGCGCGGCACGATCGGCTGCTGACGGGCGATGTCGGGGTCGTCATAGAGCGCCGGGATGGTCGGCAGGTTGGACGTTCTCAGCGTCCGGTATTTCTGCATCTCGCGCGACGCAATGAACTTGACCAGCTCGATCGCCTCGTCTGGATGTTTCGAATATCTGGACACCGCAAGGTTCCAGCCGCCCAGCGTGGCGACCGGCCGCCCGCCTTCGCCGGCCGGCAGCGGCGCCACGTCGAACTTGCCCTTGATCGGCGAATTCTCGCTGTTGCCGAGCGCATAGGCATAGGGCCAGTTGCGCATGAAGACGGCATTGCCGGTCTGCCAGACGCCACGCGTTTCTTCCTCCTGATAGGCGAGCACGCCCGGCGGCGCTATCGTGCCGATCCAGCCCTTAACCATGTCGAGCGCCGCGGCCGCCTTTGGATTGTCGATGGAGATTTCACCATCCGGCTCGATGATCCGACCGCCGCCATTCGACATCACCCATTCGAGCGCGTTGCAGGTCAGCCCCTCATATGCGTTGCCCTGGAAGACGAAGCCCCAGATGTCCTTGTTGCCGGCCGGCCGCTCCTTGTTCATCACGAGCTTCGCGGTATCGGCGAGCTCCTTCCAGGTGGTCGGCACCTTGGCGCCATATTTGTCGAGCAGATCCTTGCGGTAGTAGAGCGCCGGCGCGTCGGTGAAGATCGGCAGCGCGACCAGCCTGCCGTTGACCGTCTGCGATTGGATGATCGACGGGAAATGCTCACCCACCACATCCCTTGTCGCTTCGGTCAGGTCGACCAGCTGGCTGGCAAGCTGCGGGGCCCAGATCACGTCGGTCTGGTAGACGTCGATATCGCTGCTGCCGGCGGCGAGCCAGAGCCGGTACTGGCCGAACTGGTCGGTGGTCGAGGGCGGAATGACGACGATATTGACCTTGTTGCCGCTCTTCTTTTCGTAACGATCGAGTATCTCGCGCAGCACCTTGATGCCGTTGCCGGTATCGCCCGACACGATCGACAGTTCCACGGCTCGCGCTTGAACAGCGCCCAGCAGCATGCCGGCGGCCAGGAATGCTGAAGCGAGCTTCACGGGATTGCGGACCTCCCTGCGCGACCGGCGACGCATAGGTCGCGGCTCATCAAGGCCCCTGCGTTGAATGCGCGACGCCGCTTAGGGTTCCCGCGTTGTGCGTGGCAGACCGGGCCAGCAGGTCGGTGAAGCCGATCTCGGTGGCTCGCCGCGTCTGCGGCCCGTTCCGTCCGCCTCGCTTCACCCAAAGCGGACGGGCTCCGAAACCCCCGCCCCGGAGCCCGCCTGGGAGTGGCTGACGCATGCCGGCACAGCCTCCTCCGACGCCTTGCCCGCGTCGATCCGCCGATCGGCCGCCCGGCACGACGACGAATTAGCATGCCCTAACGTCAGCCTATGTGAAGGAGTTCACAATGTCCCGGCGCAGGCGATTGCAACGCCGCGCCGGGAGCCTCCAATACGGGCCGCCGCGCTTTGTGCGTCAGCCTTCCCAGTCGACCGGGATCATGCCGAGCCGCTCGTAGAGCCTGAAGGCCGCGGTGTTCTTCACAATATTAGTCTTGAGATCGACATGGGTCGCCCCGCGCTCACGAAAGGTCAGGAACACCTGCCGCATCAGCGCCTCGCCGAGGCCCTGCCGTCTCGATTCCGGATGGACGGCGAGATCCTTGACGAAACCGGATGTCCAGCAGAGCGCCGCGCCCGCCAGCAGCCCCTTGCCGTTGATCGCCAGGAAACAGAGAGCGGGATCGAACTCCGCATCGCCGGCAATGCGCGGCCACCACTCGTCGAACGGCCCGTCGGCGCCGTCATCGAACACCTCTTCCAGCAGCGCGTGCAAAGCCTGCGCATCCCGGTGCTCGAACGCGCGCATGACGAAGCCCTGCGGCCAGTGCGGCGCGGTGAGTGTATCGTCGAGCAGCTTGCGCAGGCGGATGTCGTTGGCAGCCGGCCGGCAGGGAATTGTGTTTTCATGCATGGCGCTGTCTCGAAACACCGCGCGGGACCGTCCGCTCAGGCGTCGGGTTGCAGGCGATGCCGCTTGCGGTCGGAGCCAAGCCCCGTCGCCTCGAGCAGGCCCTTGCGCTTGGCGTCGTAGTAGTAACCGGTCTGGTAGAGCGTGTCGGCCCGCTTGGCGTTGCCGCCCGAAACCAGCCAGGCGCCACGCAGATATTTCACCGCGTATTTGAGGTTGGTCTCGGCGTCGAACAGGCCGGCCGCCGGCCCGTCATAGCCCATGCCGCGCGCCGTCGCGTGCTTGATCTGCATCAGCCCCCAATGGCCATGATTGTAGGCTTTCGGGTTGAAGGTGCTCTCGCGGTTGACGACATGGCGCACCAGCTCGACCGGCACTTCATAGATCGCCGAATATTTCTCGATCAGCCGCTCGATCTCGCCGCGCGGGCCGCTGGCGTGCTGCTCGGGCTGGCCGGGTGCCGCCAGCAGCGCCGGGTTGTCCGGCGCCACATAAGCAACCTGTTGGACGCCCGGCATCGGGGCGACTTTCGCCGACTGGCCGGTGACCGGCATGGCCATGCCCGCGGTCGTATAGACCGCCGCTCGGCTGATGGATGCCGCTCGGCTGATGGATCCTGGGCCGGTCGGCGAGCCGCCGGCCGTCAGCACCGGCGGCGGCGGAAACTGGCCGGCTATCGGCGTCGCTCCGGCGAAAGCCGCAGGCTGAGCCAGCGCCGCGGCGGGCGCGCCGGGCTGGACAGGCGGCGGCAAAAGCGCGCTTTGCGTCGCGGGCGCGCCTGGCGTGGTCGCCATGGCGACGGCATCGCCAGCCAGCGCCGCGGTCTGCACCTGCGCGAGACCCGAAGGTTCCGGCAGCACGGCCACCGTTTCGGGCAGCGCGAGCGTCGGCGTATCGTCCGCGACGGCAGGCGTCGAGGCTTCCGCAAGCGCGGGCGCGGCCTTCATCTGCGAGGTCGAGGTACAGCCGCTGAGACCAGCAGCGGCTACGAGCACGCTGAGCGCGGTGAATATGATTTTAGCTGGCAAGCCGTGCGGGTCCGGTTTGTCGGTTGTTAAGGAGTCCTTACACCAGCGATTCACACCCGGCAATCGGGGCCACCCGGCGGTTTTCGGGTGGCGACAACAGGGCCGAAGTGCCATATTGTTCTGGATATGTACTCGTTTTTCGCTGTTTTGCCGAAGGAATACGCCATGAAACCCACATCCCAGATCACGGCCGGCCACGCTGTGTTAGAAACAGTGATCGGCTTCATGGGCATTGCCTGGAGCGAGAAGGGCCTGATCCGGCTTTGCCTGCCGGAGCGCAGCCGCGAAGCGGTCGAGCGCCGGCTGCTTCGCCACCCCGGCGTCTCAGCCTCGACAGACCAGCCGTCCTGGGTGGTCGATCTGATCGCCTCGATCAAGGCCTATGCCGCCGGCGAGGACGTCGACTTCTCGAGCGTGCCGGTCGATCTCGACGGCGTCGACGATTTCCGCCTCGCCATCTACGACGCGGCTCGCAAGCTCGGCTTCGGCGAGACCACCACCTATGGCGAACTGGCCAAGCGCGCCGGCCATGCGGGCCTTCCGCGCGAAACGGGCGCGGCGCTAGGCGCCAATCCGGTGCCGCTGGTCATTCCGTGCCATCGCATCCTGGCGGCCGGCGGCAAGATCGGCGGCTTCTCCGCGCCCGGCGGCTCGGCCACCAAGGAAAGGATGCTGGCCATGGAAGGCGTTCGCGTCGGCCCGCCGCCGGCGGCGCAGGCCTCGTTCGGTTTCTAAGGCGCCGCGTATCAGTCCTGCAGGAACCGGCGGCGGAAACGCCGCTCGAAATCCGGACGCTTGCAGACATAGACCATGCAGGACCTGGTGTCGGCGCTCGGCACATAGGCACGTGCCCTCACTTCGCCCGCGTTGCAGAAGCGCTCGTCGCGCACATAGCGGTCATAGAGCGGCAGCCCCGGCACGCGCGTCGACTGGTAGCGCAGGATGACGGCGCCCTGTCTGGCGATCGTCGCCTGCACCCGGTCGCAGCTCATGCGCGTCGGATCATAGCGCGTCACCGCCTGCGCTTCCGCGGCCAGCAGCAGGAAGCAGGCGGCAAGCAGAATGGCTTTCATGACTTCTCTCCTCGGAAGGGCAAGCATCCCATCCCCTCACAACGCGGCACCGCTGTCAAAACTTCCATGCTTGTATTCCGCTCGATCCGGGATGCGGGGCAGCGTCCAGGCAACCCGTCTTGTTTTCTTGCTCAAACTATCCTATATCCGCAGCATTGAATTTGGCCGATCGATCGGGCCGCGATCTTCGCGTTTGCTGACGTCTATCTCCAAAATTTCGATACCGCCGGCCGGACGTTGGTCCGGTCAAACAAAAGCAAATGTGAAGGGCATTCTATATGGCAACTGGTACGGTCAAGTGGTTCAACGCCACCAAGGGCTACGGCTTCATCCAGCCTGACAATGGCGGCGCGGACGTTTTCGTCCACATCTCCGCTGTCGAGCGCGCTGGCATGACGAGCCTGGCCGAAGGCCAGAAAATCAACTTCGAGATCGAGCAGGACCGCCGCACCGGCAAGTCCGCTGCTGGGTCTCTTAGCAAGGCAGCCTGATTTGGCTTAAGCATTTTGCGGCAGGCTTTACGGCCAGCGGCGCAAAATGCGACTAAGTAAGGCGCGCACCGGGCGAAGGTTCGGGGCGCGCGGCAAGTCACGGATGTACTGACGGTCGCGCGAGAAGCGCGCCGGAGCGAAAAGACCCGACAAGCTGGAACAGCAGATAGCTGCCAGCCCGGACCAGACGCTCCCGATCAGGCTACCGGCAGAGGAAGGCGGGCATTGCCCGCCTTTTTTGTTGCCTGGATTTTGGCGAGTTGCCTCCTTCTCCCCGTTCACGGGAGAAGTGCCCGGCAGGGCGATGAGGGGCAGCGCCAACGTCTCAGGACTGTCATTTTGGCTGACTTAGTAAGGCCGGCGCAGCCCCTCATCTGGCTGCCGCCATCTTCTCCCCGTGAACGGGAGAAGGAAGCTGTCCCCAGCCTTTCGCCGATCGCCGGCGCTGCCTTAAGGCACCCACTCGATCGGCACATGCCCCTTATCCGCCTCGACGCGCTTCAACCAGGCGGCGACCGCCGGATAGGCGTCGAGCTGGAAGCCGCCCATCCCGGCGGTGTGGGTATAGGCGTATAAGGCGATGTCCGCGACGCTGTAGGCGTTGCCGGCGAAGAATTCGTTCCGCTCCAGATGCTGGTTCATCACGCCGAGCGCCTTGTTGCCTCGCTCCAGCGTCTGCGCCAATCGTTCAGGCGTGGCGTCCTTCGCCCGTTCCGGAAAAGTCAAAAGCGCCTTGCGCACCGCGATATAGGGCTCATGGCTGTATTGCTCGAAGAACAGCCATTGGTAAGCCAGCGCGCGTTCATACTTGTCAGCCGGCAGGAAGCGCGTGCCTTCGGCAAGATAGAGCAGGATGGCGTTGCTCTCGGCGATACGCCTGCCGTCGTCGAGCTCGAGCATCGGCACCATCGCGTTCGGATTCTTGGCGACGTAGTCTGGTTTGCGTGTCTCGCCGGTATGCGAGCTCACCTCGACCCGGGTGAAAGGAATGCCGAGCTTGGCCATCAACAGCCGCGGCTTATAGCAATTGCCACTGTCGGCCATGTCGTAAAGGATCATCGCACATACCTCGCGCGTCGCCTGAAGCTCATTTCAGCACGGCTCTAACGCGCCCAGGCGAGACCATCCAGTGATTTGTTTTCAAGAAGAACCATCAGCGGCGCTGATATTTTTTTTCTCTGCATCAGCGATGCTGATGCGTCTTTTGGATCGAGCATCAGCGATGCTGATGCGTCTTTGGATCGAGCATCAGCGATGCTGATGCAGGGGCACGACCTTGTTGCCGGCGTCGATGAGAGCGTCGATGGAAAGCGGTTCTTCCTTGAAGACCGTGCCGGCGAGCGCCGGGCGGGCGAGATGGAAGCCTTGCAGCAGGTCGACGCCGCCCTCGAGCGCGACGCGCAAGTGCTGTGCATTCTCGATGCCCTCGACCAGCACTTTGGCGCCGCGCTCATGCAGCATTGCCACCAACGGCCGGAAGAAGCGTTCGGCGGCGGCATGGCGGCAGAGCTCGCCAAACCAGGCGCCGTCGATCTTGACGATGTCGGGTGCGAGCAGATCGATTCGCGCTTCGGTCGAATGCCCCGTACCGAAATCGTCGATGGCGATGCGGATGCCGTCGCGCCGCATTTCGCGCACCAGGCTGGCAAGAACCTGGTCATCGGCTGCCTGTTCGGTGATCTCGCAGACCAGCAGGCTGGGCTCGAGCTCCAGATCGCCGAGATGCCTGGTCATCAGCCGGATCTCGGCGAGCGCCCGTCCGAGATGGTCGTTGATGGTCGGATTATAGTTGAAGAACAGCGTCAATCCCTCGACGCCGATGTTGCGGTAATTGCCGAGATGCAGCATCCGGCACATCGTTTCGACAAACAGAAGGTCGGACGCGGGAATGCTGCCGAAGAAGACCGAAGCGGCTACCGGCTGCGCGACGCGGCGCGGCTCGATCAGCCCCTCGACGGCGACGGCTCTGAGCACCCTGCCCTCCGGCGCGAAGATCGGCTGATAGGCGCTCCACAGCCGGTACTCGCCATAGACGCCGAACTGGAGGCCGATCTCGTCGGCGAAGATCGCCTCGGCGACGTTGCGCCGCCTGTCTGATTGTCCGCTCATGGCGCGACCTTGCGCCCGAACACCCTTGCCGGCCGTCCGTGCAGCGTTGGGGCCGCCGGGCTTGCGGCGGCCTGTGCCTTGCTGTCTTCGCTCGAAGGCTGCTGCGCGCCCTTGCCGAAGACGCGAAAGCTGGTGGGGGCAAATTCCGGCCGGGCAAGCACGTAGCCCTGCACCATGGAGGCGCCGGACCTCTCGGCGAGCTCCAACTGCCAGCCTTCCTCAATACCTTCGAAGACGGTGCGGATGCCCTGGTTCTCGAAACTTTGCACCATCGCCGTCAGCAAGGCGAAGCCGGCGCCGGACTCCATCAGATGGGTGATCCAATTCGCATCGAATTTGACGATGTCTGGCTTGAGTTCCTTGATCCGATTGATGTCGGAATCATCGGCGCCATAGTCGTCCACCGCGATACTGAAGCCATTGGCCCTCAGCGCCTCGACGAAGCCGTAGAGCGCTTCCTGCGAAGCCGATTTCTGCTCGGTGACCTCGCAGACGATGCGGCGCGGATCGATGCCGGCTTCGTGCAGCACCAGCCGCATGTCGCGCAGGGCCTTGTCGGCGATGTGACGATCGGTGAAGACCGACGGGTCGAAATTGACGAAGATAGAGGCCTCGTGCGGCAGGCAGGCGCCGGCGTTCAGAAGATGCAGCGTGCGCGTCAGCGCCTCGATATGCAGCCGGTCGGCCGCCGGGCAGGTGCCGAAAAATGTCCCCGGCGACTGCGGCTCGCCATCGCGGAACGGCCGGATCAGCCCTTCGAAAGCGACGACCGAGAGCTTGCCCTGCTTGAAGGCGAAAATCGGCTGGAACGCGCTCTGCAACGTATAGATGCCCCAGACACCGGTCGAGGTGCCGTCATCATGACGGATGATGTGGGCGAGCCCGATGCTGCGCGACAAGGTTTCTCGCTCCGCGAATAGTCGCAATCCGATCTGCGATCCTGCCAGCCAAGGGTTTACCGGCCGTTGATGAATTTAGCGTTGCCGCTCACGCAGGCTGACTTGGGTCACGCCTCCTTGACCTCTGGCTCATCGCACAATGCTTGCGCTCCGCGCCATGATGCGACATGAGAAGCGCCGCGGCCGCTCCTGGCCGCTTTTCCTAGGAGACATTTCGTCATGGCCTTTCTCGCCGACGCCCTTTCCCGCGTTAAGCCTTCCGCGACCATCGCGGTGACGCAGAAAGCGCGCGAGCTGAAAAATGCCGGCCGTGACGTGATCGG
This sequence comes from Mesorhizobium sp. CA6, assembly GCF_020165035.1. Lineage (NCBI taxonomy): Bacteria > Pseudomonadati > Pseudomonadota > Alphaproteobacteria > Hyphomicrobiales > Phyllobacteriaceae > Mesorhizobium > Mesorhizobium sp. CA6. The sequence goes on along the minus strand of NZ_JAIUHI010000003.1, from coordinate 453,142 downwards.
CCTCGGCGCCGGCGAGCCGGACTTCGATACGCCCGACAACATCAAGAACGCGGCGATCGAGGCGATCCGCCGCGGCGAGACCAAATATCCGCCGGTTTCCGGCATCGTGCCGTTGCGCGAGGCGATCGCGAAAAAATTCAAGCGGGAGAACAATCTCGACTACCGGCCGGAGCAGACCATCGTCGGCACCGGCGGCAAGCAGATCCTGTTCAACGCCTTCATGGCGACGCTGAACCCGGGCGACGAGGTCGTCATCCCGCGCCCCTACTGGGTGAGCTATCCCGAAATGGTGGCGATCTGCGGCGGCACCTCGGTGTTCGCCGACACCTCGATCGACAACGGCTTCAAGCTCACGCCGCAAGTGCTGGAAAAGGCGATCACGCCGAAGACCAAATGGCTGCTGATGAACTCGCCGTCGAACCCGTCGGGCGCCGCCTACACGGAGGCCGAGCTGCGGGCGCTGGCCGACGTGCTGCTCAAGCATCCGCATGTCTGGACCTTGACCGACGACATGTATGAGCACCTGACCTATGGCGATTTCGTCTTCAAGACCATCGCCGAGGTCGAGCCGAACCTCTATGAGCGCACGCTGACCATGAACGGCGTGTCGAAAGCCTACGCCATGACCGGCTGGCGCATCGGCTACGCCGCCGGCCCGGTGCCGCTGATCAAGGCGATGGACATGATCCAGGGCCAGCAGACCTCGGGCGCCTGCACCATCGCGCAATGGGCTTCGGTCGAGGCGCTCAACGGGCCGCAGGATTTCATCGCCAGGAACAAGGCGATCTTCCAGGGCCGGCGCGACCTCGTGGTCTCGATGCTCAACCAGGCGCGGGGCATCTCCTGCCCGTCGCCGGAAGGCGCCTTCTATGTCTATCCGTCCTGCGCCCAGCTGATCGGCAAGAAGACCAAGACGGGCAAGGTGATCGACAATGACGAGGCCTTCTGCTCCGAACTGCTGGAGGCCGAAGGTGTCGCGGTGGTGTTCGGCTCGGCCTTCGGCCTCGGACCGAACTTCCGCATTTCCTACGCCACGTCGGACGCCTTGCTGGAAGAAGCCTGCACGCGCATCCAGCGCTTCACCGCGTCGCTGACCTGATCGGCCAGCCGGCAAGAAGAACCCGGCGCCGCGCCGGGTTTTTCTTGGACGCCGATCAGCCGCCATATTGCTCCTCGGAAACCTGCTCCAGCCAGTCGGCGTGGACGCCGTCCAGCGCCTCCTGCATGGCGATGTGTGTCATGGCGGTTTTCCGGCCGGCGCCATGCCAGTGTTTTTCGCCCGGCGCGAAGGAAACGACATCCCCTGCCCTGATCTCCTGCACGGGGCCGCCCCAGCTTTGCGCCAGGCCGGCGCCGGCGGTGACATAGAGTGTCTGTCCAAGCGGATGCGTGTGCCAATGGGTGCGCGCGCCGGGCTCGAAGCTGACCAGCGTCGCCCTGAGCCGCGCCGGCGCCTCTTTCTCGATGATCGGCGTCTGCAGCACCCGCCCGGTGAAATATGTCTCCGGCGCGATGATCGTCGGCACGCTGCCGCACGCAATGAGCTTCATCGTTCAGATCCTCTCGAACAAAGCGCCCCGCGCGGCGTCTCACGCGGTAGTTTCACCTCGTCGGGAGACCGTTGCAACTGGCTTTGAGCCGTTACCGGGCGGCAACCTCGATTTCTCATTCGCGCAGCGGGCGGATTGCAGCATTAGAATGTCAGAGAACCGTCACAAATAGTTGCTTTTTAACCATAAAATCGCGATCTCCACTCAGAAGCAAAGGAATAGATCCAGGCAGCGGCCAAGCTCAGCGTTTCTTAACGGCTGAGGTCCTAGCCATGTCGCGTGCTGTGGGGGCGCGGACATGAGTATCTTGGCGACAATCAAAGATCACAGCGGCCGTATCTATCGCGGCATCCAGGCGTTGCTCGTGATGAGCATCGCCACCACCGGGCTTGCGGCTTTCGCGCTGACGGAGAACGCCTCCCGCGCCGGCGCGCTCGCGGTGTCGGTGACTTCGACCTTATTGGCGCTTCTGGTGTTGATGTATATGCGCTCGAACGTCGTCCAGCGCCTGCAATCGGCGGCGGACGCCGAGGCCGAGAAGCATCGCTTCCTCACTGTCGATGCCATGACAGGCGCCATGACCCGGCGCTACTTCATCGAAGCGTTGGGCGATTGGCTGAGCGGCTCGCGCAATCGCCGCCAGGCAAGCGTGCTTTTGATCGACCTCGATCATTTCAAGCAGCTCAACGATACATTCGGCCATCAGTTCGGCGATCTGGCGCTGGCGCATCTGGTCGCGGAAGCGCAGCGCATCTTCGAGGACGGCGTCATCGGCCGGCTCGGCGGCGACGAGTTCGGCATCATGGTTCCGCATGGCGACGTCGCCAGTATCGGCAAGGACGCGCGCCGGCTGCTGCATGCGATGCGGGCCGGCAAGAGACATGAAGGCAAGATCATTCCCCTGTCGATCTCGGTGGGCGTCGCGCTCGCGCCGTTGCACGCTTCGAACGGCACTGAATTGATGCTGCTGGCCGATCTCGCGCTCTACGAGAGCAAGGCGGGCGGCCGCGGCCGCGTCACCGTTTTCGACGAGGAGATGCTGTCTGACAAACGCTATCGCCGGCTGGTGGAACGCGAGCTGCGCGCCGCAATCTATCTCGGCGAATTGGAACTGCACTACCAGCCGATCGTCGATCCCGACGGCTCGGTCGACGCACTGGAAGGATTGATCCGCTGGCGTCATCCCGTGCGCAGCTTGATCTCGCCGTCGGAATTCATCCCGATCGCCGAGCGTTCGACGCTGATCGACATGATCGGCGAATGGGTCTTCAAGCGGGCCTGCGCCGATATCGGGCATTTTCCCGGACGGCGCATCTCGATCAACGTCTCCGGCGAGCAGCTGAAGCGCGACGAGATCGTGACGATGTGCGACCGGGTCCTGCGCGAGACCGGCCGGTCCGCGTCGCAGTTCATCATCGAGATCACCGAGACGGTGGCGACGGCCGCGACGCCCGAGGTTCTCAGGCGCCTCGAGGCACTGCGCGGCCTCGGCTTCCACATCGCCCTCGACGACTTCGGCACCGGCCATTGCGGCTTCAACTACCTGAAGTCGCTGCCCATCGACAGCGTCAAGATCGATCGCTCCTATATCCGCAGCCTCGCCCACGACCAGGTGGCGCAGATCTTCGTGTCTGCGCTTGCGCAGATCGCCCGCATCCAGGACATCGCCATCGTCGCGGAAGGCGTCGAAACCGCGGAGGAATTCGCGCTTGCCCGGACGGCCGGCTGCAGCCGCTTCCAGGGCTATTTCTTCGGCAGGCCGGCGCCGCGCGACAAGGCAAGCGCGTTATGTGCCGCCGCCCGCGAACCGCTCGCCCTCACAGCCTGACAAGCAAAAATGGCGGCCTGCTGAACCCAAGCCGGCGAACGTCCTATTTTTCTTGCCCTCCCGACAAACCCGCGTGACGATGGCTTTGGGAAGAGGTGAAACCCTGAAAAATGCCGGTCGTGACGCGATCGGCCTCGGCGCCGGCGAGCCGGACTTCGATACGCCCGACAACATCAAGAACGCGGCGATCGAGGCGATCCGCCGCGGCGAGACGAAATACCCGCCGGTCTCCGGCATCACTTGTCGGCTACCACCCCAGCCGCGGCCAGAACAGGCCGGCTCGACCGCGATAGGCCTGGTAATCGCCCGCCAATGGCGTCCGCGAAAATTTCTTTTCTTCGCCCAGCGCCGCAACCACATAGAGGACGGCGATCCCGGCGACCGGCACCACCGCCCAGATCGACCAGGTCGCGATCCCCCATCCAATCCAGAAGATGATGTATGACGAGTAGAAAGGGTGGCGGATGTAGCGATAGGGGCCACCGGTCAGCAAGCTGTGCGGATTGTCGGGCGCGAAGGCGAAGTGCAGCCGCGCCTTCCGCGAGGTGACGATCGCCCACCAGAAGAGGGCAGAGCTTGCCAGTTCGACGGCGAGCCCGGCGAGCTTTGCCGGAACCGGCTGCGATTGGATCCACAGGATGGCGAGAAAGAAAAAAGTCGTAGCAATCACCGCTGCCGAAATCACCATGGCGCCTGGAAACATGGCCTGCAATTGGAAATGCGCCCGCATCGACCAGACATATTGGCCAATGGTCGCGATGCTGCAAATCGAGACAAGAAGATCGAGGAGTGGTTCCATCGTAGGGGTTTCCGCCGGTGCTGCCATCCAGCCGGTAGCCACGCCGGCCGCTTATTTCCAGGAACCCTCTCTTAACCACATGCTTAAAGAAGATATAGAGCCCCGGATGCGATGTTGGCCACCAGCCACATCCGAGGATCTAATCCAGCATGAGCGTCACTGACCGCACGACCCGTACGCCGCAGGCCGATTTGCGCCTCAGCCAGTCGTCTGGTTCCGGCATGCCCATCGTCATGATCCACGGCTCGGGCAGTTCGCGCGCCGTCTTTGCGCGTCAGTTCGACAGTCCGCTCGCCGATGCCCACCGGCTGATCGCTTTCGACCTTCCCGGCCATGGCGACTCCTCCGATGCTCGCGACCCGGCCGCAACCTATACGATCACCGGCCTAGCCCAGACCACAGCCCGCCTTCTCGATGCCCTCAACATCGGCCACGCCATCATCTTCGGCTGGTCGCTTGGCGGCCATGTAGCGATTGAACTTGCCAGCTTCCATCACGCGGTGAACGGTCTGGTGTTGACCGGGGCGCCGCCGGTGTCGAGGGGGCCGCTCGGCATGCTGCGTGGCTTTCATGCCAACTGGGACATGCTGCTCACCTCCAAGAAAGTTTACTCCGAACGCGACATCGAGCGCTTTGAGGCGTTTTGCTTCGGCGGCAGCGCAAGTCCGTCTTTCCGCGAGGCCATAAGGCGCACCGACGGCAGGCTGCGCTCGGGCGTGGCGTTCGGCATGTTTGCCGGCAAGGGCGCCGACCAGAAGCAGGTGGTCGAGAATGCCCCCTTCCCGGTCGCGGTGATCAATGGAGAGCATGACCCGCTCGTGCGGCTGAGCTACTTCGAGACAGTGGCCTACGCCTCGCTGTGGGAACGGTGCCATGTCATATCCGGCGCCGGCCATGCACCTTTCTGGGAAAAGCCGGACCTATTCAATCCGCTGCTGTCACGCTTTGCCGAGAAGGTAGTGAAGCAGAGCGCAGTCATGCCGGTGCGCCGAACCGAGGCCGGCTGAGCCTTTATTGACATCTTCCGATTCCGGCTTCTCGCGGACGGCCCAATTGGCAGGTGCCGGCTTGGCTTTTAACGGCTGCGGTCTTGCCCTCACGGGCTGACGAACAGGAAATCGCGACCTGACGAAACCCAAGCCGGCGAACGTCCTATTTTTCTTGCCCTCCCGATAAACCCGTGTGACGATGGTTTTGGGAAGAGGTGAAAACCCGCCCGCGACGGCCGAACAGGCCGGCCGCCGCTCTGCATAGGGTGCGATCGGACGCAAACCGGTTTCCACTTTTGCTGATCGCTCTCTTGGGAAACGCCTGAGTGGAGGTTCAGCCATGGGTACTCGCGCCGGAGGACGACGCACGGGACCGAAATGCATTGCCATAGTCGGTCCCTTCGCAAGCGGTAAGACGACACTTCTCGAAGCCATCCTCGCCCGCACGGGCGCCATTCCCCGCCAGTCACCAGTTTCATCGGGCAACACCGTTTCCGACCATTCGCCGGAGGCACGCGCCCACGCCATGAGCGTCGAGGCGACCTTCGCCACCACCGATTTCATGGGCGAGCAGATCACTTTCGTCGACTGTCCCGGCTCCATCGAATTCGCCTTCGAGGCCGAACCCGTGCTTGCCGCTTGCGACCTCGCGGTCGTCGTCGCCGAGGCCGATGAGAAGAAGATCCCGGCGCTGCAGCTCATCATGCGCAAGCTCGACGATCTCGCCATTCCGCGCATCCTGTTCCTCAACAAGGTCGACAAGGCGGTCGCGGGCGTGCGCGAGACGCTGAAGATGCTGCAGCCGGCAAGCACGGTACCGCTGCTGCTGCGCCAGATTCCGGTGCGCAAGGACGGCATCGTCATCGGCTCGATCGATCTGGCGCTGGAACGCGCCTACATCTATCGCGAATACGCCGAGAGCCAGGTTGCCGAGATCCCGAACGACGACAAGGCGCGCGAGCTGGAAGCCCGTTTCTCCATGCTGGAGACGCTCGCCGATCATGACGATCACCTGATGGAGCAGTTGCTGGAGGAGATCGAGCCGCCGAAGGACGCTATCTTCGACGATCTCTCGGCCGATCTGCGCGTCGGCGCGGTGACGCCGGTGCTGATCGGCACGGCCGAGAAGGGCAACGGCGTGCTGCGCCTGTTGAAAGCCATCCGCCATGACGCGCCGGATGTCGAGGCGACGCGGACGCGCCTTGGCGCGCCGGACGGCCAGACGGTAGTGCAGGTGATGAAGACCATTCACACCGCGCATGGCGGCAAGCTTTCGGTGTCGCGCGTGCTCTCGGGCCAACTGGCCGACGCAGCCGAGCTCTTCCTTTCCAACGGCGACACGGCGAAGGTTTCCGGCATCTACAGGATGCTCGGCAAGGACCAGTCGAAGCTGACATCCGCCAAGGCGGGCGACACGGTTGCGCTTGGCAAGCTCGACAACGTCAAGACCGGCCAGACGCTGAGCTCGGCCAAGGGCGGCATCCGGCCATTGGTCACGCTGGAGCCGCCGCAGCCGGTCTTCGCCTTCGCGCTTCGCCCCAAGGAGCGCAAGGACGAGGTCAAGATGTCGGCGGCGATCCAGCGGCTTGCCGAAGAAGATCCATCGCTCAGCCTGCGCCACAACCAGGACTCCGCCGAAACCGTCCTGTCGGGTCACGGCGAGATGCATCTGCGCGTGGTGCGCGAGCGCCTCGAAGGCAAGAACCAGATCCCGATCGAGGGCCATACCCCGGCGGTGCCTTACCGGGAGACGATCCGCAAATCGGCGCAACAGCGCGGCCGCCACAAGAAGCAGTCCGGCGGCCACGGCCAGTTCGGCGACGTGGTGATCGAGATCAAGCCGCTACCGCGCGGGTCCGGCTTCCAGTTCTCCGACACCATCACCGGCGGCGTGGTGCCGAAAACCTACATCCAATCGGTGGAGACCGGCATTCGCGACTATCTGAAGACAGGCCCGCTCGGCTTTCCGGTCGTCGATGTCGCCGTCAATCTGTCGGATGGTTCCTACCACGCGGTCGATTCCTCCGACATGGCCTTCCAGATGGCGGCGAAGCTCGCGATGAAGGAAGGGATGGCCGCCTGTTCGCCGGTCCTGCTTGAGCCGATCATGAAGGTCGAGATCGTCACGCCCTCCGACGCGACCTCCAAGATCATCGCGCTGATCCCGCAGCGGCGCGGCCAGATCCTCGGCTATGACGCAAGGCCCGACTGGCCCGGCTGGGACGTCGTCGAGGCGACCATGCCGCAGGCCGAAATCGGCGATCTGATCATCGAGCTGCGCTCGGCGACCGCCGGCGTCGCCAGCTACAAGGCCACTTTCGATCACATGGCCGAGCTCACCGGCCGGCTGGCCGACGAAGCGATGAACGCCAACGGTAAAGCGGCCTAGAGCAATTCCGGGAAAAGTGTGAGCGGTTTTCCGTCCGGAATTGCGTAAGAACAAGGAGATAGTGCGGTTCGCCATTTCCGTGAAACGGTGAAACGCACGAGCAGGTCGACCTGCTGGCAGGCTTCTGTTGGAGATATGAAAGCGGCGTCCGGATGATCCGGACGCCGTTCCTATTGCGGACCGTTCTCCTGGGAGGCAACGGCTGGTCCGCCGCATCCGTAAAAAGGTTCGGACGCGGTGCTTGCCTGAGCCCGGTCTTTCGAGTGATGCCCCCATCTCCCGAACCGACCAACCGCGTCCTATCGTCTACTTAAACGATAGAGTGGGTCTGCGACATGTTACCCGATGTTACATGTCACTGTTACGCGGTGGATTCAGTCGTTTTCTTGCCAGCTCGAAGGCATGCGGGCAACAAAAAAGCCGGATCAATAAAGATCCGGCTGAGTTTGATTGGAAGTGCCGATTAAGGCTAACCTCCAGAGGGGAACACTCGAGGGCGCTAATGGGAGGAGAACGCGCCCCGGAGATGCGACTATATATGTGCTCATCATGCCCAAGAAACAAGCATCTATTTTGCAACACACGCATGCAAAAAGACGCAGGCTGTGGTCCAACCTGTTCCTCGAAGCCATAGGACCAGAAAAGTCGCCGATTCCGACGCGTTTCCGGCGCTAAAGCGACTGCTTAAAAGCAAACCGAGCCGATTTTGCTCAGAAATATGCGAGTCGGCGAAATGATGTCGATTTCGGCAGGCCGAGTTTATTTTTACGGCAGGAGACTGATGATGCGAACTTTTTCAGCAATCGCCGGCAGCGCGCTGTTCCTGGTCGCAGCGCCGGGCGTCGTCGCCGGCTTGGCGCCGTGGCTGCTGACCGACCATTATCGCAAACCTCTGTCGGCCCTGCCGGGCTTCGTGGCTGTGGGCTCGATTCTTGTGATCGGAGCGGCCGCCATCCTGCTTCATGCCTTCGCCCGCTTTGCCCTCGAGGGCCTGGGCACGCCCGCTCCCGTGGCTCCGACCGAGAAACTGGTCGTCGGCGGCGTCTACCGCCATGTGCGCAATCCCATGTATGTGGCGGTGTTGTCGATCATCCTTGGCCAGGCGCTGATCTTTTCGAGTTGGGCGGTGCTGGTCTACGGCCTCATCGCCGCGGCGGCGATGATCTCCTTCGTCAAGCTCTATGAAGAGCCGACGCTCGCCAACCGCTATGGCGAAGAATACGAGGTCTACCGCCGCGCCGTGCCCGGCTGGCTGCCGCGCCTGAAACCCTGGCGCGGATAAGCCGCCCTTTCCGAGAGGGGTGCCGATATTCAGGTCAGGCCGAGTCGAGAACGGTAGGCTCCGAGAACCGGAACGGAGCGTACTTCAGTACGTGAGTACCGGAAGCGCAGGAGCCTGCCGTTCGCAGGCCGGCCTCACCTGAATATTCAGTAAGACCAGCTGCGCGCCTTGGCGATGATAAAGTCGCGAAACACGTGCAGCTTCGCCTGGTTCTTCATCGCGTCGGGATAGGCGAAATAGGTGTCGAAGGACGGCACCTCGGTCTCCGGCAGCAGCTGCACCAGGTTCGTGTCCTTGTTGATCACGTAGTCCGGCAGCATGGCGATGCCGGCGCCGCCCTGCACTGCCCGCTTGATCGACAGGATGTCGTTGATCTGCAGCGTCGGCACCCGCTGCCCGCCCTCGAAATCGCCGACCGTCTCCAGCCAGTTCAGCTCCGACAGATGCGAGGGCACCGGCAGGCCGAAAGTGACGATGCGGTGGTTCCTGAGCTCGGCGATCGAGGCCGGCCTGCCGAACTTGGCGATATAGGACGGCGCCGCATAGAGGTGGAAATGCACCGTGAACAGCCGGCGCTGGATAAGGTCGGGCTGCTGTGGCTGGCGCAGCCGGATCGCGCAATCGGCCTGGCGCATGGTGAGATCGAGCTCCTCATTGGCCAGGATCAGCTGCAGGCTGATCTCGGGATAGAGCTCAATGAATTCCTGCACGCGCTCGGTCAGCCAGCCGGCGCCCAGGCCGACCGTGGTCGTCACCCTGAGCACGCCCGACGGCCGATCCTTGGTTTCGGTCAGCCGCGTCTTGATGGTTTCCAGCTTCATCAGCACGTCATGCGCCGTGCGGAACAGCATCTCGCCCTGCTCGGTCAGCACCAGGCCGCGCGCATGGCGGTGGAACAGTGCAACGCCGACGTCGTGCTCAAGCGCGCTGACCTGCCGCGAAATGGCCGATTGCGACAGATGCAGCGTCTCGGCGGCATGGGTGAACGACCCAGCCTCCGCCGCTGCGTGAAAAACGCGTAGCTTGTCCCAGTCCAGCGCCATGATTCCCCTCGCGTTGCCTTTGGCGTCTGAATGAAAAATCAGGCTTTTAAACGGCTCTTTCAGCCGATTGTCATTCCGCCGCTTCGCGGTGAACCTCGATGCCCGCCAGATATTTTTCCGCCTCGAGCGCCGCCATGCAGCCAAGCCCGGCCGCCGTCACCGCCTGCCGGTAGACGTCGTCGGTGACGTCGCCGGCGGCGAACACGCCGGGCACGTCGGTGCGGGTGGAATCAGGCGCCGTCCACAGGTAGCCGTTCGGCTTCTGCTTCAGCTTGCCCGCGAAGAGCTCGACCGCCGGCGCATGGCCGATCGCAACGAACACGCCGTCGACCGGCAGCTTCGATTCCTCGCCGGTCACCACGTTGCGCAGCGTCAGGCCCTCGACTGAGGGCGGCAGCGGCGCCTTGCCCGGCCGTCCGGTGATCTCGTCGACGACCGTGTCCCAGATGACGCGGACATTGTCCTTCTTGAGCAGTCGCTCGCGCAGGATGCGCTCGGCGCGGAAATCGCCGCGCCGGTGGATGACGGTGACGCTCTTGGCGAGGTTCGACAGATAGAGCGCCTCCTCGACCGCCGAATTGCCGCCGCCAACCACCGCGACGTCCTTGCCGCGATAGAAGAAGCCGTCGCAGGTGGCGCAGGCCGAAACGCCGAACCCCATGAAGGTCTGCTCCGACGGGATGCCCAGCCATTTCGCCTGCGCGCCGGTGGCGATGATCAAGGCGTCCGCGGTGTAGACGGTGCCGGAATCGCCTGTGGCGCGGAACGGCCGCACATTGAGATCGACCTCGGTGATGATGTCGTTGATGATGTCGGTGCCGACATGCTCGGCCTGCTTGAGCATCTGCTCCATCAGCCAGGGACCCTGGATCGGATCGGCGAAGCCCGGATAGTTTTCCACGTCGGTGGTGATCATCAATTGGCCGCCCTGCTGCAGGCCGGCGACCAGCATCGGCTTCAGCATGGCGCGCGCGGCATAGACCGCCGCCGTGTAGCCGGCCGGGCCGGAACCGATGATGAGAACGGGCGCATGTTTGGTGTTCATGAAAGTCCCCTGCGGCGCGCAGCCGTGGTTTGTCGCGGCTAATGTAAGTGTTGCCCGTGAGACCAGCAAGGCAAGTTGGCTTTCGTCCCCGGAAAGCTTCGTTCCTCGCATATCGGGCATATCGCCGCCCCTCACCGATGCATGTAATCCGGAGGTATGCGCGGCTCTGGCATCACCGCATGCATCAAAAGAAGGAGAAAATCATCGTAAAGGGATGGCCTCCCAGGCGAAACCAAATTACAAAATCGCGAAAGATTCTTGCGCGAAAGCCGTCCATGCCGCTCAAAGCCGATCTCGATGCCATCGACTGGAAGATCCTGCGCGAGCTGCAGGGTGACGGCCGCATGACCAATGTCGAATTGTCCAACCGGGTCGGCATTTCGGCGCCGCCCTGCCTGCGCCGTGTCAGGCGGCTGGAAGAGGCCGGCTTCATCCGCGGCTACCGCGCCCTCCTGAATGCGCCGGCGCTCGGCATGGATGTCGTCGCCTTCTGCCTGATCGGCTTGCATCATCAGGCCGATGCCGAGCTGAAGACCTTCGCCGAGCGCACGCGCGGCTGGCCGATCGTGCGCGACGCCTGGATGGTTTCGGGCGAATCCGATTTCCTGCTGCATTGCGTGGCGAGCGACCTCGGCACCTTCCAGACCTTCGTCATCGAGGAACTGGCTTCGGCCCCGAATGTGGACACCGTGCGTACGGCCTTGACCATCCGCCGCGTCAAGGATGAAGGGCTGGTGGCTTTTCCAACTTAATGTGCCGGCTTCCAGAAATTCGCCCGCGCGAACAAGGCCTTAGCACCGGGTTTTGAATCAATCCGCGATCAGAGCGACCGTATCGCGGCAAGCAGTCCCTCAAGGTCCGTGGTGTCGCGGAACCGCGAAACCGAAAGCCCGCTTATCATCGAGGCTTCGCCGTCGACGAGCCAGCCACGTATGAGGCCGGCGCGCCGACCAGCTTCCATGTCGGCCGGCTTGTCGCCGACGATCAGCGATCGCTTTAGGTCGAGGCCGAGGCGGCGCCCCGCCTCGAGCAGCATGCCCGGATTGGGCTTGCGCATCGGGTGATCGGTAATGGCGAGAGGACCTGAACCGGCTTCGTGGTAGGCGCAAGCCAGCACCATGTCGACAAACGCGTTTTGCTCGGCCAGCAGCTCGAGCACGCGCCCGTTGACCCGCGCGAACGCGTCCCAGCCGAAATAGCCGCGCGCGATGCCGGACTGGTTGGTGACGACAACGACCGGAATACCGTGCTCGTTCGCGGCCTCGATGACCGGCGCGATGCCGTCGCGCAGCACCATGGTCGCCGGAACGTCTGGATAGCCGGTATCGACATTGATGGTGCCGTCGCGATCGAGGAACAGCGCCGGCCGGCCGGCCGGAAACGTCCTGTCACCGACCCGCTCGACCCAAAGGCCCGGCCCGGCCAGTGGAAAGCCGTCGCTTTCAGCCATTGCTGAGACGCGCTTCGACAGCCTCGCACAGATGGTGATAGAGGCACAAATGCCCCTGCTGAATGATCGGCGTCGAGGTCGACGGCACGTTGAGCAGGATATCCGTCAGCGGCTTGAGCTTGCCGCCGGTCTCGCCGGTGAGGCTGATAACCGTCATGCCCATCGCCCGCGCCTGCTCGGCGGCGGCAAGGATGCTCGGCGAATTGCCGCTGGTGGAAATGGCGAGCAGCACCGCGCCTTCCGATCCATGCGCCTCGACCTGGCGCGAGAACACGGTGTCGAAGCCGTAGTCGTTGCCCCAGGCGGTCAGCACCGCGGCGTTGGCCGGCAGCGCGATGACGTTATAGGCCTTGCGCTCCTTCAGGAAGCGGCCGACCAGCTCGCCGGCGATGTGGATGGCGTCGCTGGCCGAGCCGCCATTGCCGCAGATCAGCAGCGCCTTGCCTTGCGACAGCGCCGTCACCACGGTGCTCACCGCGCGTTCCATCTCGTCGGTGAGGTCGCGCTCGACCATCGCCGATATCGCCGCCGCGGAGCGGACCAGGTAGTCGTTCAAATCTGACATGAGATCCTCAGTTTGCGGCACGCAGCTTGCCGATCGTGTTCGTCGTGCTCTTGCCGGCGACGAGATCGACCAGCACCACGCGCCCGCCCGCCTTCTGCACCACGTCGGCGCCGACCACGGTCTCGACCGTGTAATCCGCGCCCTTGACCAGAATGTCCGGCAAAAGCGCCTCGATGAGCTTCAGCGGCGTGTCCTCCTCGAAGACGACGACGGCGTCGACAGAGGCAAGTGCCGCCAGCACGCAGGCGCGGTCATGCTGGTTGTTGACCGGGCGCCCCGGCCCTTTCAGCCGGTGCACCGAGGCGTCGCTGTTGAGACCGAGCACCAGCCGGTCGCACTGGCTGCGCGCGGCATGCAGCAGGCTGACATGGCCGGCATGCAGGATGTCGAAGCAGCCATTGGTGAAGCCGACGGTCAGCCCCTCTTCCTTCCAGGCAGCGACCATCCTGGCCGCGGCATTGAAATCGAGGATGGCATCGGTATGAGCCGTCGGCCCGTGCGAGCGGAACAGCGCGCCGGATAGCTCCTCGACGTTGAGCCGCGCCGTGCCGCGCTTGCCGACCACGACACCGCCGGCCGCGTTGGCGATGACCGCCGCATGCACCCGGTCGGCGCCGGCGGCGAGCGACAGCGCGAAACTCGCGATGACCGTGTCGCCGGCACCGGAGACGTCGAAGACTTCGCGCGCCTGGGTGGAGATGTGGCGGGCGTCCTCGGCGGAGACCACGCTCATGCCCTTCTCGCTGCGCGTGGCGACGATGAACTCGAAATCATGCGTGGCGATCAGGTCGCGCGCCGCCGCCACGATCTCGTCATCGCCGAAGACCTTGCGCCCGACCGCCTCGCCAAGCTCCTTGCGGTTCGGCGTCACAGCCGTGGCGCCGGCATAGCGCGCATAGTCGCGTCCCTTCGGATCGACCAGCACCGGCTTGCCGGCATCGCGGCAGATTGCGATCAGCTCGCCGGCGACGCCGTCGAGCAGGATGCCCTTGCCGTAATCGGAGAGGATGACGATGTCGGCGCGGCCAAACGCCGCCTGGAAATGATCGATGAGCTTCGCCCGCTCGGCCCCGGTGAGCGGCTTGATCTCTTCCTCGTCGAACCGCAGCACCTGCTGGTTGAGCGCGCTGAAGCGGCTTTTCGACGAGGTCATGCGGTCCTGGCGCTGCAGGAGCCCGTCGGTATCGACGCCGATCTCGCTGAGCATGCGCATCAGATTGTCGCCGGCCTGGTCGGCACCGATCACCGAAACGGGAATGGCGGCCGCGCCCAACGAAACGATGTTGGAGACGACATTGCCGGCGCCGCCGATGTTCAACGCCTCGCCCTTTCCACGCAGCACGGGAATGGGAGCTTCCGGCGAGATGCGCTCGATCACCCCGCTGACGAAACGGTCCAGGATGAAATCGCCCACCACCAGCACGGTGACGTCGCCGAACCGGGCGATGGTGCGATGCAAAGGTTCCGGAGAAGGCAGATGGTGCTTGATCATCTCGCTCGAGCTATGCCTGAAGACGGCCGGACTTGATTAGATTTCAGCGCCGGAATTGTGGCGCGGGCTGTTCAAAGCGATGCCGATATACCGCAATTCGGGCGAGCGCAACGGCAGCCCGGCGCGGACCTTAGCCGGAGCCGGGTTGGCAATCAGCTTCTCTGCAGGGCGACGTGGACGCCGAGGCCGACCAGCACGGCGCCGCCCGCGCGCTGCATCAGGCGCTGCGCGCGGCCCGAGCGCCGCAACCGGGCGATCATCGCGCCGGCAAGGAATACGCACATGACGTCGGCGGAGGAGAACATCAGGTTGACGATGGTTCCAAGCACGACGAACTGCAGCCAGACCGGAAACGCCGCCGAAGCATCGATGAATTGCGGCAGGAACGCCATGAAGAAGATCGCCGTTTTCGGATTGAGCACCTCGACGGTGATGCTTTCGAAGAAAGCGCGACGGGCCGATTTCCGCTCGATCAAGGGCAATTCCGTCTCGCCGTCCGCGCGCTTGCGGAAGAGAGACACGCCGAGCCAGATCAGATAGAGCGCGCCGACGAGCTTGACCGCAAGATAGAGCGGCGGCACCGCGTGAAACAGGACGGACAGTCCTGCGGCGGCCGCGAAGACATGCACATAGCCGCCGAGATGGATGCCGAGAGCCGCCGTCAGCCCCGACCAGCGGCCGCGCGCCATTGTCTGCGCAGCGGCGTAGAGCATGGCGGGGCCAGGGATATAGGCGAAGACCGCGGTGGTGGCGAAAAAAGCGATGAGCAGTTCGGTCGACGGCATCTTGTCCCTCATGATCCGGTCGCAGCCTGTTCAGTCCGCACGCGGGATGGCTTTGGATTGACCTTTGCGGACAACCGCAATGAAAGCAGCCATGACTTTCTTGTGGAATGACGGACTGAACGCGCCGATGCGCGCGCCCGGCTCGAAATAGGCTGACGATTCCAGGATATCGTGATTGTATTCGTCGACTATGACCCAAAGAGGAATAGGGTCAAGGCCGGCGCGGCGGCGTTCGATTTCCGGAACGGAAACGGCAACACGATCGCGACCCGGTTGCGTAGAGGTGATTGCGAGGATGAAGAGGTTCGTGCCGCCGGCTTTCCCGGGAAGGACGGCCACGAAGGCAACGGGCCGTCTCTTGCGGCCTTCGGTCTCGCCGTCTCCATGCTGCCGATACCAAAGATATGGATATCGCCAGACGTCGGCGGCAGCCGGCTTAATCACGATCCAACTCCGCAGCGTACTCCTCAAGCATCTCGACATGGTCTGACGGAGCATCCTTGGCAGCGTAAGCGCGACGGCTGTCGTTGGCAAAGCGAGCCTCGTAGGCCTCGATGCTCATTAGGACATATCTCGGCTTGTTGTGACGGGTAATGGAGACAGGCTGCTGGCTCGCGGCCGCAAGCACGTCACCGAGATTTTGTTTCAGATCAGTAGACGGGTATTGCTTCATGAAGTCCTCCATCTTGTACAAAATAGGCAAAACAGACGAAATAGACAAGCTCAACGACCTAAGACGGGACGATGCCTGCTTTGTCGACAGCCCGACTGGCCTCCCCTATAAGAGCCGGAATCGCAAGCAGCAGAGGCCATCATGATCATCGTCACGGGCGGCGCCGGCATGATCGGCTCCAACATCGTCGCCGCTCTCAATGCCGAGGGCCATGACGACATCGTCGTCGTCGACGATCTCACCGACGGCCACAAGATCGCCAACCTTGCCGACCTTCGCATCGCCGACTATTTCGACAAGGACGATTTTCTCGCCCGGCTCGAGGACGGCGCGCTCGGTCGCATCGAAGCCGTCTTCCATCAAGGCGCCTGCTCGACCACCACAGAGTGGAACGGCAAGTTCATGATGGAGGTGAACTACGCCTATTCGAAACGGCTGCTGCATGCCTGCCTGAAGCTGCGCGTGCCCTTCCTCTACGCCTCGTCGGCTTCGGTCTATGGCGGCGGCAGCGAGTTTCGCGAAGAGCCCGAGTTCGAGCGTCCCCTCAACGTCTATGCCTATTCGAAGAAGTTGTTCGACGACTACGTCCGCCGCAACGTCTTCGATACCGATCATTCGCAAGTGGCGGGCCTGCGCTATTTCAATGTCTATGGGCCGCGCGAGGCGCATAAGGGCGCCATGGCCTCGGTCGCCTTCCATCTGTTCAACCAGGTCGAGCGTGGCGAAAACCCGAAGCTGTTCGGCGCCTATGGCGACTTCGGACCCGGCGAGCAGAGCCGCGACTTCATTCATGTCGGCGATGTGGCCGACGTCAATCTGTGGCTGTGGAAGCGCGGCGCGAGCGGCATCTTCAATTGCGGCACCGGCCGCGCCCAGCCGTTCCGGGCGATTGCCGAGACGGTGATCGACACCCTGGGCAAGGGCGAGATTGAATTCATCCCCTTCCCCGACCATCTCAAGGGCAGCTACCAGAGTTTCACGCAGGCTGATATGTCCCGCTTGCGCGCGGCCGGCTACAATGGCCAATTCCGCACAGTCGAAACCGGCGTCAGGGACTATGTCGAATGGCTGAAGGCCCAACGATCCTCGTGATCGGCCCACGCTGGGTGGGCGACATGGTCATGGCGCAGTGCCTGTTTGCGGCGCTGAAGGAAAAACATCCGAACGCGGCCATCGACGTGCTGGCGCCGGCATGGGCGGCCCCGCTGGTCAAGCGCATGCCCGAGATACGCAGCCAGATCGACTTTCCGTTGATGCCGGGAGCGCTCGAGTTCCGCAGCCGCAGGCGCTTCGGCCGCCTGCTGCGCGGCCGCTACGACATGGCCTATGTGCTGCCGGGGAGCTGGAAATCGGCGCTGATCCCGTTCTTCGCCCGCATCCCACATCGCGTCGGCAATCTGCGCGAGATGCGCTACGGCCTGCTGACGGATGTCGTGCCGCTGCCGGAAGCGCTAAAACGGCGCACCGCACGCGCCTATTTCGGCCTCGCGCGCGGCGGCACTTTTCGCGCGCCGCGTCTTACCGTCGACAAGGCCAATCAGGCCGATCTGCTGGCGCGCCTCGGGCTGACCGGGAAGAAATTCGTGGCGCTCATGCCCGGCGCCGAATTCGGCCCGGCAAAACGCTGGCCGAGCGATCGCTATGCTGGGCTGGCCCGGGACATGATGGCCAAGGGTTTGAGCGTCGCGCTGCTCGGCTCGAAGAACGATGCCGACGTGACCGGCGAGATTGCAGCCCTTGCGCCAGGCGCAATCGACCTTGCCGGCAAGACGCGGCTGGAGGATGCCATCGACCTGATCGCAGCGGCGAAGCTTGCGGTCTCGAACGACAGCGGGCTGATGCATGTCGCCGCCGCCGTCGGCACG
Organism: Mesorhizobium sp. CA6; assembly: GCF_020165035.1. Classification (NCBI taxonomy): domain Bacteria; kingdom Pseudomonadati; phylum Pseudomonadota; class Alphaproteobacteria; order Hyphomicrobiales; family Phyllobacteriaceae; genus Mesorhizobium; species Mesorhizobium sp. CA6. Next base: position 435,387 of record NZ_JAIUHI010000003.1, on the reverse strand, counting down.
CCGATCGTTGCCGTCTATGGTTCGACCTCGCCGGAAAACACGCCGCCGCTCAGCGAGCGCTCCGAGCTGATCTGGCTGCATCTGTCCTGCTCGCCCTGCCATAAGAAGGTCTGCCCGCTTGGCCATCTCAACTGCCTGAACACGCTCGATGTCGCGCGCGTCACCGCCGCGGCCGACCGCTTGCTCAAGGTTCCGGCAGCGGCATGAAAGTGCTGATCGTCAAGACATCGTCAATGGGCGATGTCATCCACACTTTTCCCGCCATCGAGGACGCGGTGCGCCATCGTCCTGATGTCAGTTTCGATTGGTGCGTGGAGGAGCCGTTTGTCGGTATCGTGGCTCTGCATCCGGCGATCGGCACCATTCACAAGGTGGCGGTCCGGCGCTGGCGCAAGCGGCTTCTCGACGGAGCCACGTGGCGCGAGATGACCGGACTGCGCGGAGCGCTCCGCGCCTCCCGCTACGATCTGGTCATCGATGCGCAGGGCTTATTGAAATCGGCCTTGGTCGCGATCCAGGCCGGCGCGCCGATTGCCGGCTTCGATCGGGCGAGCGCCCGCGAGCCGTCGGCGACGCTGTTTTATCGACACAGATATGCGGTGCCGCGCGACCTGCACGCCATCGAGCGCACCAGACGGCTGTTCGGGCTGGCGCTTGGCTATCAGCCCGACCTGTCGACGCTTCGCTCAGGCATCGTGCCGCCGGCGGGCAATCTCCCTAGCATCAAAGGCAGAGCCGCCTTCCTGCTGCACGGCACCAGCCGCGAGGACAAGAAATGGCCGATCGAGGACTGGATCGAAACCGCGCGCCGATTGACCGACCGGCAGTTCACACCAGTGGTCACTTGGTCGAATGAGGCGGAAAAGAATGTGGCGGAAGCCGTTGCCAGTGCGGTGCGAGGGACGGTGCTGGTTGCGAAATCGCCGCTCGCGGATGTCGCCGCGATCCTTGGCCGCGCGGCGCTGGTCATCGGCGCCGACACCGGCCTCACCCACCTCGCCAGCGCCTTCGGCCGGCCGACGGTCGCCATTTTCCTGGCGACGGAGCCAGGTCTCACCGGCCCGCGCGGGCCTTTCGCATCGACCTTGCTTGCGCCTGCGGGCGGCAGGGTCACGCCGGCTGAGGTGATGGTGGAGGCTGAGCGGCTGCTGGCGCTCAGTTCAAAGGCGCCAGCGTGAGGACTTTTTCAGAATTCGCTCTGGCGAGTCGAATGGCGTAGTTTTCGAGAACCGGAGCGGAGCGTACTTAAAGTACGTGAGCACCGGAAGCGCAGAAAACTACGCTAGTCGGCCGCCAGAGTAGAATTATCAAAAGGTCCTCAGATAAACTGCACCTGGACGATCTCGTACCCTCGGGCGCCGCCCGGAGCATTGACCTCGATCGCGTCGCCGACTTCTTTGCCGATCAGCGCACGCGCGATCGGCGATGAAATCGAGATACGGCCCGACTTCACGTCCGCTTCCTGGTCGCCGACGATCTGATAGGTCTTCTTTTCCTCGGTGTCCTCGTCGACGAGCACGACGGTCGCGCCGAACTTGACCTTGTCGCCGCTGAGCTTGGAGACGTCGATGACCTCGGCACGCGCGATCAGATCCTCGAGCTCGTTGATACGGCCTTCATTGAGGCTCTGCGACTCTTTCGCCGCGTGATACTCGGCATTTTCGGACAGGTCGCCATGCGAGCGCGCTTCGGAAATCGCCTCGATGATGCGAGGCCGTTCCTCCTGCTGGCGCCAGCGAAGCTCTTCCTTCAATGACGCGAACCCCTCGCCTGTCATCGGGACCTTGATCATAGCCTGACCTTTCTGCCGCCACCCCCGTTTTCGGGAGGGACCTTGTCAATAGGTACAAAAAGAAAACGGTCCGGCAGCCTCGGGCTAACGGAACCGTCTCACCACAATTTCCCTGAATATAGCGATCTTTGCGCGATTTTCACGCCCAAAAATTGAAGTTCGGCAAAATGATCACCGCTTTCGCGGGTCCGGGCTGACGGCGAGCAATAAAAAACCGGCTGCGATTGCCCGCAGCCGGTTCGAGAGGCTTCGAGCCCTGTTCAGCTCCTCAGGAAATGATCGATCTGCTCGGACAGCATGCCGTATTCGCGCGAGCCCTTGCCGGTCCGCTTTTCGATTTCCTGGAGCTGCTGCTGCGCGCCGGCGAGATCGCCGATCTGCAGATGCGCCTCGCCGAGATATTCGCGCACCAGCGTGTAATTCGGGTCGATCCGCAGCGCTTCCTCGTAATAGCCGAGGCCGACCGTGACGCGGCCCGAATGGCGGTGCGAATAGCCGAGATAATTGAGGATGCGCGGATCCTGCTTGTTGGCGGCGAGCGTCAGCACCGAAATCGCTTCGTCATAGCGTCCGGCCATCGCCAGATCGTGACCGGCCTCGTAGATGCTGTCGTCGTCCAGCATGCCATATTGCGGCTTTACGCATTTGTTCTTCTTCTTGTCCCAGACCTCGCCCTTCTTGCAGGTGGTGGTCGTCTGGCCACCGCTACTGCCGCCTTCACCAGCCGCAAAAGCCGGCGCAACGAACAGCGGCAGCGCCGCAATAGCCATGACCTGAACAAGCAAACGTCTGCGCATCGAAGCCTCCGTGAGTGTGACAATGCCAGATTAACGCCGCCTTGGCGCGGTTTCATCCCGAAATGCGGGCGACTACCGAACTATTTTGAACGGGCCGGACAGAAGCCGATAGCTGCGGACGTGACGCGCGCTTTAATTCCGCTATCATCGGACCAAGCGCATCACGTGGAGAAGGACCGTGCAGCAGCGCCTCGAGAAGGAGTGGGAACTTTCGATCGATCCGGACACGGTGCGCCTGTTCATCCTCAAGGCGAAGGCGCTGAGTGCTGCCGTCAACGAGGACTATGATGACGGCGCTGAGCACGAGGTCGAGTTCGACGGCGACACACATGACAGCCACCATCATGACGGCCTTGTCGAGGAAGCCTCGGAAGACCTGACCGGGGAAGAATTGCGCGAGCTGATCAACGATCTCAATATCGACGAAGCGGCCGAGCTCATCGCGCTCGCCTGGGTCGGGCGCGGTGACTATGAGGCATCCGAATGGACGGACGCGGTGGCCGCCGCCAGGGAGCGCCCCAGGAAGCGCGTGGCCAAATATCTGCTCGGGCTGCCGATGCTTGCCGACTGGCTGGAGGAAGGCCTTGAAGCCATCGGCGCGTAACGCGCCGGTAACCGATTGTGATCGGCAAGGCAGCCGATACAGGCAACTTCGCACCGCGACCGCCGTTTCCGGGCGATGGCAACGCTGAGCCTTTCACGACTTTGCAGATTGGCGCTGCCTGTGGCGGCTGCGATGTTGCTGGTTACGCCGGCCATAGCCAAGCATCATCATCGGCATAAAAGACACCTGCCGCCGGCCAGCCAGAGCGCCGCTCCGGCTCCGGAAACGCCGCCGGCGACCCCGGTTCCAGGGTCGCGTCCGCAAGACCTGGAGAACGGCACTGAGAAGTCCGGGCAAGGCAAGCCGCGCGCGGACGGCAGCGACGACTTCCTCAACCAGCAGAAATCGCATCCGAAATGGGACGCCCGTCCGCCGCGTTCGAAGAGCGCTCAATCCGCGCCGCGAACGGAAGCCGAGCCGCAGACGCCGGATGTTATGCCGACGCCCCCGCAGAAGCCCACCGAACTGGAGCCGGAGCCGCCCGAAACCGCGCCGCAGCCAGCGGAGAAACCCGAACCGCCGGGCGAGGAAAAGATGCTTCCCGATCCGCGCTCGGCCGACATGCCGGCCGAAACGATGCCGGCGGAAGAAACCGCGTGCCGCGAGCGGCTGAAGGTGCTGGGCGTCGAGTTCGAGGAGCACAAGGCCGAGCACGATGCGGAAATCGGCTGCTCGATCCCCTATCCGATAATTCTGAAAACGCTCGGCAAGTCCATCGGCATCAGTCCCGGCACCGAGCTCAACTGCCAGATGGCCGAGGCGGCGGCGCGCTTCATGGCCGAAATCGTCCAGCCCACGGCAAAGGCCGAGCTCGGCGCCGATTTGAAGTCGATCGACCAGGGCTCGGCCTTTGTCTGCCGGCCGCGCAACGGCACCCGCAAACTGTCCGAACACGCCTTCGGCAACGCGCTCGATATCGCCAGCTTCACCTTGTCGGACGGGAGGAAGATCGAGGTCGGGCCGACGCCGCCGGAGAAGGACGCAAAATTCCTCGACGCGGTGCGCAAGGCTGCCTGCGGGCCGTTCAAGACGGTGCTCGGACCAGGCGCCGATCCCGACCACGCGCTGCATTTCCATCTGGACCTGGAACCGCGCCGCCACGGCGGAACCTTCTGCCAGTAGGTGAATTCCGGAAGTCTTGCCCGTGCCAAGCCAAGCACAGCGCCGCAATTCCGCCCCATGCGTGAATGCCGGCGCTGATCTTTCCTTTACTGTTGGCGGTTAATCTTGTGCCATTCGGGGACAAGGACGCCTTTCAATGGCTCGAAGACTTGGCGCTATGCTGGCAGCGGCGCGACGGAGCAAGCGTGCGCGCATCACGATCGCCGGGCTGGCCGCGGGCGTCGCCATGGCGGCGATATCGGCCTGCACGACCGGCGACGTCTTTGCGCTGCAGCCGGCCGTCGATGTCGGCAGCCAGACGGCAGCCGTGCCGCAGCCCGATGCGCCGCAATATTCCGGCATGCAGCGTCTTGTTCCGTCCAACCCCTATATGACGCAGGCCGCCTATCCGCGCATGGACGAGCCGATGTCGTCTCTCGAGCAGATGCCGGCCAGCGAGATCGACTGCCGCAACGAGCTGAAGCGGATGGGTGTCGTCTATCAGGATGTCCAGCCTATCCATGAGGGCCAGTGCGGCATCGATTATCCGGTAAAAATCTCGGCCATCGGCAATGTCGCCATGACGCCCGCGGCGACGCTGACCTGCAACATGGCCGCAACCTTTGCCGCCTGGACGAAGAACGAGCTGCAGCCTGCTGCCCGCTGGCGCTATTTCTCCGGCGTCAAGGCGATCCACCAGGGTTCCAGCTATTCCTGCCGCAACATCGCCGGCGAAGGCGTGCTGTCCGAGCACGGCAAGGGCAACGCCCTCGACGTCATGAGCATCGAGCTCAACAATGGCGACGACATCGACGTCCGCAAGCCCGGCCTGTTCGCCTTCCGCACGCGCGGCTTCCTCAACAATGTGCGCGCCGACGGTTGCGAGTATTTCACCACGGTGCTCGGCCCCGGCTACAATTACGACCACCGCAACCATTTCCATTTCGACATCAAGAACCGCAAAAGCGGTTACCGCGCCTGCCGCTAGTCTAGATTAGCCTTGGGCTTCGGTGGCAGCGATGATCTGCCGGGCGACCAGATCCTGGATATGCCAAAGATTTCTGTCGCGGATCCCGCTTTCCTCCAGCTTGGCGACCGTCCGGAAAAGATATTGCGCCGAGGAGCCCCAATGCCCGGCGGCGCGCGCCAGCGTGTGCGCAACCTGCTCCAACGCCAGCCTGCCGGCATAAGCCCTGCCCTCGGGCGCGGCGACAAAAGCCAGCGCACGCAATGGCCCGTCCCTGGTCCGGAGCTTGATCCAGCATGGCACGTTGGTCGGCGGGTTCGCATCTATTTCGCGACGAAGCAGATGGACGATCTGCCCCTGATGGTCCTCCGCCGGCAGCCGATAGGCGATGCCGTTGCAGCTGCCTCCCCGGTCGAGCGCCATCATCAGCGCCGGCAATTCACGCGTTCCGCGCCAGCGTGTCAGCTTCAGGCAAAATGAACGGTGCCAACCCAGTGCCGTCGCCTGACGCTGCTCTTCATAGATGAACTCTGGATTCCAGATCAGCGAGCCATAGGCAAAGACCCAAAGCGTCTCAGGCCGATATTGCGCAAGCAGCTGTTCGGCCAGACCGTCAAATTCAGCGTCGCTATGCTCGCTTGTTCCGGGCTCGGGACCGGGATCCGGCTCCATGCGCTCGACCCTCGCGACAAGCTCGGCAGTCAGCGCCATTTTCCCGCGGCCTGTCTTTGTCGGTTCCATTCGCTGCACCCCGGTCAAGCGATAATCGATGGTAGACGGTCTCCAGATCGCTGGCCATTGATTTCCCGTGATTGTCGCGCAACACATGCCACACGGGATCGAGCGGCGTTCATGAGCCACAGAAGTTTGAGACGACGCGCGGTGATCTGGATCGCGGCTTTCTGCGCCTTCTACGTGATGCTCGCCTATCTCGCCGCGCCGGAATTCTGGACCTGGCGGGAGCGCGGCTTCCGTACCCGGCCCTTCGAGATGGTGACGCATACGCCGCAGGGCATTCCCGGCGATCCGATCAATGTCGGCCTGATCGGCACCGAGAAGGAAGTTGTCCACGCCTTCGCGGTCGCGGGCTGGGACACGGCCGATGCCGTGACGCTGCGGACCGCGATCGACATCGGCGAAAGCGTCTTGTTTTCCCGCCCCTACCCCGATGCGCCGATGAGCCGCCTTCTGTTCGAGGGCCGAGCCCAGGACCTGGCCTTCGAGAAGCCGGTCGGCGACAGCGCCGACCGGCGCCACCACGTCCGCTTCTGGCAGACTGACACGGTGGGCGACGGCCGCCCGCTCTGGCTGGGCGCCGCGAGCTTCGACCGCGGCGTCGGCCTCAGCCACGATACCGGCGCCGTCACCCACCATATCGGCCCCGACATCGACGCGGAGCGCGACTTCCTGATCGGCGATCTGAAGGCCGCCGACCTGCTGGCCTCCACCAGCGAGATATCCGGGATCGGCGCCACCAAGGCCGGACGCAATGGCGGCGGCGATCCCTATTTCACCGACGGCATGGCCATTATCGGCGTTCTGAAGACGCAGCAGTGACGGCGCACCCGTCCCGCGCGCGCTGACGCCGAAGGTGCGCGTCGTGGTCGACGCGCTTGTCGGGCATTTTTCGTCGCCGCTTTGGGATGCCGCCTGAACAGCGCGCCTGTCATGTTCCAAAAATACCAGCGGGCTATTTTCGAACGCACTGCAGCAATGCTATTGACCGCCCATGCTATATGTTGAAATCGCCGTCGTGGCCGTCCTCATTCTGGTGAACGGCCTCTTGTCGATGTCGGAGCTAGCCATCGTCTCGTCGCGGCCCGCCCGCCTCAAGGCGATGATCGACCGCAACGTCAGGGGCGCCGGCCGCGCGCTGGCGCTCGGCTCTAACCCCGGCAAATTCCTGTCCTCGGTGCAGATCGGCATCACCCTGGTCGGCGTTCTCTCCGGCGCCTTTTCGGGCGCCACGCTCGGCGAAAGGCTGGCGCAATATCTGGCGTCGACCGGCATCCGCGAAAACATCGCCGATCCTGTCGGCGTCGGCATCGTCGTCGCCTTGATCACCTATGCCTCGCTCATCGTCGGCGAGCTGGTGCCGAAGCAGATCGCGCTCAAGGATCCGGAGCGCGTCGCCGTCAGAGCCGCGCCGGCAATGACCATCCTCGCCACCTTCTCGGCGCCGCTCGTCTTCCTGCTCGACCTCTCGGGCCGCGCGGTGCTTTGGCTGCTTGGGCAGGCCGGCGAGACCGAAGAGAAGGTCACCGACGAGGAGATCAAGATGCTGGTCGCCGAGGCCGAGCATCACGGCACCATCGAATCCGATGAGCGCCGCATGATCGCAGGCGTCATGCGCCTCGGCGACCGCGCCGTGCGCGCCGTCATGACGCCGCGCACCGAGGTCGACTGGCTGAACCTGCAGTCAGACGACACGGCGGTCAAAAAACTTCTGATGGATACCCAGCACTCGCGGCTGCCCGTCGGCGACGGCAATGTCGACGCCATGGTCGGCGTCATCCAGACGCGCGACGTGCTGGCCGCCCTTCTGGCCGGCAGGGTGCTGGATCCGCGCCAGCATGTGCGCGCCGCCCCCATCGTGCATGATCAGGCCGACGCGCTCGATGTCCTGCAGAAGCTGAGGGAATCGGACGTGCCGATGGCCCTCGTTCACGACGAATACGGCCATTTCGAAGGCATCGTCACCCCGGCCGACATCCTGGAAGCCATCACCGGCGTGTTCCGCTCCGACCTCGAAGCCGGCGAGGAGGAAAACGCCGTCAAGCGCGAGGACGGCTCCTGGCTGCTCGCCGGCTACATGCAGGCCGACGAGATGGCCGAGGTGCTTGGCATCGACCTTCCCGAAAACCGCGACTACGAAACCGTCGCCGGCTATGTGCTGTCGCATCTGCATCATCTGCCGACCACCGGCGAATGCGTCGACGCGCAAGGCTGGCGTTTCGAGGTGGTCGACCTCGACGGCCGCCGCATCGACAAGCTGATCGCCACCCGCCTGCCCGAGGGCCACCGCCCTGTGGCGCGCTGAGGACGAAATTTATGTGGTAACCAACTCGCCGTCAGCTTTGCGGCGGGAGGCGCCCAGTCTGCTTTTCGGCAGGCCCACCAACAAGCTGCCGCCCCCGACCGTACAGGGTCGCCGGATAGAGAAGGCGCAGATAGCGTTTCGATCATTCCGTCTCATCCGCCGATATAGGCCGCCAATTCGTCAGGGGTTCCCTTGGGAAAGGCCTGCTTCAAATAGTCGAGGAACGCCGATACGCGGACGCTGAGCAAGCGTCGGGACGGATAGAGCGTCCATAGGGCGATGTCCGGGCCGTCGACATCGCCCCAATGCACCAGCGTTCCAGCAGCCAGATCGTGACTTACGAGCGAGATCGGCAAACGTCCGGCGCCGACGCCCGCCCGGACGGCATCGCGGAACATCAGGAGCGACGAAAGGCGAAGGACTGGCTCAATCGCGATGCGTGATCGTCCGGTCGGCGTCACGATGTCCCAGGCGGCAACGCGCTCGCCGGATTCCCGCACGACGGCCGGAACGGCGAGATCGTCGGTCGGTCTGGCGAGGCCCGGACTCGCGACCACCACCAGCCGGTCGCGCAGGAACACCCGTCCGACAAGACTTTCATCGGGCTCAGGATTGACCCGGATCACCAGATCGTACCCCTCCTCGATCATATCGACGGCCCGGTCTTCCGTCGTGACCTCGAGCCGGATTTCCGGATATTTCAGCGCGAACCCGGCGGCCAGCTTCCCCATCGCAGTTTGGGAGAAGAGCAGCGGTGCGCTGATCCGCAGCCTGCCCCGCGGCGTGTGTCCGCCCGAAGCGATCGCCGTCGCGGTTTCGTCCAGTTCGGTCAGCAACGCTCCCGTCCGCTCGAAGAGCGCCCGTCCTTCCTCGGTGAGCTTCAGCGCGCGCGCCCCGCGCTCGAACAGACGCAAGTCGAGGGCGGCCTCCAGTTCCGCGACCCGGCGAGACAGGGTCGCCTTCGGGCGCCCCGCGGCGCGCGCCGCCCTTCCAAACCCTCCGTGCCGGGCAACCAGATTGAAATCAGCGAGGGCGAGAAGGTCCATCTGTTCCAACATTGAGACGCTGTGTCCAAATATAGCGCCTATCGGTTCGAATGTGGATCACTCATTTACGGGATGTCCTTTGACCCAAACCCGGAGTGAACCCCATGACCATTCTCGTTACCGGCGCGACCGGCAATGTCGGCAGCCAAGTCGTCAACCAACTCGTCAAGCGCGGCGCCGATGTCCGTGCGCTTGTCCGCGACCCTTCGAAGGCGAACTTCCCTGCGAACGTCGCCGTGGTGCAGGGCGACCTGATCGACGTCGATTCCCTGCGCAGCGCCTTCTCGGGCGTTTCCACCCTATTTCTGCTCAATGCCGTGGTGCCCGACGAATTCACCCAGGCGCTGATCGCGCTCAACTTGGCCCGCGAGGCAGGCATCGAACGCATCGTCTACCTGTCGGTGATCCACGGTGAGCTTTACGCGAACGTGCCGCACTTCGCCGGCAAGCTCGCGGTCGAGCGGATGATCGAGCAGATGGGCGTCAACGCCACCATCCTTCGTCCGGCCTATTTCATGAACAACGAGTTCATGATCAAGGACGTGATCCTCAGCTATGGCGTCTATCCGATGCCGATCGGCAGCAAAGGCTTGGCAATGGTCGACGCGCGCGACATAGCCGAGGTCGCGGCGATCGAGTTGCTTCGCCGCGAGCAGACCGAAATTGCCCTCCCGCTCGACCGGATCAACCTCGTCGGTCCCAACACCCTGACCGGCACGGATGTCGCCGGCATCTGGACCGAGGTCCTGGGCCGCCAGATCGCCTATCCCGGCGAAGACCTGGCAGGCTTCGAACAGAACCTGCGGCAGTTCATGCCGGGTTGGATGGCATTCGACATGCGCCTGATGGGCGAGCGCTTCATCAGCGAGGGCATGATTCCCGACGCTGGCGACGTCGACCGCCTGACCAAGCTGCTGGGCCGTCCGCTACGCACCTATCGCGACTTCGCCGCAGAAATCGCTGCCTCGGCCTGACGCCGGCGGCAGCCTGCCACCCCAACATCAATCCCAAGGACACCATTATGATCTACTCAACCGCCACCGTCCCGGTGAACCCGGAAGGCGCGACCAGGCTGACCCGTGCACAAGCCTGGGCTGGCCTGGAGCTCAAGGCCCGCGACGCCCGCGAATTCCTGCCGCCCGGCCTCTGCACCCGCTGCGATGTCGTGGAAGAAAGCGAGACGCATTTCGTGCGCGAAGCAACCATCGCGGGTGCAGATCTGCGCGAGATCATCACGCTTGAACCGGAGAGCAAAGTCACATTCTTCCAGGCCACCGGGCCGCGCGAGGGCGCGATCATCAACGAACTGTTCGAGGGCGCCGACGGCACGCTCCATCTGCGCTTCTACTGCTATCTCGGCCGGCGCGGCAAAGAGCCGAACGGCCCAGAGGAGCAGGCCGAACAGGCGCAGTTCGACGGCGACCAGGGCTACAAGGCTGCCCTGCTGTCCACACTGAAGCGCACCCGCGAGTTGCTCATGGAGGGCCGGCTCTGACCATCACCCATGAACATCAACCAGGGACCTTCTCTCGTCGGCTTGGCTATTCTCGGACGAAGGTGTCGAGGCTGATGCCGAAGGCACGCCAGGTTCCTATCTGCTTGCGGGAAGCGGTTTCGCCCTCCTTGCCGGTGATGGTGCTGCCGGCCACTGTCAGCCACATCGTCTCCAGCTTGCCGTCCCGCAAAATGCCGGTGTAGCTCACGGCGGCGGGGCCGGCCGTACCCTCGCCGGCGGCCGTTACTCCAATCACGTCGCCATGCGCGATGCCGGATATCGGCACGGTCTGTCCATAGAAGCTGCTGTCTTCGAGCGCCGTGCGAAACGTGCCTTCAATCCGGCCGCCGTCCTCGCCGGTGATGTCGAGGACGGACCCATACTGATTGCGCCATCTGCCAAGCCAAGGCATTCCGCCCCTCCCACGACTGTGCTGTCTTTTTCTTCGGTGGATTCGGGCCTGCATCTAACGCGCCGTTCCGAGCGGTCAACAGTGCGGCGGCAAAGGGATCAGCCTGGGATCCAGAAGACAGACAGCTCCGCAAATCGAAAGGGGCAGCGCTGGCGCCGCCCCTTTCCCATTGGGAGGACAATGTCGATCGACCGCTCAGGCGGCCTGGGCTTCGCCGGCGATCGCATCGGCGGCGCGAGCCGCTTTCAGCACCCTTGCCCACCAGGCGACGTCGTTGACCAGGGCGGCGGCGGACTGGTTCAGGTGCTCGAGATCTTCGAGCTTCTTCTCGCCCTGGCGAACCGCAAGGAAATCGCCCCAGGCGATGTGCACCGCCGACTTGACCGGCGCCATCTGCAGCTCGACGGCGATCAGCCGAAGGTGCTCGATCGCGCGCGAGCCGCCGACGCTGCCATAGCCGACAAAGCCGGCCGGCTTCTTGTTCCACTCATTGGCGGCGTAATCGATGGCGTTCTTCAGCACAGCGGTCGGGGCGTGATTGTATTCGGCGGCGGTGAAGATGAAGCCGTCGAACTCGGCGACCTTCTTCTGCCAGCGCTGCGCCACTTCATTCTGCGACGGCGCCCAGGCGGAGGAAGCGACCTCGTCGAAGAAAGGCAGCGGCCAGTCGCGCAGATCGACGATCTCGACATCGATATCGGCGTGCGACTTGGCGATCTTGGCGATCCACTGCGTCGGCACGTCGGCGAAGCGGGCGGCGCGCGTCGAACCGACGACAATGGCGATTTTGGGCTTGGACATAAGGGGCTCTCCTTGCGGGAATTTCTGGTATCGTTTGGATACCGGCGCTATATGTGATACTGACAAATCGGCGCGCAAGGAGGCACTTCTTTGTTACTGAGGCACCCGCACAACACCGAGGACTGCCGGGCCGTGTCGGAAATCCTGCAACGGGTCGGCGACAAATGGACGGTGCTCGTGGTCGGCAAGCTCGGCGGCGGACCAATGCGCTTCAACGAATTGCGCGCCGCCGTTGGCGGAATTTCGCAAAAGATGCTGACCACCACCTTGCGCGGTTTGGAGCGTGACGGCTTCGTCACGCGCAAAGTGTTTCCGACCATTCCGCCGCGTGTCGATTACGAGCTCACCCAACTCGGTCACGAGCTGCTCGTGCCGGTCGGCGCGCTCGGCGAATGGGCGCGCAAGAACACCAATCGGGTCCGCGAAGCACGCGCGAAATTTGACGGCCTAGAGGCCTGAAACCCTTGAAGTTCAAGGATTTCTGAACCATTGGATGAGCCATGCGGCTGGGCGCAGGGCCCGTCCCACCTTCCGGTTTAATGGATCCGCTGCGGCCCCGCAGTCAGCCTCGCCGGCGTCTCCGCGCAACCGGCTCGCCAAAGAGATCCGTCTTTAGCCGGCAACGGATCAGGCGCTTGGGGCAGTGCTGTCGCAGCACGCGGTCGAGCAGCTCTCCCGCTGCGCGGCCTTCTTGTCGATCGCCTTCGGGCCCCGCATGCAGGCGACGTGTGGAAGGCCTTTGCTGACCTCCACATAGGCAGTTATCCCGAGCAGGCAGACCAAGGCAATAAGAGCTGCCACGAGCCAGCCGTTCAGCATATGTTGACGCATTGTCTTTCCCTCGCGCCTACAAGGTGGGGGGTGAAGGCAACCATTGGATGTCGCGAAGCGAATCTCCCGAGCAGGCGTTGTTACAAAGCGGCAAGTCTGGGGAGAATCAGTATCCCGCCGGAGCGTCAGCTCTCGGCCAGAACCGGCTTCGGCTTGCCCTCGCCGTCGAGCGCCACCATGACGAAATCGGCATGGGTGACCTTCTCCATCAAGTCGGAAAGGTAGCGCTGCGCCCAGGCTTCGACCTTGAGCACCATCGAGGTGCGGCCGACGCGCTCGACATGGGTGTAGATGCAGAGCGTGTCGCCGATCTTCATCGGCTTGGCGAAGGACATCTCCTTGACTGCGGCGGTGACCACGCGGCCCTTGGCGCGCTCGGCGGCGCGGATGCCGCAGGCAAGGTCCATCTGCGCCATCACCCAGCCGCCGAAGATGTCGCCGGCCGCATTGGCGTCGGACGGCATGGCGAGCGTGCGCAAGGTCAGATCGCCAATGGGTTTTCCGTCCGCGTAATGCACCATGGCAAAATCCTCAAAGGGCAGCTTATGTTGCGTATCAATGCGACCACCATGTCGCAAGCTCTGGTAAAAGCGAAATGTGCCCCACTGCGCCGGTCGCTTTTTTCACAAGCCATGCCGGAAGCCACGGCGACGCCGCAAGCCCGCAATGTCTAGGGTAAGCCCAATGTTGCGGAGCCCGCTTTTCCATCATGCAGACTTATGATTTCATCGTCGTCGGCTCGGGTTCGGCCGGCTCGGTCGTTGCCGACAAATTGTCGGCGTCGGGCCGCTTCTCCGTGTTGGTGCTGGAGGCCGGCGGAACCGACCGGCGCTTCTATGTCCAGATGCCGCTCGGCTACGGCAAGACCTTCTTCGACCCGGCTGTCAACTGGAACTACAAGGCCGATCCGGATCCGGGTCTCAGCAACAATGCCGACCATTGGCCACGCGGCAAGCTGCTTGGCGGCTCGAGCTCGATCAACGCCATGGTCTATATCAGGGGCGCGCGCGAGGATTTCGATGCCTGGGCCGCCGCAGGCAATCCCGGCTGGGCCTATGACGACCTCCTGCCATCCTTCAAGGCGCTGGAAGACAATGCGGCGGGCGCCGACCAGTGGCGCGGCGTCGGTGGCCCCTTGCACATCACCGACTGCACGAACGCGGTGCATCCGCTGACCAAGCGCTATCTTGCCGCCGCACAGCAGGCCGGGCTGCCGCTCAATCCGGACTTCAACGGCGCCTCCCAGGAAGGCGTCGGCGTCTATCAGATCACGACGAAGAACGGACGCCGCATGTCGGCCGCCCGCGCCTTCCTGCGGCCGGCGATGAAACGCGGCAATGTCCGTGTCGAAACCAACGCCCTGGCGACGAAAATCCTGTTCGAGGGCAAACGCGCCGTCGGCATCGAATACGAGCAGAACGGGCAGAAGAAGACGGCTCGCGCGGGCCGCGAGGTGATCCTGTCGGGCGGCTCGATCAACTCGCCGCAGTTGCTGCAGCTGTCCGGTATCGGCCCTGCGGCATTGCTGGCCGACCTCGGCATCCCGGTCGTCCATGCCAACGACAATATCGGCGCCAATCTGCAGGACCATGTCGGCATCAACTACACCTTCAAGGGCAAGCTGCCGACGCTCAACCAGATCCTGCGCCCGTGGTGGGGCAAGCTGCTGGTCGGCATGCAATACATCCTCTTGTGCTCCGGTCCGCTGTCGCTGTCGATGAACAATGCCGGCGGCTTCTTCCGCACCGACCCGTCGATGACGCGGCCGAACATGCAGCTCTATTTCCAGGCCTTCTCCACCGTCATCCCGAAGAGCGGCGAGCGCCCCATCCTGACGCCCGACCCCTGGCCGGGCTTCTCGATCGGCCTGTCCAATTGCCGGCCCTCGAGCCGCGGCGAGATCATGATCCGCTCGAAGGATCCGCGCGACTATCCAAGGATCACGCCGAACGCCTATTCGACCAATGCCGATGTCGACGAGATGCTGGCGGCGGTGAAGTTCGTGCGCAAGATCGCCTCGATGCCGGCCATGGCCGAGATCATCGAGGAAGAGGTGCTGCCCGGCCCCTCGATCCAGTCGGACGCCGACCTGATCCAGGATTTCAGGAAACGCTCCGGCACCGTCTATCACCCGGTCTCGACCTGCCGCATGGGACCGGACCCCGCGCGCGCCGTCGTCGACCCGCGGCTTCGGGTGCATGGGTTGGACGGCCTGCGCGTCATCGACGCTTCGATTTTCCCCGACAACATCACGGGCAACACCAACGCCGCCGCGATCCTGACCGGATGGAAAGGCGCCGACCTGGTTCTGGAGGATCACAAATGAAAATCACCGACGTGAAGACCTGGGTTGTCGGCAACCCGCCGCCCGGCATCGGCGGCAAGTATTTCATCTTCGTCAAGCTCACCACCGATGGCGGCGTGGTCGGCTATGGCGAGGCTTACAACGCCACCTTCTCCGCGCATGTCACCGCGACGATGATCGAGGACATGGCCGAGCGCTATCTCGTCGGCCGCGATCCGCACGACATCGAGAATTTCTTCCGCCGCGCCTATTCCTCCGGCTTCACCCAGCGCCCCGACGTTTCCGGCATGGGCTGCTTCTCGGCGCTCGAAATGGCCTGCTGGGACATCGTCGGCAAGGAGGCCGGCAAGCCGGTCTACAAGCTGCTCGGCGGCCAGGTGCACGAGACCCTGCGCTCCTACACCTACCTCTATCCGCACACCGGCAGCGTCCATTCGGAAGATGCGCGCGGCAAGAACGTCTACAATGACCCCGATATGGCGGCCGCCTGTGCGCTCGAATATGTCGAGCAGGGTTTTAATGCCGTGAAGCTCGATCCGGCCGGCCCCTACACCGCCTATGACGGCCATCAGCCGCGCTTGATCGACATCGACCTGTCGGCGCGCATGGTCAAGGCGATCCGCGAAGCAGTCGGTAACAGGGCGGATATCCTGTTTGGCACGCATGGCCAGTTCACCGCCTCGGGCGCGCTGCGCCTCGCCCGCGCCATCGAGCCCTACGATCCGCTGTGGTTCGAGGAGCCGGTGCCGCCTGATATGCCCGAGGTGATGGCGCAAGTCGCCCGCCAGACCTCCATCCCGATAGCAACCGGCGAGCGGCTGACGACGAAGTTCGAGTTCGCCCGCGTCATCGAGAACCGCGCCGCGACCATCCTGCAGCCGGATCTCGGCCGCTCCGGCGGCATTCTCGAGACGAAGAAGATCGCCGCCATGGCCGAGGCCTACCACATCCAGGTCGCGCCGCACTGCTACTGCGGCCCGATCGTCGGCGCCGCCAACATCCAGCTCGCGGTGACGCTGCCCAACTTCCTCATCCTGGAATCGCTCAAGCAGTGGGACGGTTTCCACGCCACGCTGCTCAAAAAGAAAATCGAATGGCAGGACGGCAACGTCATCCCCTCGAAAGAGCCCGGCCTCGGCGTCGAGCTCGACGAGGCGGTCTGCGAGGCCCATCCCTATAGCGGCAAGGAGCTGCATCTGCAGATGATGCAGACGCCGCTGATGCCGTGACCCTCGCTTACGCCTTCGTCGGCCTTGGCCATCTCGGCGGCAACCTTGCCGCCAGCCTGCTGCGCAACGGCTTTGCCGTCACCGTCTTCGACCGCGACCCGGGGGCGGTCGAGCGCCTTGTCGCGCTCGGCGCCACGGCGGCGGCGAGTCCGGCGGAAGCCGCTGCCCGCGCCGGCAACGCGATCACCTGCCTGCCCTCGCCGAAGGTCAGCGAAACTGTGCTCGCCGGCCCCGACGGATTGCTCCAGGGCCTGCCCGCGGGCGGCACCTGGATCGAGATGTCGACCAATGGCCGTGACGAGATTTTACGACTCGCCGCGCTGGCATCGGCACAAGGCATCGAGACGCTCGAATGCCCGGTGACCGGCGGCGTGCATCTGGCCGCAGTGGGCAGGATCACGGCGCTCGTCGGCGGCGATGCGGCGCTCTACGAACGCCATCGTCCGGCCATCGAGGCGATGTGCGCGAAATCCTTCCTGATGGGCCCGGTCGGCTCGGCGGCGGTGATCAAGGTCATCACCAATATGCTCGCCTTCATTCATCTCGTCGCTGCCGGCGAAGCGTTGATGCTGGCGAAGCAGGGCGGGCTCGATCTCGCCCAGGCCTACCACGCCATCGTCGCCTCTTCCGGTAACAGCTTCGTCCACGAAACCGAAAGCCAGCTCGTGCTCAACGGCTCCTACGACATCGGCTTCACCATGGACCTGGCACTGAAGGACCTCGGCTTCGCGCTTGCCATGGCCAGGGATTTCGGCGCGCCGCTCGATCTTGCCACCCGCGTCCACGCGATTTTCGAAGAGGGTAAGCGCGCCTATGGCGGTGGTGCCTGGTCGACACAGATCGTCAAGCTGCTTGAGGATGAAGTCGGCGTGGAGCTTCGCGCGCCGGGCTTTCCGGCGAAGCTCGAACTGTAACCCGGCAGAAATTAGCCAGCTGTTTCAATTGCCTGACCGCACCGGCTGAATCGGCCCCTTAGCCGGCTGATTCAACCTCTCAGCGTCAGCGCGCCGGGCAGGATCTCGAACGTCGCCGGAATTCGGCCTGGCGACTCGCCGTCTATGTCGACCAGCGCGCCGTTGTTCTCGGCATCGCCGAGCGGCTCGACCAGCACCTTGCGGCCACGCAGGATGGTGATTGCCGGATGGTTGCGGTGGCGCCCGCCGTAGAGCAGGCGGAGGTCGCGGATCAGCCCAAGCTTGCCGACGGCCCGCAGGATGATGATATCGAACTGGCCGTCGGCGAGCTCGGCGTCCGGCGCTATCATCATGCCGCCGCCGAAGAATTTGCCGTTGGCCACCGCCACCAGCGCCATGCGCGCCTCGACCGGCTCGCCGTCGTCGATGGTGATCCTGACATCCTGAAAACGGTAGCGGATGAACTCCAGCACGGTGCGCCAGAAGAACAGCGCCTTGGCCGAGACCCTGCCCTTGCGCTTGTCCGCATTGACGGCGCGATCCGTCGCGCCGGACAGGCCGAGGCTGGCGATGTTGATGAAGTGGCGGCTGGCCAGCGCGCCGTGGTCGTCGATGTAGCAGATGCGGCCGGCGTCGATTTTTCGCGCATTGGAATCGGCGATCCGCTTCAGCGCGGCATCGATGCCGCGCGGCAAGTCGAGCCCGCGCGCGAAGTCGATGCCGGTACCACAGGGCAGAAGGCCAAGCGCGGCTTCCTGGCCGGTCTCATCTTGTGCCTGCAGCAACCCGTCGGCCACCTCGCTTGCGGTGCCGTCGCCGCCTGCCGCGATCACCAGGTCGCACCCGCTGGCGGCGAGATCGATCGCCAGCCGCTCTGCGTCGCCGCTGGCCTGAGTTTCCCGCAAGTCGAAATCGCCGAAATTCCTGTTGAGCGATGCCGCGGCCTCCGCCCAATGCCGCTTGAGCCTGCCGCCGCCGGCAATCGGATTGAGAACCACCCCGACTTTCAAGTCGACCTCCCCCGAGGCAAGTCGCGCAACTAGTACCCAAAGTCTTTTGCCGACATTGAAACGCGGACCGGGCGCCGGAGCAAGGCTCCAACGTCGAGCGGTCACAGAAAAGCGGGGCAGGCTGTCTAAGCGGTTCGGCCGCCGGATTCCGCGGCTTTTGCCATTGGTCCCCGATAATCCCGCTATCCACAGGCGCGCCGGCATTCCCTGGAACCCTTGCCCGGCGTACATTCAACCCATCTCAGGCGGCTACCGAACGCCCAGCCGAAAGGCAAAAGCGCAAGGCGGATTTCCTGAGGCCCGTACGGCCCAGAACGAGAGCAGGCTCGCCTGTTTGAGGGACGGATGCCGAGACCTACGGGTGCCGCGGAAAGCGTGCCAACGCCGACGGCGGACCGATGCTGCCATGAAGGCCGGTGAAAACCTTCGATGGCACGCTGGGCGAAGCCCGCAAGGGTGGAGATCGGCGTGGTCTGGAACGGGAGCTGCCCTTCGGGCGGCGACTGGCAGGACCGTCAAAATCAAGGCTGGCCTGGCGCGACGACTTTACGGAAGTTGCTGCCTTGACTGGTTCCTGATCTGACAGGGAGGCGCTGGGAGAAATCCCAGCGCCGACTGTCTTTTTGGCCCGCCGCACAGGCTACCGCGCCTCCCGGGCCGTCCGCCGCGGATGCTTTCCGGCCATAGTCGCCGGCCAAGCAACCTTCCGTAACGCATCGACACGCACAATCCACAATCGCGGCCAAATCCCGCCTTGTTCCCGGGCGATTGATCGGTTTGGGAACATTTAAAGGGACAAGACCGTGATCAAGACCGCCCTTGTCGCCATGACCATTGTCGGCTGCGACTGCGACGCCAAGCTCTGCGAATATATCGGCGAGACGCCGGCCAAGTGGGCGACGCTCGCCGACTGCGAAGCGGCGATGAAGAGCCAGATGCTGCACCAGCGCAATTTCGACTATCCGCTGGTTTCAGGCATCTGCCGCGTCAAGGGCTCGGCCGCTTCCTCCGAGCTTGCCGAGAAAGCTTCCAGGCCGGATCTGAAACCCAGGAACCGCGTTGTCGAAACCATCGCCCCGCTGCCGCCCGAGCTCGACCATCGCCCGAGCGCTCCGGTCGGCGGAACGGTGACCGCCAGCGAAACGGAATCGGCAAAGCCCGTGGCCTTCGACGGGTCGGTCGATGGCGGCCGCGCCGTGCTTTACCGCACCAAGGCCGGCTATGCCGTGGTCAAGACCGACCTCAGCCGCGCTGCCGGCGCAACGGTGGACGTGGCGAAGCGCTCGGCAAGCTGGCTGGCCGGATTGACCGGGCTGTAAGTCTGCCCAAGGTTCAGGTCGGCCCGAACAGCCATTCCCTTATCATTGCCCGATGACAATAGGGCCGCTTCGCAACCGCAGACCGGATTGATCAAGCCGACACATTGCCCGAAGATAACGCACAGGATATTGGCCTTCACCGGGGGGTGTCATGACAATTGCCGTTCGTATCGCGTTATCCCTGCTGCTGGCGCTCGCTCCCTTGCATGCCAGGGCGGAAGGCGACGACAAGGCTATGGTGATCGCATCCGACGACGCCGAGATGGCGGCGGCGGTCGAGAAGGCGCGATCCAGCCTGGATGAATTCCTGAACCTGTCCGACGCTCCGCCGCCGGGAACCGACAGGTTCAAGCTGAAGGTGATGATCGTCGACGGCAAGGCGACGGAGCATTTCTGGGTCATTCCCTTCAAGCGGACGGCCAACGGCTTCGTCGGGATATTGGCGAACGAGCCGGAAATCGTCCGCAACGTCGTCCTTGGCCAGAACATCGAATTCACCAGGGACGACATCTCCGACTGGGGCTACACCAGGAACGGCCGCCAGGTCGGCAGCTTCACCGTCTGCGTGATGCTCAAGAAGATGTCGAAGAAGGAGGCCGAGTACATGCGCGCCCAATACGGCTTCGATTGCTGAGGTCTATCGCCCACTTCCCGCCATGGGAAAAATCGCCACCAGTCGGGCCGCGACCCGCTGCTTGAGCACTCCATCCAGAACTTCGATCGGCAGCAGCCGCTCATGGTTGCCTGCACGCAGCCGCACGAAGAAATGCAGCCTATAGGCAGCGATCCTACCCCGCGTGGCCGGATCGGCGCTGACATCGACGACGAATATCGAGCCGATGCGTGCCGGCCATGGCAGTCTGGCGAGCGCAGTGCCGAGGAAATCGCCAAGGCCGTAGGCGATCACGCTGTCGCCGATGCGCTCGATGGGCTGCACGACATGCGCGTGATGCCCCGCGATCAGCCGGACGCCGCGATCCGCCAGCCGTCTCGCCAGCGCCCGCGTCGCAGGTCGTGGAAAATGCCGGAACTCCCAGTCCCAGTGCGGCACGGCGCAGATGAGATCGATGCCGGATGCAGCGTCGCTCGGCCATTCGGCGGCATGCATCGAGATGCGTTCTTCGAACGGCGCGGCATCCGTGTTGCGCCAGAGCGTGAAAGCCGCAAAGCCGATCGTCAGCGGTCCGGCCGCATGACGCTGGAGGGGCCCGCCGGCAACCGTGCCGATGGTCCGGACCCCGAGCCGGTTCAGCGCAGCGAGCGTTTCGTCGAAACCGGCGATGCCCTGATCGAGCACGTGGTTGTTGGCCAGGGACAGAACGAGCCTGTCGCGCGCGATGCCGGCGGCTGCGAGCGCATCGGCCAGGAAATGCTCGCTCATCGCATGATGCGTGCCGAGCCGCGTGCCTATGACCGCGCGTGCTCGTTCGACGATCGGACTTTCGCAATTGCCGATCACGAGGTCGGCGGATGAAAGCAGCGTCGTGATTGCCGGATCGCAATCCGGCGCATCGCGATTGGCGACTGCCGAAATATCGCCGACGAACGCCAGCCGCACCTTCCGTGTGGGCTGCGGATCGAGCAACGTCGCCGCGGGCGCCGCGAAGCCGCTTCTGTCGCCGGCAAGCGACGGTCTCAGCAGGCGCGGCAGCCATGACAGTTTATAGGCAAGCGGATAGTTCGACACGGGCCCATCCAGTTTCGCCCTGTGTAGACTGTCTGATGGATCGGTTGAAGCGGGTTGCTGGCGATCCCGCGGCGGGCATCTCGGACTGACCGAAATCCGTGTATGCTCACGACGTGGAGCAGTGGAGAGCGATGACGATGCGTAGAGTGATCCTTGCAGCAGCCTTGTTTGCATTCCTGCCGGCGTCCGTTGCCTGGGCGGAGATGCCGGACGCGGCCAAGTCCATGTTCGAGGCCAAGAGCGTGAGCGACCGGAACACGGCGCTGTCGACGTTGGAGGCGGCAGCGGCCAAGGACCCAGCCTCAGCCTATGCGGCCGGCGCCGGCGAATTCTTCACTGCGCTCGAGCTCCTCGCCGGCGGCCTGCATCGCCACGGTTTCGAGAGCCCGAGATCCTTCATGCTGCCGCTGATGCGGTTGCCGGTGCCCGACAATCCCCACCCGCAGCCGCTGACCTACGAAGAATTCCGCGCCATCCTGGTCGCCTTCCGTGACCGGCTGGAGAAATCCGCCGTCACGCTTGGCTCCGTGCCAAAGGATGCCGATATCGGCATGATTGTCGACCTCACCCATGTCGGCATCGACCTCAATGAAGATGGCAAGCTCGCGCCCGACGAAAGCATCACCGCCATCATGGCGTCGCTCTCACGCGGCAGCGTCGAACCGAGCGATGCCGCGCCTTCGCTCACCTTCCGCTTCGACCGCGCCGACGGTTTTTGGCTGCA
Source organism: Mesorhizobium sp. CA6 (assembly GCF_020165035.1). Lineage (NCBI taxonomy): Bacteria > Pseudomonadati > Pseudomonadota > Alphaproteobacteria > Hyphomicrobiales > Phyllobacteriaceae > Mesorhizobium > Mesorhizobium sp. CA6. Next base: position 413,313 of record NZ_JAIUHI010000003.1, on the reverse strand, counting down.
AGGCTATGCCGAGTTCCTGATGGCGCAGGCCGATTTCTGGCTGGCGCATGATTTCCGCAATGCCTTTGACGGCTCGTTCCACATGCTGTTCCCGCGCGCGAAACTGCCATTGCAGGATACGCTCGTGCCGCTGGACGGCGGCATGAGCGGCAACATGTTCGCCTCGGAATGGCGCTTCGCCGACTTCATCTCGCTGGTGCATCTCGTCAACTGGCCGGTGGTCGAGCCGGAACGTCGGCAAGCCGCGCGGCGCCACCTGCTGGAGATGATCCAGCTGTCGCGCGAGGACTGGAAATCGATCCTGGCCGAGACCGACAATGACCGTGAATGGCTGCCGGGACCGCAGCAGAAGGGCGTCAACCCGCTGACCGGCCTCGAGGTCGGCGAGGAACAGGTGCAGGCCTGGCTCGCCACGCTGACGATAGCCGAGGATCTTCTCGAAGGCCGCGCGCTGCTGCCGCATTTCCGCATTACCGGGAAGGGCATCAACATGAAGCGCTTCTTCGACGAGCCAAAACCTTTTGACCTGGTTCTTTCGATCACCGGTCCCGGCATCGCGCCCTATCTCGAAAGCGGCAAGATCCTCACCAGCGACGATTTCGACCAGATCCAGCGCCAGTTCAGCGGCGCCGGTTTTTTGACCTTTGCGCTGTGGTTCAATTGAGGCCCGCGGTCTTAGGTTCCTCGCCCCCATGAAATGGGGGAGAGGTGGCTCGGCGAAGCCGAGACGGAGAGGGGGGCGCCGGTCCGGGCGGCGAAAAGCGCTTTGAAAAGAAGGCCTTGCGCCTTACGAAACCCCTCTCCGTCCGCTTCGCGGACACCTCTCCCCCGCCTCTGGCGGGGGCGAGGAACCGAACCTTCGAGGTCGACGCCGTCCCCCCGGCTATCGTCAGAAAATTGCGCCCTGATAAAGCACCGCTTGCGCCTCTTCCGGCGCGAAGCGCCGCGCCAGGGTGCGGAAGGCGCTGTGGACGCCGTCGCGGTCGAGGTTGCAGCTTCTGAGATGGCGGACGGCCAGTGTCGGATCGAATTCGGTGCGCCCGTGCAGGACCCGCTGATTATCGAAGACCAGCACCTCGCCGGGCTGCAGTTGATGCCGGAACTGGTTCGCCGGATCGCAGATCAGCCGGGTCAGCTCGGCAAGCGCCTCGATCAGCCCGTCGATCTCATCGACAGCGCCCGTCTGCGGCGCCAGGCAGCGATCGTTGAAGCGTATGCCGGTGACGGCGCCGCTCGCGTCGAGGCTGATGACATGCGCCTCGGCGCTGAAGAACACGTCGCCGGCATGCTCGCGATGGAATATCACGCCATGCCGCGCGAGCAGGTCGAACAGATCCGGACTGTTTGTGCGCATCCGTCCGGCAATTTGAAAACCGTCGACCATCAACGAGGTGCCGCCGCTGCCGACGCCGGTCCTGATGGCATGGAAGAAGATGAAGCCCGGCGGCGAATAGCGGAACGGCTCGTCCGTGTGCGGAATTTGCGCGCGCGCCGTTTCTCCGGCCACCCGCGCGTCGGGCCGCGAGATCAGATCGAAAACCTTGCCGTAGCTGGTCTCGCGCACCGGCCCGTAGCGGCCGGCGACGCGCAGCGTCGCCTCCGGCTCGGCCGGGACGCCGGTTAGCATGGCGATACCATGGTCGCGCAAGGCGCGCAGCGACTGGAAAAGCGCCGCGTCATCCTCCACCACGGCGTCGAAGGCGAAGCGCCCAAGCCGCGCGCCGAGATCGCTATTCCACAGTTCCGGCTGAAAGCGTGGAGCGCCGAAGTCGCCGCCGCGTCCGGCATGGGCCGCCAGAAAGTCCGCCGCGAAGCGCGAGACATGGCCGTCCTGCCAGACCATGTCCATCGTCCCATCCGTCGAGATCTCGATCGAGGTCGCGCGGGTATCGGCCGGAACATCGGCAGGCGTCAGCCAGCGCTTTCCGGAAGCGGTGTCGCCGCATATCCCGCATTCGCAGGCAAGCCGCAGCCAGCGCATCGACAGCCGGCCGGCGCTGCCGTCATCGAATTCCACGGCCATGCGCGGTCCTTCATTGCGCATCGACCGCAAGGAGCGCGTCGCGAGTGCCTGGCCGGCGGGGACGGACTGAGTCTGCATATCGAGCATGGCGACGGCTTTCCTGGATTGAGTTGGCTTCAACAACGGTAGGGCGCTCGCGGCTTTTCTTGCAAACGAGTTTGTTTTCGCAAGTTTTGAGCTATTCTCAATCCATGGCGTTTCTTCGCGACCTCCCGCTGTCGGCCTTGCGTGCGCTTGCAGCCGCCGCGCGCACAGGCAGCCTGACGCGCGCCGCCGACGAGCTCGGCGTCACGCCGGGCGCCGTCGGCCATCAGTTGCGGCAGCTGGAGGACCGGCTTGGCGTCAAGCTGGTCAGGCGCGAGGGCAACGGCATCGCGCTCACACGCATCGCCGAGACGGCGCTGCCAGACATCGACCGCGGCTTCGACGCGCTGGCCTCCGGACTGCGGCGGCTGCGTTTCGAGCGCCGTGCCGATACCTTCACCATCGCCGCCGATCCGTCCTTCGCCTCGCTTTGGCTGGCGCCGCGCCTTGGCAATGTCCGCGCGGCTCTCGGCAGACTGGACGTGCGCATCGTCGTGTCGATCGCGTTGGATTCGATGCTGGAGAAAGGCATCGACCTCGCCATCAGTTACCGCAACAGCACGGCCAGGGATCTCGCATCGGCCGATCTTTTCACCGAAAGGGTGGTCCCGGCCTGTGCCCCGGCGCTGATCCGCAACCGCACAGATCAAGACAGCGCCGAAGTGCTCGACCGCCTGCCCCTCCTCCACATCGACCAGACGATGGGCGACGACGTCTACCCCACATGGGCAAACTGGTTCGCCGCCGCCCGCCGCCAACGCAAGAACATCGACCACGGACCGCGATTCCCCTTGACCGTGCTGGCCGCGCATGCCGCGATTTCCGGCATGGGCGCGCTGCTTGCCAGCGAACTGGTGCTGAGGGAGCATTTCCGCTCCGGCCAGCTCGTCGAGATTGCCCGCGAGGTTCCGGCATTGACCATCAAGCGCCGCCTGGTCTGGCCGGTTGACGGGCCGAAGGCCCACCGCGCCGCCGCCGTCGCCGCGGCGCTTGCCGCAATCGCAGACGCTCCCAGGCCAATCGGATCATGACCCCTTTCCTGACAGCCTTCTGTCAGCAGCGTCCGCGCTCGGCCGGAGCCCTTTCACTCCGCTCTTTCCATTTCGGCCGAGTCCTCCCATATTCGGGCCATGGCCAGACATCCTGACAAGAAGACGCCTTCGCAAGACGGCGCGCCGAAGCGGCGCAGCCCGCTGACCGAATTCCTCGATGCCGCCGAGCCGCTGGAGCCCGGCGGCTTCGCGGAAGCGCCGCAGGCCGACTTTTCCGGCGCGCCGCTGACCGGCTCGATCTCCGATTGGGCCGGGCAGATCGAACGTGAAGCTGAAAAGCAGCCGAAGGCAAAAGCGCCGAAGAAGATACCCGAGCGCTCGTCGGCGCCCGGCCGCACCGCGCGCGGCACCTCGATGGGCGGCGCTGCCTCGGCGAAGGAGCGCGCGGCCGCTGGCCTCAACCCTGTGGCCGGCCTCGACATCAGCCTGGAGGATGCCGAGTCGGTTTCGTCCGGCGGCGTCACCGCGACGGTCGCGGCGCTGTCGGCGCTGATCGAATCCGGCAATCCGCTGCACAAGGACGGCCAGCTGTGGACGCCGCACCGTCCGGCCCGCCCGGAAAAGTCTGAGGGCGGCATCGCCATCAAGATGGTCTCGGATTTCGAGCCCGCCGGAGATCAGCCGACAGCCATCAAGGACCTCGTCGAAGGCGTCGAGCGGAACGACCGCACCCAGGTGCTGCTCGGCGTCACCGGCTCGGGCAAGACCTTCACCATGGCCAAGGTGATCGAGGAGACGCAGCGCCCTGCTTTGATCCTGGCGCCGAACAAGACGCTTGCCGCGCAGCTCTATGCCGAGTTCAAAAAATTCTTCCCCGAGAACGCGGTCGAGTATTTCGTCTCCTATTACGACTATTACCAGCCGGAAGCCTACGTCCCGCGCACGGACACCTATATCGAGAAGGAATCCTCGATCAACGAACAGATCGACCGCATGCGCCACTCGGCGACCCGCTCGCTGTTGGAACGCGACGACGTTATCATCGTCGCCTCGGTGTCCTGCATCTATGGTATCGGCTCGGTCGAGACCTACACGGCGATGACGTTCCAGATGCAGGTCGGCGACCGGCTCGACCAGCGCTCGCTTCTCGCCGACCTCGTCGCCCAGCAGTACAAGCGCCAGGACATCAACTTCGTGCGCGGCTCGTTTCGCGTGCGCGGCGACACCATCGAGATCTTCCCCGCCCACCTGGAAGACCGCGCCTGGCGCATCTCGATGTTCGGCGACGAGATCGAACAGATCACCGAGTTCGATCCGCTCACCGGCCAGAAGACCGGCGAGCTGAAGAGCGTCAAGATCTACGCCAACTCGCACTATGTGACGCCGCGCCCGACCTTGAATCAAGCCATCAAGTCGATCAAGGAGGAGCTCAAGCATCGCCTGCAAGAGCTTGAAAAGGCTGGCCGTTTGCTGGAGGCGCAGCGGCTGGAGCAGCGCACGCGCTTCGATCTGGAGATGCTGGAGGCGACCGGCTCCTGCGCCGGCATCGAGAACTATTCGCGTTACCTGACCGGACGCCAGCCCGGCGATCCGCCGCCGACCTTGTTTGAATATGTGCCCGACAATGCGCTGATCTTCATCGACGAAAGCCATGTCACCGTGCCGCAGATCGGCGGCATGTATCGCGGCGACTTCCGCCGCAAGGCGACGCTGGCCGAGTATGGTTTCCGCCTGCCGTCCTGCATGGACAACCGGCCGCTGCGCTTCGAGGAATGGGACGCCATGCGCCCGCTGTCGGTGGCGGTTTCGGCGACACCCGGCGCCTGGGAACTCGAGCAGTCCGGCGGCGTCTTCGCCGAGCAGGTCATCCGCCCGACTGGCCTGATCGATCCGCCGGTCGAGGTGCGCCCGGCCAAGAGCCAGGTCGACGATGTTGTCGGCGAGATCCGCGACACGACCCGGGCCGGCTATCGCACGCTGGTCACCGTACTGACCAAGCGCATGGCCGAGGACCTCACCGAATATTTGCATGAGAACGGCATCCGCGTCCGCTACATGCATTCTGACATCGACACGTTGGAGCGCATCGAGATCCTGCGCGATTTGCGCCTCGGCGCCTTCGACGTGCTGGTCGGCATCAACCTATTGCGCGAGGGCCTCGACATTCCCGAATGCGGCTTCGTCGCCATTCTCGATGCCGACAAGGAAGGTTTCCTGCGTTCGGAAACCTCGCTGATCCAGACCATTGGCCGCGCCGCCCGCAACGTCGACGGCAAGGTCATCCTCTACGCCGACCAGATCACCGGCTCGATGGAACGGGCGATGGCCGAGACCAACCGCCGCCGCGAGAAGCAGATGGAGTGGAACGCCGCCAACGGCATCACACCGGAATCGGTCAAGTCGCGCATCGCCGACATCCTCGACTCGGTCTACGAGAAGGACCATGTCCGCGCCGACATCTCGCAGTTCACCGACGACGCCGGGGCGATGATCGGCAACAATCTGAAGACGCACCTCGAGGCGCTGGACAAGCAGATGCGCGACGCCGCCGCCAATCTCGATTTCGAGAAGGCGGCTCGCGTCCGCGACGAGATCAAGCGGCTGCGCGAGATGGAGCTTGCCATCTCCGACGACCCGCTGGCGCGCGAGGTGGAAGGCCAAAGCCCTGCCTCAGGCCGCGAAAAGGGCAAGCACAATAAGGGCGTGGCCAAGCATCGCACGGTCGAGGAACAGGAGCGCTTCCGCAAGCTCGATGAGGCACGTGCCGCCGAGGAGGCGGCAAAGGCTGCCCGGCCCAACCTCTTCCGCAAGCCGCATCTGGACGAGATGGGCGCGGATGGCGCCGTGCCGGTGAAGAAGCCGCTCTTCGCCAAGCCGTCGATCGACGACATGGGGCCCGGCACCGACATGACGACCCCGGCCGGCGCAGTGTCGCGTTCGCTGTTCAAGAAGCAGAGCGCGCAGGAAGCGCACGGTTCCGATTTCGGCATTCCCGGCGAGCCGACAAAGCCCCTGTTCAGGAAGAACTCGCTCGACGAGATGACCGTGCGCCGCACGGAGAAACCGGTCGAGGGCAAGAAGCCGGCGAAGCCGCAGCCAACGCCTCCTCCGGCGGGGGAGATGTCCGGCAGGACGGGCGCGAAGGAACGAGACGACAAGCCGATCGTCCGCCAGCGAGCCGGCATCGGCTCCTACGAGGACCCTGGCGACGAGCGGCGTCAAAAACGCCGGCCGGGCAAGACCGGCCGGCCGGGGCAGTAGCATCTTTTCCTTCTCCCCTTGTGGAAGAAGGTGTCGCCGAATGCGACGGATGAGGGGTGCTCCAGCTTGGCGACACCGTTTGTCCAGCGAAGAGGTCGCGGCCGTCTCACTCCGCTGGAACACCCCCTCATCCGTCTCGGCGCTACGCGCCGATCCACCTTCTCCCACAAAGGGGAGAAGGGAAGTGCGGACCACTTGCCTCCGCCCCTCCCCCGGTGTACCCAATTCTCAACTCGAACATCTGGAAAGGAGGGCTGCGTGAACTACTGCCACCACCGTCAGCGCGGCCCTGTCTGTGCCCTGCGAGCTCGCTTGCAGGGCTGACCAGGACGGTCCGGGTTTTCCCGCTTCGATTTTTGGTCTGCCCTTCGTGGTGCCGCTGAACCTGGCCTGATGGCCTAGGGGCGCACCGTCAAAGTGCATTGAGCCGGATTTTCCGGACAGACCAGAGAAATCGACATGGCCCTGATCAGCCTCAAATCCCTCGGCGTCACCATGAGTGCGCCGCTCTTCTCCAACCTCGACCTCATCATCGGCTCCGGCGACCGGCTCGGCATCGTCGCGGCCAATGGCCGTGGCAAATCCACACTTCTCAAATGCCTGGCCGGCGCGTTCGAACCCACCACCGGCGACATCACCTGGTCGCGCGGCCTGCGCGTCGGCCATGTCGAGCAATCCATCCCTGACGCATTCCTCGGCCGCAGCTTCCATGACGTCGTCGCCGATGCCTTGCCGCCCGAACAGCGCGACAGCGAGTTCTGGCGCGTCGACGTCGTGCTGGATTCGCTCGAGGTGCCGGAAGACATGCGCGGCCGGCCGATGCGCGCTCTGAGCGGCGGCTGGCAGCGTCTGGCGCTGATCGCCCGCGTCTGGGTCACCGATCCCGACGTGCTTCTGCTCGACGAGCCGACCAATCATCTCGACCTCGCCAGGATCAGCCAGCTGGAAACATGGCTCAATGCGCTGCCACGCGATGTGCCGGTCATCATCGCCAGCCACGACCGTGCCTTCCTCGACGCGGCCATCAACCGTACCCTGTTCCTGCGCCCGGAAGAATCGCCGGTGTTCGCGCTGCCTTATTCGCGCGCCAGGCAGGCGCTCGACGAGCTCGATGCCTCGACGGCGCGCAAGTTCGGGCGCGACATGAAGATCGCCCAGCAGTTGCGCAAGCAGGCCGCCAAGTTGAACAATATCGGCATCAATTCCGGCAGCGACCTTTTGACGGTGAAGACCAGGCAGCTCAAGGAACGTGCCGAGAAGCTGGAGGACGCCGCCATACAAGCGCATCGCGAGCGTTCGGCCGGCGCGATCAAGCTGGCCAACCGCGGCACCCACGCCAAGGTGCTGATCACGCTGGAGGACGCGGCGGTCGAAACCCCTGACGGCACGCTGTTGTTCAGGACCGGCAAGCGCCACATCTGCCAAGGCGATCGCATCGTGCTGCTTGGCCGCAACGGCGTCGGCAAAACGCGCTTCATCGCAATGATCCGCGGCGCCATCGCCGAGCCGGGATCGGTCGCGAACATCAAGGTGACGCCGTCGACCGTGCTCGGTTACAGCGATCAGGCGCTGTCGGGCATCGATGGCGACGACACGCCGCTGGCGATGGTCTCGCGCCGCTTCGAGGTCGGCGAGCAGCGCGCCCGCTCGCTGCTCGCCGGCGCCGGCGTCGCGATCGAGATGCAGGAGAGGAACATCGGCGCTCTGTCCGGCGGACAGAGATCGAGGCTGATGATGCTGGTGCTCAGGCTCATCCATCCCAATTTCTATCTGCTCGACGAGCCGACCAACCATCTCGACATCGACGGCCAGGAAGCATTGGAGGACGAATTGTTGAAGCATCAGGCGAGCTGCCTGCTTGCCTCGCATGATCGCTCCTTCATCCGCGCCGTCGGCAATCGCTTCTGGCTGATCGACAAGCGGCGGCTGACCGAGGTCGACGACCCGGAAGCCTTCTTCCGCTTGGTCGCCGAGATGCCGAGCTGAGACGATACCTCTGTTGGGCCGGCGCTGCCGGCCCGACAGGCGTTGCTGCCGGCTCGGCGATACTTTTCCACCTGCTAAAAAAAGCGCATGCTGAACTGCTTAGCCATGGAGGGAATGGGCCATGCGTGCAGTGGAAATCGTCAGCAATCTCTATCAGGCCTATGTGGATCGCGACATCGAGGGCGCCTTGTCTCGGTGCGCTGAAGATGTCGTGTTCCGCTGGATTGCCGATCCCCGGCAATCGCGTCATGCCGGCACCGCGCACGGCAAGCAGGAATTCCTCGCCAGGCTGCTGGCGCTCGATGACGACTTCGAGTACCGGCATTTTGTCCCGGTCGAGCTCATCGACGGCGGCGACAAGGTGGCCGCGCAGGTCGAGATCCACATGACGCGCCGCGCCACCGGCGAGGAGCTCATCATGCGCACCGCCAATTTCTGGACGGTCCGCGACGGCGAGATCATCGAGATGGTGGAATATTACGACACCGCGCTGGCCGCGTCGGTGCTCTGAAAAAAAAATCGAGGGCGACCTGTCGGATCGCCGATTGCCGCCTCGTCCTTGGGATGCCGACACGATGATGCCGGCATCAACCAGGGAGAGACATCATGTCGGTACTGTCATCCATCGGCCGTCTTGCCAACCGCTACGTCCAGGCGCGCGCCCGTCATCGCAGCGAGCGCATCCTGCTGTCGCTGCCGGCCGAGCTGCGCAAGGACATCGGCTTTCCGGAGATTTTCGAAACGCGCGAAAGCCGCCGCGCCGCCACCTTCTCGGCGAAGGTCATATAAGTCGCTTTCGATGCGATCGTTTTGCAGCCGCGCTTGTCGCCCGAGCTGTTTGGGCCAGCTACTCAAAAAAATAATTCGCGGGCCATGTAGGATCGCCGCCGCCTCATCCGTCCTGGGGTCGCAAAACCGGATCAACCCGTGAAGAGGAACACGAGAATGAACGACCAGACCCCGCCCCGCGCCAAGGTCCTTGGCGGATTGACTCCCTACCTGCAGGTCGACGGCGCTATCAAGGCCGCCGAGTTCTACAAGAAGGCTTTCGGCGCGGAGGAAGTGTTCGCCTATCCGCCTGACGACAAGGGCCGCACCATGCACATCCATCTCTACGTCAACGGCTCGACGCTGATGCTGGGCGATGCCTATCCCGAGCACGGTCATCCGCACCAGGCGGCGCAAGGCTATACGCTGCAGTTGCATCTCGGCAGCGACGACATCGATGCCTGGTGGCAGCGCGCGGTGGATGCCGGCTGCGAGGTCGTCACGCCGCTGCAGGTGATGTTCTGGGGCGACCGCTGGGGCCAGGTGAAAGACCCCTTCGGCGTCGCCTGGGCGATGAACGCGCCGGTGAAGTGAGCCCGTCTACCTCCCCCCTTGTGGGAGAGGTTGGATTGCCCCGAATTGCCCTTCGCAAATCGACTGGCGATCCGGGTGAGGGTAGTTAGCGCCAAGCTGGAGCACCCCTCATCCGTCTCGGCGCTGCGCGCCGATCCACCTTCTCCCACAGGGGAAGAGACGCCACAAAGAGGAGTTCAGCATGTCCTATGTCGATGGTTTCGTGCTTGCCGTGCCGAAGGCAAATCTCGATGCGTACAAGAAGATGGCCGAGAACGCCGGCGCCATCTGGATGGAGCACGGCGCGCTCGCCTATGTCGAATGCGTCGGCGACGACGTCCCCTATGGCGAGCTGACCTCGTTCCCGCGCGCCGTGCAGGCGAAGGACGACGAGGTCGTCATCTTCTCCTGGGTCGTCTACGAGTCCAGGCAGAGCCGCGACGCGGTCATGGCCAAGGTGATGGCCGATGAGCGTCTCAAGATGGACTGGTCCGCCATGCCGTTCGACGGCAAGCGCATGATCTTCGGCGGCTTCCAGCCATTCATCCAGCTTTGAGGAGCGACGGAACGCCAGTGTCGGCTGATCGCAATCCGTTGCGATTGGCCGAGACGCTCGTCAGGTCGTCATCCACGGGCGGAGCAAGGAGCGAAGCGACGCGACGCAGACCCGAGGATCCATTCCGTTACCTATGAGCTTTGCAGCGAAGCAAAACGACCTCTGTTCTGCGCCGCCTTTAACCTTCGCGCGAGGTCACGGAATGGATCCTCGGGTCTACGCGTCCGCTTCGCTCCCGCTCCGCCCGAGGATGACGAAGTTCGGGCGCTTCGGCCAATCGCTAACGCGTGTGCTAGTTCAGCCGATCAAGCAGCGGCTTCAGCCGCTCCCCATACCTCTTCCACAGATCGACCGAGCCCTGATACATCGGCTGGCGCACCTGCGCGGCGGAAGCGGTGCGCACCGGCCGGTCCGTCTCGTGGAAGGACAGCACCTTGTCGTCCCAGGGCAGGCCGAGATACGCCATCAGCGCCCGCGACTGCCCTTCCTGGTCGGCGACGAAATCCTCATAGCGCACATCATGCACGACGCCTGGCAGCACCTTGTGCCAATGCGCCATGATATCGGTGTAGAGGTTATGGAAATCGGCGAGCTCGCCGAGGTCGTAGCCGTAGCGGTGGCTGTCGCCGCGGAAATGCACCTTGAAGATTGACAGGCACGTGGCCGCCGCATCGCGCGCGCAATGGACGATCTTGGCCTTCGGCAGCATCATGTGCAGGAAGCCGACCAGCAGGAAGTTGCCCGGCATCTTGTCGGTGACATGGCGGTAGCCCGGATAGCGGCTATGCAGCATGTCGAGATAGGCCTGGCCGGCCTCGGCGAAGGCCTTGTCGGGCATATCGGCGATACCAGCGGGGAAGCCGCCCGGCATGCTCATCGGAAACTGCTTGCCGACGGCCGTCTTCAGGATGTTCAACTCGCCCGCGCCAAAGACCGTCGGGTGGCTGGCGATGATCTGCTCGACCAGCGTGGTGCCGGAGCGCGGCATGCCGACGACGAAAATCGGCGTGTCGTCGGAAATGCCGCTTGGCCTGCGCTTCTCGAAGAAGGCTGTGTCGAAGGCCGCCTTCATCGCCTCGAATTCGCCGCGCGTGCGCGCGGGATCGTAGTCGATCGCCTTGCGGCGGATGGCATTGCCCTCGGCGAAATAGTCGAAGGCGCGACCGTAATCCTTGAGGTCGTCATTGACCTTGCCCAGGCCGAAGGAGAGCTGCATGCGCGCGAGGCTGCCTTGCGGCGCCTTGGCGTGCTCGGCCTCCATGCCGGAAAGCTCCTTGTCGCGCTCGGTCTGGCGCTTGACCTGCGAGAGCAGCAGCCAGGCTTTCGACATGTTCGGGGCGATCGCCAACGCCTGGCGGGCGAAATCGGCCGCCTCGCCGAGCTTGCCCTTCTCCATCATCGCGACGCCAAGCCCGTAGAGCAACTCGGCGTCCTTCGGCCGGATCGACAGCGCCTCGCTAAACAGCTTGATCGCCTCATCCAGCCGACCGGCCTCCTGCATCGTCTCGGCAAGGCCGATGCGCGCGCGGACATGGAACGGGTTGCGGCCGATGGTGCCGCGATAGATCTCCTCAGCCGCGTCGAGCTGTCCGAGCTGCTTCAGCGACGAGCCGAGATTGTCGCGCGCGGCCAGTTGGTCCGGCCGGATATCCACCGCGCCGCGGAAGAAATCGATCGCGGCGGCGACGCGCCCGAGATCGCGCATGACCGTGCCCATATTGTTGAGGAAGTCGGCATTCTGGGGCTGCAGCGTCACCGACTGCTCGATGAGATCGAGCCCTTCCTCGCTCCTGCCGGTCTGGTGCAGCAGCAGCCCGAGGAAATGCAGCGCGGCGGCATGGTTCGGCTGCTGCCCCAAGACCTGCCGGTAGAGGCCCTCAGCCTCCTGGCGCCGGCCGGCCTGGTGCAGTTGCAGCGCCTTTTGCACATAAGGATCGAGCAGGCTCGCCGAGCCACCTGGCCTGCCACCGGCGTTTGCCGCTCTTCTGCGATCTTTGTTAATGGGAAACCTGCCGTATTTGTTGGTCCGCCGGACCTAAGCCATGCGGGCAAGAGATTCAAGACAAACGTCAGCGCGCCTCGCGGTGTCTATCTTGCGAATGGACACGGCGGTCTGCTCAGCACGGCCCGTCGCCGACGATGCGATAGTCCGCCGCGCGCGCCTCGCAGGCGTTCGGGAAGGTGCGCATCTGCCCATGGCGTCTGGCGCAGACCGGCGCGTATTCGCGCGTGCAGAAGGCTTGTTCGCCACCACCGCCACCGCCGTCGAGGCAAGGACCGCCCCGCACGATGCGGTAGCCTTCCCTTTCAGCCAGGCAGGCATTGGCAAAGGTCTGCCGGTCGCCGCCGCGCCGGGCGCAGACCGGTTGGTACTGCATGGTGCAGAGCTGCGGATGCGGCCGGGACGGCAGCGGGCGCGGCCCATCGTCGACGACGACGGTGCAGGCTGCCAGCAGCGCCGACAGCGTGAAAACGACAACGCCCTGCCATGACACCGCAAGAAGCCGCATATACCCCTCCTCCATCCCGACGCGTGATGCCGGCTCGCGGTATCCTCGCATCCTGCGCGTTAAACGCAACCATCGTTTGTGGAGCCACGGAACGGTCGTCGCCACCTACATTCTGGCCCATGCTTGGCCCGCCTCTGGCCGATGACCGGTGATAGGGCCGGGTCTATCGAGGCCTAGCGTTGGACGCGCCGCTGGCCGCCCGCGAGCGTCGTCTTGCAACCATCACGTTTCCGTGTAATAAAAATCATGTTCGGGCATTTGCGACCCGGAGAGCGGAACGTTTTGGACGACCTTTCCCCGATAAGTGTGAATCTCTGACAACCCCGTTTTTCGGCGGGGGGTTTGACCATGCGCGAATGCATGACCGCCGAAGCAACCACCGGGATTTGCCCAAGGCGCGAGGCAGCGGGCAAACCACCAAGACTGACACGGGTGAAGGAGTTTTCCCCAATGGCCCAGACCGGTACTGTAAAGTTCTTCAATGCCACCAAAGGCTTCGGCTTTATCACGCCGGATGGTGGCGCCAAGGACGTGTTCGTCCACATTTCCGCGATCGAGGCCTCTGGCCTGCGCACGCTGGTCGACGGCCAGAAGGTCACCTTCGACGTCGAGCCGGACCGCATGGGCAAGGGCCCGAAGGCGGTCAACCTGCGCGCCGCCTGATCCGCCGAAACAGCCTATCGTTGCGGATGCAATGGTGCGGCAGGATCATGAACCGGCTTCAGGACAGGCTTGAATTTGCGAAGGCGCGACCGAAAAGGTTGCGCCTTTTTTGCGCGCAAATGCTTGGATCGGCAGGCGAAAACTTTCTCTTGCCGATAGCGCTAAAATAAAGGACAAATTTCCTCTCGGGCAGTTTGCCGGCCCGAGACTTGACTTGATGGGATCAAAGGAGTTTCCCATGCCGCAGACCGGCACCGTCAAATTCTTCAACCATGCCAAGGGCTTCGGCTTCATCACGCCCGATGATGGCGCGAAGGATGTCTTCGTCCACATCTCGGCTGTGCAGGCGTCGGGCCTTCCCGGTCTTGAGGATGGGCAGAAAGTGACATTCGACACCGAGCCGGACAAGCGCGGCAAGGGTCCGAAGGCCGTCAATCTGTCGGTCGGCTAAGCCGGCTCGCGACGGATCCGACGGAAGCTTTTCAGGCGGGACCGCTCCCGCCCCGGAACGGATTGTGCCCAGGTCCGGAAACGTCGCCGGCTTCGAAAATCGCCAAGCCTCGCAAACCGCCGAGGCTCGAAAAATCCCCAGGCCTCGAAAAATCGTTTACGCCGATTTCCGTTCAGCCTCCGTTCAGCCACGGTCTTCTATTAACCTTTGCTAAAGCCGGTCCGTATCCCCCGAAAAACGCGCGGGCCGGCGCGAAGGAGACCGAAAATGAACCGTTTTCTCAGGACCGCCATCCTCAGTGTTGGCATTGCCGCGACCACCTTGGCCACCTTCTCGGCGGCCAATGCGGACGACTGGCGCTGGCACCATCATCGTCATCATGGCGGTGACGCCCTCGCCGCCGGCGTTGTCGGCCTCGCGGCCGGCGCTCTGATCGGCAGCGCGCTCAGCAACCCCGGGCCGCGCTATTACGAACCGGCCTATGGTGACGATTATTATGTCTACCGGCCGGTGCGCCGCTACTATGTTCAGCAGCCGCGCGTCGTCTATGCCGACCGCTACGCCGAGCCGTGGACCCGCGGCTGGTACGAGTATTGCTCGGACCGCTACCGCAGCTTCAATTCGCGGACCGGCACTTTCACCGGCAGTGACGGCGCTCAGCATTTCTGCGTAGCCAACTGACCGATCGAACATCGCCTGGGTTCCCTGCCCAAGAAAAGCGCCGCTCCCCGCGGCGCTTTTCTTTTGAAGGTCAGGTCAGAAACGGATTGGTCCGCCGCTCGTCGCCAAGGCGGCTACCCGGGCCATGGCCGCAGATGAAACCTATGTCGTCGCCTAGCGGCAGAAGCTTGTCCTTGATTGAGGCGATCAGCGCTGCGTGGTCGCCGCCGGGCAGATCGGTGCGCCCGATCGAGCCGCGGAACAGCACGTCGCCGACATGCGCGAATTTGGCTGCCCGGTTGTAGTAGACGACATGGCCCGGCGCATGTCCCGGGCAATGCAGCACTTCGAACACATGGTTGCCGAACGACACCGTTTCGCCTTCGGTGAGAAAACGGTCCGGCACGCAATTGCGCACCGGATCGGTGAGGCCGAAACGTTTGGCCTGGTTCTCGAGATTGGCAAGCAGCGGCTTGTCGGCCTCATGTGGGCCGATAATGTCGATGCCCAGCGCGTCCTTCAGGTCCATCGCGCCGCCGGCATGGTCGATATGACCATGCGTGATCCAAATTGCGCCGGCGGTGATGGCATTGTCCTTCAGCGCCGACAGTATCTGGTCGACATCGCCGCCGGGATCGACCACGACGCCCGACCTGTCGTCCATGTCGAAGAGAATGGTGCAGTTCTGCTGGAAGGGCGTGACCGGCACGATACCGGCATTGAGCTGACCCATGGCATTCCTTTCCCTTCCTTCGAAGTGTCGCCCTGATGTAGACAGCCCGGCGAGCCTCGTCCACCATTGTCCGAACTTCGGGAGGAAATGCGCGGCCGAGGCCGCTGGCCATGTTTCCAAAAGGATTGGGCGGCCGAGGCCGCCGGCTTGGTCAAAAAAGGAATGGGCGGCCGAGGCCGCCCACGGCAAAGTCCGAAAGACCGTAGCTATTTCTTCATCGCATTCATGACCGCGCCGACGATGCCGGTCAGGATCGCGCCACCGCCAACGCCGCCGAGGAGGTTCTTCAGGTCGAGCGCGCTGCCGATGCCGCCCGCCGCCGCTGCCGCGTCAACGCCGCCGCCGCCGAGCAGGCTGCCGAGAATGGCCGCGCCGCCGACGCCGCCGATCGCACCGCTGAGGATTTTGGTAAGTTGGCCCATCGCCGCCTGCTTGAACGCCGCGCCAACCGCCTGGCCACCGACAACGCCGGCAATTACCTGTACAACGATCTGAATAATCGTGTTGCTGTCCATGTAACTAGTCCCTCCATAGCCGCCAGCCTCCTCGGGCCGACGCCATCATGAGACGCCGAATTGTTCGAAAGTCAAATGCGCGCGCGCTTAAATAAAAGGGGCGGCTCGAAAACCGCCCCTATTGCACAAAAAAGCTGTGACTATCTCTATTCTGCAGCGATTGCATGCTTTGGCTGCACCGCGGCGGAATAGTCATTCATCAATGTCTTGGCGATCTCGCCGACCTCGAATCGGTATGGACCGATCTCGGAAACCGGCGTGACCTCGGCGGCGGTGCCGGTGAGGAAGCACTGCTCGAAACCTTCGAGCTCCTCCGGCATGATGGCGCGCTCGATCACCTCGAAACCGCGGTCCTTCGCCAGGCCGATCACCGTGCGGCGGGTTATGCCGTCCAGGAAGCAGTCGGGCGTCGGCGTATGGATCTTGCCGTCCGTGACGAAGAAGATGTTGGCGCCCGTCGCTTCCGCCACCTGGCCGCGCCAATCGAGCATCATGGCGTCGGCGTAGCCCTTGGCCTCGGCGGCGTGCTTGGACAGCGTGCAGATCATGTACAGGCCGGCGGCCTTCGACTTGGACGGCGCGGTGCGCGGATCGGGCCGGCGCCATTCGGCGACATCGAGCCGAATGCCCTTGAGCTTCTGCGCGGGATCGAAATAGCTCGGCCACTGCCAGATGGCGATGGCGCAGTTGATGCGGTTGTTCTGCGCCGAAACGCCCATCTGCTCGCTGCCGCGCCAGGCGATCGGACGCACATAGGCGTCCTGGAAACCCTGCTTCTTCAACAGCGTGCGGCAGGCCTCGTCGATCTCGGCGACCGGATAGGGAATCTTGAAGCCGAGCAGGCGCGCCGATTCATGCAGGCGCTCATTGTGCTCGGTCAGCTTGAAGATCTGGCCGCCATAGGCGCGCTCGCCCTCGAAGACGGCACTGGCATAGTGCAGGCCATGGGTCAGCACATGGATCTTGGCGTCGGCCCATTTGACGAACTCGCCGTTCATCCAGATGAAGCCTTCCAATTGATCGAAGGGAACGGATGCCATGGAAACCTCCCGCGGGCAGGCGCCCGCAAATCGTTGTGTTTATGACCTTTCGAACCGGCCCCGCACAGGATCCGAAACGCTGGCCAATGCTTGAAAGCGTAGGCGGATATTCAATCCGTGGCAAACTCAGGAAGTTCCGGAAAAACGGCTTCCTCTTGCCTTTTTGTTCGCAATCCGCCGAAAAGCTTGTCAAAAATTATCATTGCCCGGAAATTACGTCAATAGTACTGACGTAATTCCCGCCTCGCATGGAGAAACGATGACGAGCCCCGCAGCCGGAAAACCGATCAGGACGGCCATCGCCGATGAGGACGGCATCGACTTCGCCATCATCGAGCTGTTTTTCTTCGCCTATCGCGATTTCACCTCCGACCCGGACCAGATCCTCGCCGATTACGGCTTCGGCCGCGCCCATCATCGTGTGCTGCACTTCGTCAACCGCAGGCCGGGCCTCACCGTCGCCGAGCTGCTCGATGTGCTGAAGATCACCAAGCAGAGCCTGGCGCGGGTTTTGAAGCAGTTGATCGACACCGATCACATCGTCCAGGTGCAGGGTCCGCGCGACCGCCGGCAGCGCGAGCTTTACCCGACCGCCAAGGGTCGCGCCCTGGCCCTGGCACTGGCGCGGCCACAGTCGCGCCGCATCCGTGCGGCATTGGAGGATTCCGGAACCACCGAACGCGCCACGATCGAGCGTTTTCTGGAAGCGATGGTCAATCCGGAACTAAGAGCGCAGATTGACATTGTGCCTGCGCAAACATCGGGGAAGAACCATGGAGACCATTGAGAAGGTCGATCATCCGTCAGCGCCCGACGATGACGCGCCGCATCTTCTGGTCGTCGACGACGACACGCGTATCCGTAACCTGCTCAAGCAGTATCTGTCCGAGAACGGTTTTCGCGTCACCGTGGCCGGCAATTCCGGCGAGGCCAGGCGCAAGCTCGCCGGCCTCGACTTCGACCTTCTGGTGCTCGATGTGATGATGCCGGGCGAGACCGGCGTCGACCTCACCAAGGCGCTGCGGGCCGAGAAGAACGTGCCGATCCTGATGCTGACGGCGCTGTCCGAGACCGACAGCCGCATCACCGGCCTGGAAGCCGGCGCCGATGATTACCTGCCGAAACCGTTCGATCCGCGCGAGCTGATCCTGCGTATCAACAACATTCTGCGCCGTGGCGGCCCGGCGGCGACGCCGAAGGTGGAGCAACTGGTGTTCGGGCCCTACACATTCCAGATCGCCAAGCGTGAATTGAAGCGCGGCGGCGAGGCGCTTAAGCTGACCGACCGCGAGCAGGAGATCCTCGCGATCTTCGCCGCGCGGGCGGGCGAAACCATACCGCGCCATGAGCTGGTGGGCGATGAATCGGATGTCGGCGAGCGCACCATCGACGTGCAGATCAACCGGCTGCGCCGCAAGATAGAGCGCGATCCGTCCAATCCGGTGTGGCTGCAGACGGTGCGCGGTATTGGGTATCGGCTCAGCGTCGAATAGGTTACCGTCGAAGGCCCTTTGCTGAACGGCCATCGACGAGCGGAAGGGCGAATGGCGACCACGCAACTGGACAAGCCAAAAGGAAGCGGTCCCGGCGATCTCGCATTGCGGACGCTGAGGGCGATGCCGCGTGCCTGGAACCGGTTCTGGCGCCTGGTCGCACTCTATATGCCGAAACGGCTTTACGCCCGCTCGCTGATCATCGTGATCGCGCCGATGATCCTGCTGCAGTCGGTGGTCGCCTTCGTCTTCATGGAGCGCCATTGGCAGACTGTCACGCAGCGCCTGTCGCAGGCGACCATCTCGGACATAGCGGCCGTCATCGACATGATGGAGACCTATCCGCACGACGCTGACTACGCCAACATCATCCGCATCGCCCAGGACCGCATGCAGTTGAAGGTGGATCTGCTGCCGCCAGACCCGCTGCCGCCGCCCGGTCCCAAACCGTTCTTCTCGATCCTCGACGAGGCCTTGTCGTCGGAGATCACGAAGCAGATCAACCGTCCGTTCTGGATCGACACCGTCGGCAACTCCAACGTCGTCGAGGTTCGCGTCCAGCTTGAAGGCAAGGTGCTGCGCGTCTTCGTGAGGCGCAGCCAGGCTTATGCCTCGAACACCCATATCTTCCTGATCTGGATGGTCGGGACCTCGCTGGTGCTGTTGATGATCGCCATCCCGTTCCTGCGCAATCAGATCAGGCCGATCCTGACGCTCGCCGAGGCCGCCGAGAGTTTCGGCAAGGGTCGACCGATGCCGCGCGATTTCCGCCCGCGCGGCGCCGAGGAAGTCCGTCGCGCCGGCTTCGCCTTCATCCAGATGCGAGAGCGCATCGAGCGCCAGATCGAGCAGCGCACCGCGATGCTGACCGGCGTCAGCCACGACCTCAGGACCATTCTCACCCGCTTCAAGCTGCAGCTGGCGCTGGCCGGCGGCAAGTCCGAGACCAAGGCCGCGCTGAACCAGGACATCGACGACATGCAGTCGATGCTGGAAGGCTATCTCTCTTTTGCCCGCGGCGAGTCCGCGGAGGATACAGGCCGCTTCGACCTTGAGACCTATTTCCAGAAGCTCGGCGAGGAAGCGCAATTGCGCGGCTGCAAGCTCGCTACGACGCTGGTCGGCGATCCGACCGTGCATGTGCGGCCGAACGCCTTTGCCCGTTTGCTGTCGAACGTCATCGGCAATGCTTTCCGCTATGCCAAGACCGTCGAGGTCCACGCCAATCATGGCCGCGGCTCGCTCACCGTGACCATCGACGACGACGGACCGGGCATCGCGCCCGACAAACGAGAAGAGGTGTTCAAGCCTTTCCTGCGGCTCGACGAGGCGCGCAATCTCGATGCCAGCGGCACCGGCCTTGGCCTGTCGATCGCCCGCGACATCGCCCGCAGTCACGGCGGCGACGTCAGCCTCGAGGACAGCCCGCTCGGCGGCCTGCGCGCCGTGATCAAGGTGCCTGCGTAAGTCCAGCCGAGACAAGCTTCATCCGCCCGTCATGAAATCATGGTCAAGAGCGCGCATGAAGCGCGCGACCTCTGTTGATTCGGCCCTGCCGCATCGCTTCGATCCGGCCCCTGCCCGGGTGCGCTGGAGCGAGGCGCGAGCGGCTGCCTGGTTGCCGTTCCGGCACCGCGCCGGCGCGCTCAGGAATTATTGCGGCAAAGGATCGCCATGCGTATCGGGATCGCCATGCGTATCCTGATGGTCACCGACGCGTGGCGGCCCCAGGTCAACGGCGTGGTGCACACGCTGGAACGCCTCACCGAGGCGCTGAAACCCTTCGACGTCGAGCTCGATTTCCTGACGCCGAACCTGTTTCGCACCTTGCCGATGCCGACCTATCCCGACATTCGCTTGGCGTTGACCACGCCTGGCCGCGTCGCGCGCATGATCGAGGCCGCCAAGGCCGACCACATCCACATTGTCACCGAGGGTCCGCTCGGCATCATGGCGCGCCGCCATTGCCGAAAAGTGGGCCGCCCCTTCACCACCAGCTATCACACGCGCTTTCCCGAATATCTCAGCGCCCGCCTGCCGGTGCCGGAGAGCTGGGCTTACAATTGGCTGCGCGACTTCCACAATTCCGGACAGGGCACGCTCATCGCGACGCAATCGCTGGCGGACGATCTCGCGGCACGCGGCTTCAACAAGCTGAGGCCCTGGACGCGCGGCGTCGACACCGACCATTTCCGGCCCAACAAGCGCAAGGAAACCGGATTCCCCCGCCCGGTATTCTTGTGCGTCGGCCGGGTCGCAATCGAAAAGAACCTGACCGCCTTCCTTGATCTCGACCTGCCCGGCAGCAAGGTTATCGTCGGCGAAGGACCGGAACTGGCAAAGCTCAAGGCGCGCTATCCCAACGCGCATTTTCTCGGCCACCGCCCGAACGACGAGCTGGCCGAGATCTACGCGTCGGCCGATGTCTTCGTTTTTCCGAGCCGCACCGACACCTTCGGCAATGTCATCATCGAGGCGCTGGCCAGCGGAACGCCCGTCGCCGCCTATCCGGTGACCGGACCGATCGATATTGTCGGCGATGGCGTCGGCGGGGCCGTGTCGAACGACCTGGGCGAGGCGGCGATGAAGGCGACTCACGTCGATCGCGCCGAAGCGCGCCAGCGCGCGATGCGCTATAGTTGGCAGGCCTGCGCCGAAATGTTCCTCGACGCCGTCGACGAAGCGCTGGGCATGCCAAGCAAGCGCGCCGATCAGGACAGGGTGGCTCCAGTTCGCTCCAGGCTCGCCCTAGAATAGGCGCCCGCCGTCCGGCACCTTGCGCTCGATGGCACCGAGCACGACCGCGCCCTCTTCGTCGGGAAAGCCCAGCGTCAGCACTTCCGACATGAACGGGCCGATCTGGCGCGGCGGGAAATTGACCACCGCGAAGACCTGGCGGCCGATCAGCGTTTCCGGCGCGTAGTATTTGGTGATCTGCGCCGACGATTTCTTTACCCCGATCGCCGGGCCGAAATCGATCTTCAGCTTGATCGCCGGCTTGCGCGCCTCCGGAAACGGCTCGGCCTCGACGATCGTGCCGGCACGGATGTCGACACGGTCGAAATCGGCAAAGCTGATCTCGGGCTTGCGCTCGCTGCTGGAACTCATTGGCGGAATTGGCTTAGTTCAGGCGTTACCATGGGTCTCGAAGAGCACGCTGGAAAGCGCGTCCTTGGCCGATGTACCCGACCAGACGACGAACTGGAAGGCCTGGAAATAGCATTCGCAGGCCTCGAGCGCCGACGACAGCAGCACCTCGACCTGCTGGCTCGACGGCTCGACCCCGCCGGCAAGCAGCAGCGACTGCCGGAACATGATCGCGCCTTCCTGCTCCCACAGGTCGAAATGCCCGAACAGCATCTGCTCGTTGATCAGCGAAAGCAGCCGCATCACTTCCAGCGCGCGCGTCTCCGGCACCTTGATGTCGAAGGCGCAGGCCAGATGCAGCGCCTCGAAATCCTCCATCCAGGAAAAGGAGACGTGATAGTCTGTCCAGCTGCCGGCCACCGAAATCGAAATCTCGTCGTCGCCGGCGCGCTCGAAGGACCAGTCGTTGTTGTGGGCCACCTGCTCGATGACGTCCACCGGGTGGATTTCGCGGGAGAATTCGAGTTCGAGGAGTTCCATGAATGCTTCCTGTGTTCAGGGGAGCGCCACACGCTCCGCGGGGCACACACGACGAACAATCTTGTCTAGAACTCGGACGGTCAGGACTTTCCGACACAAAGACCCAACCGGACCCCACCGCCCGGCGCATGACCTTGCTTCGAATCATGCAACAAATTCAGTCTATTGATCGGGAGTCGCGTGAACAGCCCAATTTTTCGCACCGCGCCATCCGCATGTGGAAAGGTGGCTGTCACGAAGATTCATGCGATGCCGGTAAACGATTCACGGCAAAGCGATTTTTCGGATCGCGCTATGTGGAAAAGTTTAACGATTATTTTTTTGCGCGGGGCTTTGCAGCACCCGCTGGTGCGGCTTGTCCGGTCAGTTCGGCGAGCCTGGCCTCGAGCGCCTCGACGCGCGTCGCCAGCTGGATGTTGTCTTCCCTCGCCTTGACCGCCATCTCGCGCACGGCCTCGAATTCTTCGCGCTGCACCACATCCATGGAATTCAGCATGCGCTCGGCCTGGGCCCGGAACGCCGTCTCCACTTCGCGCCGCACGCCCTGCGCGGCACCCGCGGCATCGGTCATGATCTTTGCGAATTCATCGAGAATGCGGTTCGGTCCAGTCGCCATGGCATATCCTCGCTTTGTCATTTTGACGTAGTGGCGAGCGGCGCGGAATGCAAGCGAAGCCTTGCCTTGACCGCGCCAAAACCCTGCCGCATGGTCCGCGCCCAATCGTGACAGTCACCGGGGAACCGTTTTGAGCGAATATTTCCTGCTGCCGCTGGCCTCCCTGCCCTTCCCCAATATCGATCCGGTCATTGTCCATATCGGGCCGCTGGCGGTGCATTGGTACGGCGTCGGCTATATCGTCGGCATCCTCTTTGCCTGGTGGTACGCCAAGCGCCTGGTCACCAACCCGCGCCTGTGGCCCAACGGCAATCTGCCGATGAAGCCCGAGGATCTCGACGACTTCATCGTCTGGGCGGCGATCGGCGTCGTGCTCGGCGGGCGCACCGGCTACGTGCTCTTCTACGACCTGCCGCGCTATATCGCGCATCCGCTTGACATCTTCGCGGTCTGGCAGGGCGGCATGTCGTTCCACGGCGGCCTGCTTGGCGTCATCCTCGCCATGACGCTGTTTTCGCTCAAGCGCCGCATCCCCACCTGGACATTGTTCGATGTGGTGTCGGCGGGCGTGCCGGTTGGGCTGGGCCTGGTCCGGGTCGCCAACTTCATCAATTCGGAGCTTTGGGGCCGGCCGTCGAACGTGCCCTGGGCGATCGAATTCCCCAATGGCGGCCCGTTCACCCGCCACCCCAGCCAGCTCTACGAGGCGCTGCTCGAAGGGCTCGTGCTTTTCCTGGTGCTGCGCTTCCTCACCCATTCGCGCCTGAAGCTGAAGACGCCGCACTTCGTCGGCGGCGCCTTCATCTGCGGCTACGGCCTGTCGCGCATCTTTGTCGAGTTCTTCCGCGAGCCCGACCAGCAGCTCGGCTATCTGCTCGGCACCGGCTGGCTGACCATGGGCATGATCCTGTCCACGCCGATGGTGCTGGCCGGCATCTGGGCCATGGTCACCGCAAGACCGGCGGCCGAGCCGCGGGCGGCATGACCCGGCTGAAGGAGCGCATCATAGGCCTGATCGGCGCGGCGGGGCCGATCCCGGTCAGCGAATATATGGCGCTCTGTCTGTTCGATCCCGACGCCGGTTACTACACGACGCGCGAGCCCTTCGGCGTCGCCGGCGACTTCATCACCGCGCCAGAGATCAGCCAGATGTTCGGCGAGCTTGTCGCCGTCTGGCTCTATCAGGCCTGGCAAGGTGCCGGCCGGCCGTTGCCCGCGACCTTCGCCGAGATCGGTCCCGGCCGCGGCACCCTGATGAACGACATGCTGCGCACCTGGTCACGGCTCGACCCGGCGCTCACCGGTAAGGCTTCGTTTGCCCTCATCGAGACCAGCCCGCGCCTGGCTGAGATCCAGAAGCAGACGCTTGCCGGCGAGAGCGCGCCGCTTGCCTGGCACCAGACCATCGACACGCTGCCGCGGCAGCCGCTCTTCATCGTCGGCAACGAGCTGTTCGACGCGGTGCCGATCCGGCAGTTCGTCCATGTCGGCGAAAGCTGGCGAGAGCGCGTGGTCGGCCTCGATGGCGCCGATGAACTGCGTTTCTTCGCCGGCGCGGGGTCTGTCGATCCGGCACTGCTACCGGCCGCCGCGGCCGATGCGCCGCAAGGCGCCGTCGCCGAAATCGCGCCCGCCCGTTCGGCGCTGATGGCGGTGATCGCCGAACGCATCGCCGGCCAGGGCGGCGCCGGCCTGTTCATCGACTACGGCCACCTCCGGCCGGGGATCGGCGACACCTTCCAGGCGCTGCGCCGGCATCGGCGCGAAGACGTGCTGGCCAACCCAGGTGAAGCCGATCTCACCGCCCATGTCGATTTCACGCCCCTTGCCGATATGGCGCGCGCTCACGGTCTCGATGTGCAATTGTCGACCCAGGGCGAATTCCTGCTCGGCATGGGCCTGCTCGAGCGCGCCGGCACGCTCGGCGCCGATGCCGATGCCAAGACACGTCAAGCCATTTCGGACGCGGTCGAACGCCTGGCCGGCCGCGACGCGATGGGCGAGCTGTTCAAGGTGATGAAGATCCTGCCGGCGGCCAAAGCCGCCTGAGATCGACGAGCGGTTTCACCGGCTGGTCCGCTTCGTACTCCGAACTTCGCCTTGACGAGACCGCCCCGCACGGACGACAAACCCAACCATGCTGAATCAGACCAGACCCGATCCAGTGCGCTCGCCGCTCCTTGAAAAGGCGCAAGGCATGCGCCACGGCTATTTCACGCGCATCGGCGGCGTCTCCGACGGCATCTATCGGGGGCTCAACATCGGCACGGGCTCCAGCGACGATCAGACACTGGTCGCCGAGAACCGGCGGCGCGTTGCCGCCTGGATGGGCGTGCCGGCGGATCATCTGTTGACCGCGCACCAGGTCCATTCGCCGGATGTCGTCGTCGCCAGGGAGCCCTTCGCTGGTCCTCGCCCAAAGGCCGACGCCATCGTCACCGACCGTCCGGGCATCGCTATCGGCGCCTCGACCGCCGATTGCGGGCCGGTTCTCTTCGCCGATGCCGAGGCGCGCGTCATCGGTGCCGCCCATGCGGGCTGGAAGGGTGCCTTCACCGGCGTGCTCGAGAATACCGTCGCCGCGATGGAGAGCCTCGGCGCCAGCCGCAAGCGCATCGTCGCCGTGCTCGGTCCTTCCATCGGCCCCGACAATTACGAGGTCGGGCCGGAATTCGTCGCCCGCTTCGTCGAGGCCGACGCCGGCAATCATCGCTATTTCAGGCCATCGAGGACCGCCGGCCACTCGATGTTCGATCTCAACCGATATACGGTCGACCGGCTGCGCAAGGCCGGCGTGACCGCCGAGGGGCTTGGCCGCTGCACCTATGCGGAAGAAGACCTGTTCTATTCCTACCGGCGCACCACACACCGCAAGGAAGCGGATTACGGGCGCCAGGTTTCGGCAATCGTTCTGGAGAAAGAATAATGGCGCTGCATTTCGAACGTTCGGAATTCGACGCGCGGCGCGACCGGCTGCTGATCGAGATGGCTGAGAAGAAGCTCGACGCCGTGCTCCTGTTCGCGCAGGAGAGCATGTATTGGCTGACCGGCTACGACACGTTCGGCTTCTGCTTCTTCCAGTGCCTGGTGGTGAAGGCCGACGGCTCGATGGTGCTGCTCACCCGTTCGGCCGATCTGAGACAGGCGCGCCATACCTCGACCATCGAGAACATCGTGCTGTGGACCGATCGTCAGGGCGCCAATCCGGCGATCGACCTGCGCAACCTGCTCAACGACCTCGATCTGCTCGGCGCCCGCATCGGCGTCGAATACGACACCCATGGCTTGACCGCCTACAATGGCCGCCGCCTGGACGAGCAGTTGCAGACCTTCGGCCAGATCGCCGATGCTTCCGGCATCGTCGGCCGGCTGCGCCTGTTCAAGAGCCCGGCCGAGATCGCCAAGGCGGAAAAGGCCGCCAATCTTTCCGACGACGCGCTGGATGCCGCCCTGCCCCTGATCAAGCAAGGCGGCGACGAAGGGCTGATCCTTGCCGCCATGCAGGGCGCGGTCTTTGCCGGCGGCGGCGACTATCCCGCCAATGAGTATATCATCGGCTCCGGCGCCGATGCCTTGCTCTGCCGCTACAAGGCCGGCCGCCGCAAGCTCACCAAGAACGACCAGCTGACGCTCGAATGGGCCGGCGTCTTCCACCACTACCATGCCCCCATGATGCGTACCGTTTTGACCGGCAAGGTGTCGAAACGTCATCAGGAATTGTTCGACGCTTCCCGCGCCGCCCTGCTCGCGGTCGAAAAGGCGATGACGCCGGGCAACACTTTCGGCGATGTCTTCGACGCGCATGCCCGCACGCTCGAAACGCACAATCTGACCAAGCACCGGCTGAACGCCTGCGGCTATTCGGTCGGCGCCCGCTTCACGCCGTCCTGGATGGACATGCCGATGTTCTACCAGGGCAACACGGAACCGATCGCGCCCAACATGACGCTGTTCGCGCACATGATCATCATGGACTCTGAGACCGAGACCGCGATGACGCTTGGCCGCACCTACCTCACCACGGAATCGGCGCCGAAGCCGCTGTCGCGCCATGATCTCGACTTGATCGTGCAGTGAATCCATAATCGTTCGTTCACGCGGGGGCGTTCGCCAGCAGGGAGTTTTCAGGCAAATGAGACGATCGCAGGTGACGACCGTGTCATTGCTTGCGGCGCTGGCGCTTGGCGCCTGCACCAATGCCAAGGACGTGCTCGAACCTTCGGCGATCACCCCGCCGGCGGGCTCGGCCCAGTCCTCGGCCGCTTCGCAGGGCACATCGACGACGGCCACAACCCCGACCACGACCGCGCCCGCCCCTTCGCCCGCGCCTTCCACCACAGCGTCGCCCGCGACATCCAGGACACCGGCCCAGACCGCGGCTGTCGCCAAGACGCGGCTTCAGGTGGCGCCGATCGTCGGCGCGTCCGTGGAGGCTGCGGCGCCCTTGACGGCGGAACTGCAGGCCCGTGCGCGGCAACGCGGCCTGACGCTTGTCGGCAGCACCGACCAAACGGCCACGCATGTGCTGAAAGGCTATTTTTCGACGATGTCCGAGGGCAAGGACACGACCGTCATCTATGTCTGGGACATCTACGACCCCTCCGGCAATCGCCTGCACCGCATCAATGGCCAGCAGAAGGCGCCCGCGGCCGGCAGCGGCGAGGGCTGGCCCACGGTGGCGCCCGCGACCATGCAGGCCATTGCCGACCAGACGATCGACCAGTTCGCCGCCTGGCTCGGCAGCGGCGGCGCCGGTTGACGGGGCCAGCGCGGGCCGAACTGTTGCCGGCTTGCGATGTTTTCCGTGTTTGTTGCGGCCGCCGGAAGGATTCCGGACGACGAGGCTTGCAATACCGGCCCGGCCCGCTAAAAGCCCGCTTAAAAGGCGCATGAGAGTCTCTCCGGCCTCTCCATCCTTCACCAGGAACGGTGCATGAAGCTTTTCGCGGGCAATTCCAATCGGGTGCTGGCCGAGGCGGTCGCTCGCTATCTCAACGTCCCGCTCGGCAAGGCCAGCGTCAGGCGCTTCGCCGACCAGGAGATCTTCGTCGAGATCCAGGAAAACGTGCGCGGCGAGGATGTCTTCATCCTGCAGTCGACCTCTTATCCGACCAACGACCATCTGATGGAACTGCTCATCATGATGGACGCCTTCATGCGCTCCTCGGCGCGGCGCATCACGGCGGTCATCCCCTATTTCGGCTATGCAAGGCAGGACCGCCGCGCCTCGGGCCGCACGCCGATCTCGGCCAAGCTGGTCGCCAACATGATCACCCGCGCCGGCGCCGACCGCGTGCTGACGCTTGATCTCCATGCCGGCCAGATCCAGGGTTTCTTCGACATCCCGACCGACAATCTGTTCTCGGTGCCGGTGATGGCCCGCGATGTGAAGGCCAAGTACAAGCAGCTCGGCAATGTCGTCGTCGTGTCGCCCGACATTGGCGGCGTGGTGCGGGCGCGTGCGCTGGCCAAGCGCTTCGACGCGCAGCTCGCCATCGTCGACAAGCGCCGCGAGCGTCCCGGTGAATCGGAAGTCATGAACATCATCGGCGCGGTTGCCGGCAAGGACTGCCTCCTGATCGACGACATCGTCGATTCCGGCGGCACGCTTTGCAACGCAGCCGACGCGCTGCTGGCCAATGGCGCGACCTCCGTCACCGCCTACATCACCCATGGCGTGCTCTCCGGCGGCGCCGTTGCCCGTATCGCCGGCTCGAAGCTGCAGGAACTGGTGATCACCGATTCCATTCAGCCGACGCAGGGCGTGCTCGACGCCCCGAACATCCGTGTCATTTCGATCGCCGACCTGCTGGGCGAAGCGATCTCGCGCACCGCGACCGAAGAATCGGTTTCGAGCCTGTTCGATTGATCAGAAACTGGTTTCTGCGGGCGCATAGCGCAGCAGCGTGACCCCTTGCGCAAGGCGCCCCGTGCCGAGCGGCTTCAACGCCAGCGACAGGCCGGACTGGAAATAGGGCTTGCCGCCGCCCAGCACGACCGGATGCATGTAAAGCCGGTATTCGTCGATCAGGCCGGCACGCGCAAGGTGCCCGGCAAGGTCGGCGCCGGAGACCGTGATCTCGCCATCTGTATCCGTCTTGAGGGTCCTTGCCACCGCCTCCGCGTCAGCCTTCACCAGCCGGGCATTCGGCCCGACCTCCTGAAGCGTGGTCGAAAACACGACCTTCGGCGTCTCCCGCCACGCGCGGGCAAAATCCCGCTCGACCTCCCCAGCCGCGATATCGCGTTCCGGGTTGTCCCAGAAGCGCATGGTTTCATACATTCGGCGCCCGCAGAGCGCGATCGACGTCCGCCTCATCTCGTCGTTGAAATACCGATGCAATTCTTCCTCGGGAACCGGCAGGTCGATGTCTCCGCTCGGCCCGGCGATGTAGCCGTCCAGCGATGTCAGCATGGCATAGACGATGCGTTGCCATAGGGGCCTCCGATTTTGCGTTTCTCGGAAAAGAAACATAACTGATTGCAAATTGCAATCAGAATTGGCGCCTATGCCGAGAACCGGCACACCGGCTCAATGCCGCCGGGCGCTGTTTCACGCGGCGATCGGACCGCCTGTGCGGCGCGGGTTCTCACCGGCATCGCGCGCCCTGCGCATATAGCCGCGCGGCGATGTGCCGAGCATGCGCTTGAACATCGTGATGAAGGCCGGCACGCTGTCATAGCCGAGATCGAGCGCCACCCTGGTGATCGGCTCGCCGTCGGCGAGCCTTGGCAACGCCGCGAAAAGGCAGGCCTGCTGGCGCCAGGTCGACAGCGACAGCCCGGTCTGGCGATGGAAGGCGCGGGTGAAAGAGCGCCGGCTCATGCCCGCGGCATCCGCCCATTCGTCGATCGTCGCATGCGGCGAAGGGGCCGCCACGAAACGCCGGCAAAGCGCCGCGAGCTTCGGATCGGACGGGAAAGGCAAGCCGAGCGGCCGTTCCGGCAGGTTCGGGATCTCGTGCAGCAGCAGTCCCATGACGAGCGCCGCCCGCCCTTCGAGTTCGCCGCCCTGCGGCAGCTTCTCCGATTCGACGATCAGGCTGTGCATCAGCTCGGTAATGCCGACGACGCGCAAGCTGTCCGGCAGGCCGGCAATGGCGCCCGGCATCACATAGACCGAGCGCATCGAGACGTCGCCCAGCATCTCGACGGAATGCTCGATGCCGGCTGGTATCCACATCGCATGGTCGGGCGGAACCATCCAGCGCCCATGCCTGGTCGTCACCAAGACCACGCCGACCAGCGCGTGCAGCAGCTGGCTGCGGCTGTGGCGGTGCTGCGGCACGTGATAGCCGTCCGGGTATTCGGTCGGCAGCGCGACCGCCGGCCCGACAGCCTGTTCCAGCCATTGCCAGCGGCTTTCATGCAGCCGGCCGAGCTCGGCGGCGTCGCCCTTGAATATCTCCTTGCCATGCGGCATCGATGTGGCCCACTTGCGAAACTATTGGACCAAACCACGAAAGAAGTCGCTTGGCAACGGGCCTATAAGGCCGGCTGCGGTTCGGCCCGCCCAGAGCATGATCCCGAAAAGTGGGAACCGGTTTTCGGAAAAGACCATGCTCCAACAAGAGACTACGGAGCATTGCCTTGACTGATACGACCGCCCCCTCCGTCGCCGCACCGGCGCCGGCAAGCAACATCTCGGCGCAGGCGACGGCCTTCACCGTCATTCTTGCGGTGAGCTTCTGCCACTGCGTCAACGACATCATGCAGTCGCTGCTTTCGGCGATCTATCCGCTGCTCAAGGACAATTACGGTCTCGATTTCTGGCAGATCGGCCTTTTGACCTTCACCTTCCAGGTGACGGCCTCGCTGCTGCAGCCAGTGATCGGCATGATCACCGACAAGAAGCCGATGCCCTACTCCTTGCCTTGGGGCATGGCCTCGTCGCTGGTCGGCCTGGTGGTGCTCGCCCATGCCGGTCATTACTGGCTGCTCCTGATCGGCGCCTCGCTGATCGGCATCGGCTCGGCGATCTTCCATCCGGAATCCTCGCGTATCGCCCGCTTCGCCTCGGGCGGCCGCTTCGGCCTGGCGCAATCGCTGTTCCAGGTGGGCGGCAATTTCGGCCAGGCCATGGGCCCGCTGCTCGCCGCCTTCATCGTCGTGCCGTTCGGCCAGACCAGCATTTCCTGGTTCGCCGTCGGCTCGCTGATCGGCATCGTCGTGCTGTGGCAGGTCGGCGGCTGGTACAGCCGGCTGCGCGCCTCGCTGGCAACCCGTAAGCAGGCTGCCCATGTCTCGCCCTTCGCGCGCAAGAAGGTCATGTGGGCGTTGGCCGTGCTGACGCTGCTGGTGCTGACCAAGAACGCATATATCGCCTCGCTCTCCAGCTACTACACCTTCTACGCCATGCATAAATTCGGCGTTTCGGTGCAGATGAGCCAGGTGATGCTGTTCCTCTTCCTCGGCGCCTCGGCGCTGGGCATCCTGCTCGGCGGCCCCTTCGGCGACCGCTACGGCCAGAAGGCGATGATCTGGTTCTCGATCGTCGGTGTGCTACCCTTCACGCTGGCGCTGCCCTACGCCAATCTGGAATGGACGATGGTGCTTACCGTGCTGATCGGCCTGATCCTGTCGTCGGCCTTCTCCAACATCGTCGTCTTCGCGCAGGAGCTGGTTCCGGGCCGCGTCGGCATGATTGCCGGCATCTTCTTCGGCTTCGCCTTCGGCATGGGCGGCATCGCCGCCGCCGTGCTCGGCGTCGTTGCCGACATGAAGGGCATCGACTTCGTCTACCAGATCTGCTCGTACCTGCCCTTCCTCGGCCTGCTGACGGTGTTCCTGCCCAACATGAAGGAAGCGCGGAAGGCCTGAGCCGATCGGGTCAGCGGCCAAGCTGCCGTTCAACAAAAGATCGCCGCCGGGTTCGGAGCCTTGAACGTTCTGGAGCCGGCGGCGGCGTCCCATGGCGCGACGCTTGCTTTACCCAACAAGCAGCTTCTTCCCTCGCCGCCCTCGCGACGAGATCAGCTCCTTCCCCTCAAACCCAAGCGTTGCAAAAGGCCGTGAAGAAAGCGGCCCCGGCCATCGGCCGGGTTCGCCACCGGCTGGCGTTGCCGCCTCGGCAGCGCTGCGAACAGCTCGGGAAGCTTTCGGAGCGTCGAACTCCAAAGCAGCGTGTCGAGCTGTGCGATGTCCGCCGAATTCAGCGCTTCCGGTTCGCTTCTGAGCGCCTGCGCAAGCACATCCCGGAAGTCCTGCGGCCTGTCCGCCAGCCGGACATTCGGCCAATGCTTGAATTGCTCGTAGCCGCGCAACGCGAAAGATGTCGCCACGATCGGCTTGCGGTTGTACAGCGCTTCCGCGGTCTTGATATTCGTGCCGCCGCCCTCGACGATCGGAAGCATCACGACGTCGGCAAGCTCGATCAGCGCGCCGAGGGTCGCGCCGTCCTGCATGCCGAGCAGCTCGATCCGGGCATTGTCGGCGCCACGATGCCGCAGGAATCCGGGATCGTTGCGGATCTGGTCGGCAACGCCGCCGACCACCACAATCCGCTCCGAGGCTGAGAGAAAACCAAGGTCCGGATCCGTCATCTGGAGAAAACCGCGGGCGTTGGGTGGATGGCCCGACCCGACGAACAGCGCCGTGCGCAGGCCGGCGAACCGCGATGCCCAACGATCGAGGCCGACGGGCGTTTCCCGCGGCCAAACGCCGTTGGCGCCGACCACCACGCTTGGATTGAGCTTGCGAAAATGGGCTGCATCCTGCTCGCTGACCGCGACCACCAGGTCCGCCTTTGCGGCAAGATCGGACTCGATGTCCGCCGCACGTCGAGCGCTCCAGAGGTCCGTTCCCGCGCCGGCAATCGCGGCCTCTTGCGCCAGCAAGTGCTGTTCGACATTGTGCGAGCTGTAGACGATTGAAAAATTCGCCTCGGGCGAGCACGTTTCAACATACTCACGCAAAGCCGGCCAAAGCCAGCCTTGCTCCACGGCAATGACATCCGGCCTGAAGTCGTCGAGAAATCTTGCGATTTCAAGGCGATGGGAGCTGCTGCGCGCGATGAATTCGGCGGTGGCGACATCGGAACGCCATTTGCGCCTGGCCATCTGCTTGCGAAACCGGCGCGGCATCTCGATGAAAAGATCGCCGGCCCCCATTTCCCGCCTGGCGCCGCGGTTGGGAGTAACGAGGACATGGCGTGTTTCCCATCCACAATCCCGCAGGACCCTGTGGATGGCGTTCGCCCGCAGCTGGCCGCCCTGGACCGGCTGCCGGATCGGATACGTTCCCAGCGAAACATATCTCATCGGATCAGCGTGATGCTGCAATCGCCGGCATTAAGCAGCGATCCTACGACGGCACTCATTTTTTGCCCCCTTCTTCAGAGGCGACAGTACCATTTTTCGGTGCCGAGTCTGGAGATGATATCGGCGGCCGGGCGCTGACTTCTCGCCGATATCGAAAGGACGGCATAGGGACAATATCGAGCGTCCCCGCCCAACCGCGAAACGATGATCCGTCATCTTACAGCACCCGCCCGAGGGCGGGTGCTTTCGCGTTTTGGCGGCCAGCCTCAGGCCTTGAAGAAGGCCAGCAGGTCGGCGTTGATGACATCCGCATGGGTCGTTGCCATGCCGTGCGGAAAGCCCTTGTAAACCTTGAGCTCGCCCTTCTTGAGCAGCTTGATCGAGAGGAGCGCGGAGTCGGCGATCGGGACGATCTGGTCGTCGTCGCCATGCATGACCAGCACCGGCACGTCGATTTTCTTCAGGTCCTCGGTGAAGTCTGTTTCTGAGAAGGCCTTGATGCAGTCGTAATGCGCCTTGGCGCCGCCCATCATGCCCTGGCGCCACCAATTGTCGATGACACCTTCGGAAGCCTGGGCGCCGGGACGGTTGAAGCCGTAGAACGGGCCGGCCGGCACGTCGTGGAAGAACTGTGCCCGGTTGGCCGCCAGCGCCGCGCGGAAACCGTCGAACACCTCGATCGGCAGGCCGCCGGGATTGGCCGGCGTCTTCAACATGATCGGCGGCACCGCGCCGATCAGCACGGCCTTGGCGACGCGGCCTCCGCCGCCATGTTGCGCGACATAGCGCGCGACCTCGCCGCCGCCTGTCGAATGACCGACGTGGATGGCATCCTTGAGGTCGAGATGGTCCGCGAGCGCCGCCACATCCGCGGCATAGGTGTCCATCTCGTTGCCGGTATCGGTCTGGCTGGACCTGCCATGGCCGCGCCGGTCATGCGCGATGACGCGGTAGCCCTGTGCGAGGAAGAACAGCATCTGGGCGTCCCAGTCGTCGCTGCTCAGCGGCCAGCCATGGTGGAAGACGACCGGCTGGCCAGTCCCCCAGTCCTTGTAGAAGATCTGCGTTCCGTCCTTTGTGGTGATCGTGCCGCTGCCCGAACCCGACTTGGTCTGCGAGGTCATCTCAATCTCCTTGTATTAGCGCGATAAACAATATCGCGATAATCATCTCTCGTAATGAAGATCGAGAGCCTTGTCCACGAAAAAGTGTATCGCGATACCATTTCCCGTGGTACATAAAGGATGCTCAGTCGGCAAAGGAATGCGCCGTGCCTCTCCCGTTGGACAATCAGCTCTGCTTCACCCTCTACGCCACCAGCATGGCGATCAACCGCACCTACAAGCCAATGCTGGACGAGATGGGGATCACCTATCCACAATATCTCGTGCTCAATGCGCTGGGAGAGACGGACGGCATGTCGGTGGGCAGCATCGCGCATCGGCTGGCCCTCGAATCGAGCACCATCACGCCGCTGGTGAAACGCATGGAACAGGCAAGCCTTGTCACCCGCCAGCGCAGCCAGACGGACGAGCGCAAGGTGCAGGTCGATCTCACCGCCGCCGGACGTGCTCTGCTCGTCCGGTGCAATTGCCTGAATGAGACCCTGATCAAGCGCTCAGGCATGAAGCTGGCTGAACTCGATGCTCTGAACCGGCAAATCCAGGCCTTGCGCAACGCTTTAAGCGGCGGCCAGATGGTGGACACCGCCGAAGGCTAATTGAGATTCAAAGTCAGGCTGGCATCACCTAAATCTCACCCTAGTGCAGGCCGAACTCGCGTAACAACTCCTCGCGATAGCGCACGAAGCGGCTTTCGCTGCGCTCGCGCGGCCGCGGTAGGTTGACATCGATCAGTCGCGCCGCGCCGCCTTTCTCCCTGGGCAGGATCAGCACCCTGTCGGCAAGATAGATCGCCTCTTCAAGGTCATGGGTCACCATGACCATGGTGACATTCTCCTCGCTCCAGATGCGCGCCAGCTCCTCCTGCATGGAGATCTTGGTCATGGCGTCGAGCGCCCCGAGCGGCTCGTCGAGCAGCAGGATTTCTGGCTGCACCGTCAGTGCCCTGGCTATGCCGACGCGCTGCGCCATGCCGCCGGAGAGCTGCCTGGGATATGCATCGCTGAATTCGGCAAGGCCGACCAGGGCGATATAGAAACGCGCCCGCTTCTCGGCCTCCGCCTTGGCAATGCCGCGCACTTCGAGACCGAAGGCGACATTGCCGAGCACCGTCAGCCAGGGCAGCAGCCGCGGCTCCTGGAAAATTACCGCCCGCTCTTCGCCGACGCCCTCAATCCGCTTGCCGTCGATCGCGACGGCGCCGCCGTCGGCCCGCTCCAGCCCGGCAAGGATGCGCAGCAGCGTCGTCTTGCCGGAACCGCTTGCCCCGACAATGACCAGGCATTCGCCGGAGCGGATATCGAGATTGAGCGAGCGCAGCACGGCAAGCTGCCGCCCGCCGAGTGCGAAGGATTTCGACAGGTCGCGGATCGTGACATCGCCGCCGCGTGCCGTGGCCATGGTTTGCGTCTCCGTGCTCAATTGGTCTTGGTTTCGCCGAGACGGTAGAGAATGTCGGAAGCCTTGAGCTTGCCTTTCGGCAGCCGGCCGTCGCGCTCGAGGATATTCACCCAGAACTCGACGTCGCGGTCGGTCACCGCCGCCTTTTCGCGCAGGCCGAAGCCGGTCCAGTAGCGCGCCAGCTCGCCATTCTCGCCACGTCTGTTGAGAATGTCGGCGAGCAGCTTGCGCGTCTCGTCCGGATTTTGCCGCGACCAGTCCGACGCGCGCGCCGACTGTTCGACGAAGTTGCGGGCCGCATCCGGATTCGCCGTGATGAAATCACGACGCAGCACGACGAAGCCACCGGCGATTTCGCCGAGCACGTCGGTATCGTTGAAGACGCCGCGCACACCGCCATTGCTGACCAGTTGGCCGGCAAACGTCGCTTGCCAATAACCCAGCCCGGCAATATCGACCTGACGCGAGCGCAAGGTCTGTTCGAGCTGCGGCCCGGGCACCACCACCAGCTTGGCCGCGTCCGGCGGCAGGCCAACGCTGTGCAGCGCCTCGCGCACCGTATAGTCGAGATGGGCGCCGAGCGTGTTGACCGCGATCGTCTTGCCGGCAATGTCGGCGATCGATTTGATCGGACTGTCTTCCAGCACGTAGAAGACACTCTTCACGTCCTTGTTGATGCCGTTGCTGGGATAAGCCGCGACGAAGTCGTTGCCGCCGGCGATAGAGTTGATCACCGCCGGCGTGGCTGCCGAGCCCAGGTCGACGCTGCCGGACGCGAGCGCGAACAGCGATTCCGGGCCGCCCGCGGCATAGCCGACATTTTCGAGCTCGATGCCGAGGCCCTTGAAATAGCCGAGCGCGTCGGCCAGCTCATGCGGGGAGATGCTGCCGCGGCTGGTGAGATAGCGGATCTTGATGGATGCGGCTTGCGCCATTGCGATCGACGGCAGGCCGGCGAGAATGCCGGCAGCAAGCGGAGCGCGCAGGAGAAGCGAACGGCGGGTGATGCTCATGATCAAGCCTTTCGAAGGTTTGGCTGCTTAGCCGGCTGAAACATTCCAACGACACAGCCGCCGCTGCAGGACGACCAGCACCTGGTTGGCGATCAGGCCGAGTGCCGCCAGGATGACGATCGCCGCGAACATCAGCGGAATCTGGAAATTGTACTGCGCATTCATCACCTGGAAGCCGATGCCCTTGTTGGCACCGATCATCTCCGAGGCGATCAAAAGCAGCAGCGCGGTCGTGGCGCCGAGCCGCAACCCGACGAAGATCGACGGCACCGCGCCCGGCAGCACCACGCGGCGGAAAATCGTCAGCCGCCGGGCGCCATAGGCGCGCGCCATTTCGAGCAGCTTCGGGTCGACCTCCTTGACGCCGCTGATGGTGTTGAGCAGCAGCGGAAACAGCGTCGCCCAGAAGATGACGAACACTTTCGAAGCTTCACCCAGTCCCAGAAGCAGGATGAACACCGGGTAGAGCGCCAGCGCCGAGGTCTGACGGAACAGCTGCAGGATCGGGTCGAGCGCGGTCTCCACGGCACGCGCCTGGCCCATGACCAGGCCAAGCGGAATGGCGACGACGACGGCCGCCGCGAATGCAAGGCCGGCACGCTGCAGGCTGATGGCTATGTCGCCGAGCAGGCTGCCGCCAATGAGGCCCTTCCAGAGCGCCGCGACGATCGTGTCGACCGGCGGCAGCACGGCCGAATTGACCCAGCCGCTGCTCGCCGCCACCTGCCAGAACACCAGGAAGCCGAGCAGCACGCCATAACGCGACAGGATTCGCGCCGAAGTCCGCGTCAGGAGGCGCAGCGGCTCCATGCCGGTGCCGCTGCCACCCTCATGCCGGCCGATACCGACCGTCTTTTCGATATGCTGCAAAGTCATCGTCTTGCTCTCGCGTCGGGAATCATTCGGCGGCGAGCACGGTCGAGCGCGCGGCCGTCCACGGATTCTGCGGTCGCCTCAGGCCAAGATTTTCGCGCAGCGTCCTGCCCTCATAAGCGGTGCGGAACAGGCCGCGACGCTGCAGCTCCGGGATTACCAGGTCTACGAAGTCGTCGAGCGCGCCGGGCAGCCATGGCGGCAGGATGTTGAAGCCGTCGGCGGCCTCGCTCGTGAACCATTCCTCCAGTTGATCGGCGACCTGGGCGGCACTGCCGATCACCGTGTAATGGCCGCGCGCGGTCGCAACCCACTGATAGAGCTGGCGGATCGTGAAATTATGCTCGTCCGCGATCTGGCGGATCAGCGCCTGGCGGCTCTTCATGCCTTCGGTCTCCCTGCTCGGCGGCAGCGGGCCGTCGAGCGGATAGTCCCTGAGGTCGAGCGTCTGGCCGGCAAGCCCGTTGAGCAGCGCCACGCCGTCCTCCGGCAGGATCAGGTCGTTCAGCTGCTGGTATTTGGCACGGGCCTCTTCCTCGGTGCGGCCGACGAAGGGCGCCACGCCCGGCATGATAAGCACCTGCGCCGGATCGCGCCCGGCCTCTGCGACGCGCGCCTTGATGTCGCGATAGAACTCCTGCGCCGAGGCAAGGTTCTGATGCGCGGTGAATATCACCTCGGCCGATGCCGCCGCGAGTCCGCGACCGTCCTCCGACTGTCCCGCCTGCACGACCACCGGATGACCCTGCACCGGACGCGGCACGTTGAGCGGCCCCTTGACGCTGAAATGCGCGCCCTTGTGGTTCACGTCATGCAGCTTGTCCTTGTCGTAGAAACGGCCCGTCTTCTTGTCGCGGATGAAGGCGTCGTCTTCCCAGCTGTCCCACAGCGCCTTGACCGTTTCGACATGCTCATGCGCCCGCGCATAGCGCTCGGCATGATTGGGCTGGACGTCACGATTGAAGTTGCGCGCCGTGTCGTCGCCGGCCGACGTCACCACGTTCCAGCCGGCGCGCCCGTTCGACAAAAGATCGAGCGAGGCGAATTTGCGCGCGAGCGTGTAGGGTTCTTCATAGGTGGTCGAGGCGGTGGCGATGAAGCCGATATGCGTGGTCAACGGCGCCAGCGCGGCAAACAATGTCACCGGCTCGAAACCGGCGATCTTGGCGTTGCCGCCTTCACGGGCGCCGAGGCCGATGGTGAGATTGTCAGCCAGGAAATAGGCGTCGAACAGACCCCGCTCGGCGGTCAGTGCGAGTTGCTTGTGGAACTGGAAATTGGTCGCGCCATCGGCCGGCGCGTCCGGATGGCGCCAAGCCGCGACGTGCTGGCCGCCGCCGGGCAGAAAGGCGCCGAGCTTGATCTGTCTGGATGTGCTGGAGCTGGTCATGGGCTGATCCTTCGGGTCCAAAACGACTGCCTGAATTCAGGCGGCGAGGCCGACGCTGCGAGTTTCGCCAACGATGCGCAAAACCTCGGCAACGGCCTGGCGGGCGCGGGCTTGGGTGGCTTCCGACACCAGCACGCCGTCGGTGAAATCCTTATCGGAAGCGTAGATCGCGGTCGGGATGGTGAGCGCTTCGAAGAATCCGAACAGCGGCCGCAGCTGATGCTCGACGATCAGCGAATGGCGCTCGCCGCCGCCCGTGGCAACGAGAATGATCGGCTTGCCGCGCAGCGACGACGGATCGAGCAGATCGAACAAGTGCTTGAAAAGTCCGGTATAGCTGCCTTTGAAGGTCGGCGACCCCACCACCAGAACGTCGGCGCCGAGCAACTGCTCGACGATATTGCGCGCCGTTTGATCGAGATCGGAAATGCGCCGTGCCGACGGGAACGATAGACCGAGATCTTCAATGTCATGGACCGCCGAGGCCGCCCCAATGCGGCCAGCCGCTTCGTCCGCGATCTGCGTGACAAATGCCTTGGTCTTTGACGGACGGGTCAGATTGCCGGAAAATCCAACCACCAGCTTCTTTGTCATGTTCGGGCTCTCCTCGCAGGCGCTTCTTCATTAAGACTACAGATTTGGTAGAATTAAATGAGCGAGAAGATTTCAAAACGCGCCGCGCAAACGGATTGAGTTTGCGCGGGAGAAGCGTTGATTGGTTCAGCCCATGCGGGTCAGGCCTCGACCTTGACCGGAGCCAGTGGAGGCGCCTGAAGACCCTGGAACGGGTCGCGCCAGGCATCGATCGCCTCGAGCCGGCCATACCAGCGGCGGATAGACGGGTAGTCGTCGAGCGGCAATCGGGCGGCATCGTTGAAAGGCAGGAACGTCGCCATGCGGAAGTCGGCATAGGAGACGGAATTGCCGACCAGCCAATCGCGTCCGGCAAGCTCTGGCTCAAGGATCGCGGCGGCGGCGTGGAACTGCCTCAATCCCTCCTCGACCAGCGCTTGATCTATCGGACCGAGCCCATAGCGCTGCTTGGTCCACGCTCGAAATGCACCATGTCGCAAGCGAAAGCGAACCGTTCCTTGCCCCAGCTGATCCAGCGGATCATGTCCGGCTCGTCCTGCCCGCCGCGCCAGAAATCCGAATGCGTCTCGCGCGAAAGCCGGCAGGCGATGGCGTCGGCCTCCCACAGGCTCCATCCCGGCCCGACCAGGATCGGCAAGGTCAGATTGGGGTTGAGCGCGCGATAGCGTTCGGCCTGCCCCGGCGCCATGGGCGATGCGAACTCGAACGCGATCTCCGCCTTGAGATGGCGCGCCGTCGCGACCGCGAGGCGAGGATTGGGATTGCGGCTGAACAGAAGCTTCATATTGGTCCCCATGGATTTGGCCACATGCCCGCAGGACGGCTGAGAACTGCGCGTTCCTACATTTGCCGCAAATCGGATTTCCGGTTTATCCTTTCGGCACCGGAAACCGCCCGCAACCCGCCCGGCCAACCGCTTGCACCGTTGCCCGCCTTCCGCTATAGAGCCGCCACCCGCGTAGACACCCTTGGAGGCAACGCGGAGGAAGGCCGGCCAGGCCTGCATGATCCCCTAGACGCTTTTGGATCGCCAAACGCATCGACAGATCGTGCAAGGCCGCGACGGCTTTCGACGTTTACGGACGGGTTTGCCGGCCGCGAACGCTCCACAACACGCGAAAGGAAATGCCATGAGCCACGATGCTTATGAGCTGAAAGCCGAAGCGCGCGAACAGGTCGGTAAGGGGTCCGCCCGTGCAGTTCGTCGCGACGGTAAAGTGCCTGCAGTTATCTATGGCGACAAGCAGCCTCCCCTGGCGATTGCGCTCAACTACAAGGACATCTTCTACAAGATCCATGGCGGCGGGTTTCTGACCACGATCGCCACGATCGATGTCGACGGCAAGAAGATCCAGGTCCTGCCGAAGGATTTCCAGCTCGACCCGGTCAAGGATTTTCCTGTCCATGTCGACTTCCTGCGCATCGGCAAGGACACCGAAGTCAATGTCGACGTGCCTGTCCACTTCATCAATGAAGACAAGTCGCCAGGCATCAAGCGCGGCGGCGTGCTCAACATCGTTCGTCACGAAGTCGAGTTCCACTGCCCGGCCAACGCGATCCCGGAGTTCATCACCGTCGATCTCACCGGCACCGACATCGGCGATTCGATCCATATCTCGGCGGTCAAGCTGCCGGCCGGCGTCAAGCCGGTCATCTCCGATCGCGATTTCACCATCGCGACCGTTGCCGGCTCGTCGGCGATGAAGCCGGAGACGGAAGCGACCACGGAAGCTGTGGAAGAGACGGCGGCCCCGGAGGCCGAAGAGAAGTAATTCTCCGAGCCGGATGATTTCATCCGGCTCTAAACCAAAGAAATAGAGCATGATGTTTTCCGAAAACCGCTTCCCACTTTTCGGCATCGTGCTCTAAGTCT
Organism: Mesorhizobium sp. CA6; assembly: GCF_020165035.1. NCBI lineage: Bacteria > Pseudomonadati > Pseudomonadota > Alphaproteobacteria > Hyphomicrobiales > Phyllobacteriaceae > Mesorhizobium > Mesorhizobium sp. CA6. The sequence goes on along the minus strand of NZ_JAIUHI010000003.1, from coordinate 372,238 downwards.
GGAGGCGGCGATGCTTGTCTTTGCAGGCCTCGGCAATCCGGGCGCGAAATACGAAAACAACCGGCACAATGTCGGCTTCATGGCGGCGGACGCGATTACCCGCCGCCATTCCTTTTCGCCCTGGTCGAGAAAATTCCAGGGCCTGGTCTCAGAAGGCACGCTCGGCGGCGAAAAAATCCTGCTGATCAAGCCGCAGACCTTCATGAACCTCTCCGGACAGTCGGTCGGCGAAGCGCTGCGCTTCTACAAGCTCGAGCCATCCGCCCTCACCGTCTTCTACGACGAGATCGACCTTGCCGCCGGCAAGCTCCGGGTCAAGGTGGGCGGCGGCTCCGGCGGCCATAACGGCATCCGCTCGCTCGACCAGCATGTCGGCAACGCCTTTCGCCGGGTGCGCATCGGCGTCGGCCATCCCGGCGTCAAGGAGATGGTGCACGGCCATGTACTTGGCGATTTCGCCAAGGCCGACCGCGAGTGGCTCGATGTCCTGCTGGACGCAATCGCCGACGCTGCCGGCTTGCTCGCCAAGGGCGACGACAGCTCGTTCATGAACCGGGTCACGCTTGCCTTGCGCGACAAGCTTGTGCCGACCGGCGACGACGACCGCCCGCCGCCCAAGGCGCCGAAGCAGCAAAGCCATGTCCGCCAGGCGCGCCCGCAGCAGCCAGCGGCAAAGCTCCCAGAAAGCGGCCCGATGGCTGCCATGCTGAAGAAGCTCTTTGGCAAGGACTAAAGCATGTCTCCCGAAAGTGGGAACCGGTTTCGGGGTAAAGACATGCGCAAAATCAAAAGCCTAAAGCGCAGGGAGCGAATCTAAAAGATCGCGACGCGCTTTAGGCCCTGTCACGATAGAGGCATGGGGCTTGACGTTCGTCACCCCTATCGCCCATAGCCCTCACCAAAATCGAATTTCCGACAGGATTGGACGAACATGGGTTTCAAATGTGGCATCGTTGGCTTGCCCAACGTCGGCAAGTCGACGCTGTTCAACGCGCTGACCAGGACGGCCGCCGCGCAGGCCGCCAACTATCCTTTCTGCACCATCGAGCCGAACACCGGCGAGGTGGCGGTGCCCGACCCGCGCCTGCAGAAGATCGCGGCGATCGGCAAGTCGAAGGAGATCATCCCGACCCGCATCTCCTTCGTCGATATCGCCGGCCTGGTGCGCGGCGCCTCCAAGGGCGAAGGGCTGGGCAACCAGTTCCTAGCCAACATTCGCGAGGTCGACGCCATCGTGCACGTGCTGCGCTGCTTCGAGGATGACGACATCACCCATGTCGAAGGCCGTATCGACCCTGTCGCCGACGCCGAGACGGTCGAGACCGAGCTGATGCTCGCCGACCTCGAAAGCCTCGAGCGCCGCATCGCCCAGATCCGCAAGCGCGCCGCCGGCAAGGACAAGGAGGCCATGGCCGTCCTGCCCATGATGGAGGCCGCGCTCGAGCTTCTGCAAGCCGGCAAACCGACGCGCTTCCTGCTCAACGGCATCGCGGCGGAGGACCTGCGCATCCTGCAGGGGCTGAATCTGCTCACCTCGCATCCCGTTCTCTATGTCTGCAACGTCGCCGAAGCGGACGCCGCCACCGGCAACGAGCACACCAGGGCGGTGGAGAAGATGGCGGCCGCGCAGGGCGCCGGCACGGTTGTGATCTCGGCGGCGATCGAGGCTGAAGTCGCCCAGCTTTCAGACGAGGAGGAAATGGAATTCCTTGCCTCGATCGGCCTCGATGAGCCGGGCCTCAACAAAGTGATCCGCGCCGGCTACGAGCTCCTGCATCTGATCACCTATTTCACCGTCGGGCCGAAGGAGACGCGCGCCTGGACGATCCACAAGGGCGATAAGGCGCCGCAGGCGGCTGGCGTCATCCACACCGATTTCGAGCGCGGCTTCATCCGCGCCCAGACGATCGCCTACAACGACTTCGTCACGCTGGGCGGCGAGGCGGCCGCCAAGGAAGCCGGCAAGGCGCGCGACGAAGGCAAGGAATACGTGGTTCAGGACGGCGACATCATGCTGTTCAAGTTCAACACCTGATCTCCAGGGAGACCCGGCGATGATAAAGACCTTCGTCGTGGACAATGATCGCCTGCGTCTTACCGAGGACCTTGCGGCGGATGGCGACAGGGTCGTCTGGGCCGATCTTTTCAATCCGACCAAGGAGGAAGAGGCGCGCATCGAGAGCTGGCTGGGCATTGCCATCCCGACCCGCGAGGAGATGGAAGAGATCGAGATTTCGAGCCGGCTCTATATCGAGGACGGCGGCTACTTCATGACCGCCGTGCTGCCGGCGCAGACCGAGGCCGACGATCCCTTGATGTCGCCGGTAACCTTCGCGCTCGCCGGCAAGAGGCTGATCACCATCCGCTATCATGAGCCCAAGGCCTTTAAGACTTTCCCGCAGCGCGCCGAAAAGGTGGCGACCGGCTGCACCAGCGGCGACACCATCCTGATCGGCCTCCTCGAGGCGATCGTCGATCGCCTGGCCGACATCCTCGAGCGCGCCGGCCGCGAGGTGGAAACGATCTCGCGCGACATTTTCGAAGCGCGCTCGACCAAGGCCTCGAAGCGCAACCGCGATTTCCAGGAGCTCCTCAAAGGCATCGGCCGCAAGGAGGACATCGCTTCCTCGGTCCGCGACAGCCTGATCTCGTTGCAGCGCCTGGCCGGCTTTCTCGCCCACGTCGCTGACCAGACCAAGATGAGCAAGGATGTGCGCGCCCGCATCAAGACGCTGTCGCGCGACGTGCTCTCGCTCGCCGACCATGCCACCTTCCTGTCGCAGAAGATCTCCTTCCTGCTCGACGCCACGCTCGGCATGATCTCGATCGAGCAGAACGCCATCATCAAGATTTTCTCGGTCGCCGCCGTCATCTTCCTGCCGCCGACGTTGGTCGCCTCGATCTACGGCATGAACTTCGACATCATCCCCGAGCTCAAATGGGAGTTCGGCTACCCCTTCGCCATCGCCCTGATGGTGGTCTCGGCGATCCTGCCCTTCTGGTATTTCCGCCGCCGCGGCTGGCTCTGACGGACTTGGCCGGCGACGGCTGGCTTACCAGAAATCACTTGACCAAATCGACTTGGGCCGGCATCCGGGTTTTCGATCCTTGGGGATCGCGTTCGTCAACCGGATTGCCGATCATGACCGGAAAGACCTGGGCCTATGAGGATTTCGCCGAGGGCGCCTCGCTCGACCTCGGCAGCAAGGACGTAAGCGCCGCCGAGATCATCGAATTCGCCTCGGAGTTCGATCCGCAGCCGATGCATCTCGACGAGGAAGCCGGCAAGGCAAGCATCCTCGGCGGGCTTTCGGCTTCGGGCTGGCATACCTGTGCGATGTTCATGCGCATGCTGTGCGATGCCTTCCTGCTCGATTCGACCTCGCAGGGCTCGCCCGGCATCGAGCATGTGAAATGGAAGAAGCCGGTGCTGGCCGGCGACAGGCTTACCGGCACGCTCACCATACTTTCCAAGCGCCAGTCGAAATCGAGGCCGCAGCTCGGCTTGGTCACCATGCGCAGCGAGCTCGTCAACCAGCGCGGCGAAAGCGTTTTCGAGCTCGAAAACACTGGGATGTTCCTCGCGCGTGATGCCGCAAGGGACCCGTCATGACCCTGGACGAGTATTTCCTGATCGGCGAGACCGTCACGCTCGGCTCGCATAAATTCGAAGCCGACGAGATCAGGGCGTTTGCCAACAAATACGATCCGCAGGTCTTCCACGTCGATGAAGAGGCGGCGAAGAAGAGCGTGCTTGGCGGGCTCTGCGCCTCGGGCTGGCACACTGCCGCCACCTGGATGAAATACAACCTCGAAAAGCGCATGGAGACCGAGGGCGTGCGCTGGACAGGCCCCGGCCCGCAGCCCGAGTTCGGCCCCTCGCCCGGCTTCCGCAATTTGAAATGGCTGAAGCCGGTCTATGCCGGCGAGACCGTGACTTTCACGCGCACCGCGCAGGCGCACCGCCCGCTCGCCGGGCGCCCAGGCTGGAACCTGCTGACGCTGCGTTCGGAAGGCTTCGATTCGACCGGCGACAAGGTGATTGAGTTCGACAGCGCCGTTCTGGTGAAGGTGGGATAGCGCCTCTCCTTCTCCCCTTGTGGGAGAAGGTGGATCGGCGCGCAGCGCCGAGACGGATGAGGGGTGTTCCAGCGAAGTGCGACGTTGGCGTTCCCTGGAACACCCCTCATCCGTCGCCTTCGGCGACACCTTCTCCCACAAGGGGAGAAGGGGAAGATCAATGCCCCTCGAACCCGATCAGCGTCCTCACCGGCACGCCGAGCGCTTCGAGCTTCCGGCGGCCGCCGAGGTCCGGCAGATCGATGACGAAGCAGGCGGCGACGATGTCGGCGCCGATTTGCCTCAGCAGCTTCACCGCGGCTTCCGCCGTGCCGCCGGTGGCGATCAGGTCGTCGACCACGATCACCTTCTCGCCCGGCGAGACGCCGTCCTTGTGCATCTCCATCTCGTCCAGGCCGTATTCGAGGCTGTAGGCGACGCGCACCGTCTCGTAGGGCAGCTTGCCTTTCTTGCGGATCGGCACGAACCCTGCCGAAAGCTGGTGCGCCACAGCGCCGCCGAGGATGAAGCCGCGCGCCTCGATGCCGGCGATCTTGTCGATCTTCAATCCCGCATAGGGATGGACCAGCTCGTCGATGGCGCGGCGGAAGGCGCGCGCGTCGCCAAGCAGCGTGGTGATGTCGCGAAACAGGATGCCGGGCCTGGGATAATCCGGAATGGTGCGGATGGCCGCAAGCAGCGTGTCTTCGAGGGAGGATTTCATCGAGGCTTTCCGCGTGTCCGGCTGTCGGATTTGGCGGCGTCGGCCTTTGCTGCCCGACGCGACCGACAAGGGCTACCGCGATGTCGCGCCAGAGACAAGCACATCCGGCAAAGGATCGGCACCGATCGGCCTCGGCCATAATGAAAAAGGGCGCCCGCGAAGGCGCCCTTCGAAAAGCAGGCGCTACCGAGCGGCTACATGCCGAGATCCGAGCGCAGCTCGGAGCGCGCCACTTCGTACTCGGCCTTGAAATCGGGACGGTTGAGCAGGACCTCGGCGATCACGCTGCCGGAGATCTTGCCCATCTCGATGTCGGACGGATAATGGATGCCGCCGACCACGCGGTTGTGGGCGAATTCGGCCGCGCGCGCCATGATCTCGACGCGCTTTTCGGGGACCATGTCGGCAAGGACGATGCCCATCATGGTGCCGACCGTCGCATGACCAGACGGCCAGGAACCGGAGCTCGACAGCTTCACGACCGGCTTGACCAGATCGCTGAGCTGATGCGGCCGCGGCCGCTTCCAGACATCCTTGGCGGGATCGACGACGGCGCCTTCGGTCGCCACGACGCGATCGAAGAAGGCACTGAACTTCGGCAGCTTCTCCTTGTTGAAATTCGGGCCCATGACGTCAGCGAAGCGCCAGATATTCTCCTCGGCGTCGGCGATGGCGCGCTTTTCCATTTCCGGCGTGCGCGTCACCTGCAGCGTCAGCACCTCGCCGAGCTCGGCTTTGGTTTCCGGCGAGTCATTGGCCGGTGGCGGCGGCAGGATCATCGTCAGGTCAATGTCCTTGCTGGTGACGAAAGGCTGGGCCTCATCGGCATGGGCGACATATCCGGTGACAAGCAGCAGGAAACCCGCCGCGAGCGATGCATATCTTTTCATGGTTGCGATCCTTTGGTGAGTGCGAGGCAGGATCGCCACGAGCGATGACGGTCATGTGACACGCCCCGGTTTGCGCGCGCCGAAATACAAAAGGGCGCCTTGTGGCGCCCTTTCAAAATTCTTGCGATCGACGCCGCCTCAGTGCGCCACGTCGGCCCACACCCTGCGCTTGGTCATGTAGACCAATGCGCCGAAGACCAGCAGGAATATCATGACGCGGAAGCCGGTCTTCTTGCGATCCTCGAGATGCGGCTCGGCCGCGAACATCAGGAAGGCCGAGACGTCGCGGGCATACTGGTCGACGGTCTGCGGCGAGCCGTCGTCATAGGTCACCTGACCGTCCGAGAGCGGCTTCGGCATCTTCAGCGACACGCCGGACAGGAAGTACGGGTTGTAGTGCGTGCCTTCCGGGATCACCATGCCGGCCGGCGGCGTCTGGTCGTAGCCGGTGAGCAGCGAGTGGATGTAGTCCGGGCCGCCCTGCGCATACTGGGTGAAGATGTCGAAGATGAAGCGCGGGAAGCCGCGCTCGACACCGCGCGCCTTGGCAAGCAGCGACATGTCCGGCGGGGCGGCGCCGCCATTGGCGGATGCCGCGGCCTGCTCGTTCGGGAACGGCGCCGGGAAGTGATCCGACGGCTTGCCGGGACGATCGAACATGTCGCCGGCATCGTTCGGGCCGTCATGGATGGTGTATTCGGCGGCCAAAGTCTTGATCTGCGCCTCCGAATAGCCGAGGCCTTCCAGCGTGCGGAAAGCCACCAGGTTCATCGAGTGGCAGGCCGAGCAAACTTCCTTGTAGACCTTCAGGCCGCGCTGCAGCTGCGCCTTGTCATAGGTGCCGAACGGACCGGCGAAGCTCCAGCTCATTTCCTTCGGTTCGTTGATCGGGAAATGCGTCGGAGCGGCCGCGTTGTGTTCCTCTTCGGCGGCGATGGCAGCGGTGCCCGCGACCACCAGGCCAAGCAGCGCCAGCGAGGTGAGAATCTTCTTCATACCCAAAATCCCCTCAGATTCTCAGCCCGTGGTTTCCGGCGCGGCGGCAGCGCGTGCCGGATGTCCGCTGCCGCCCTTTTTCTTTTCAAGCACGGCCTCGGTGATCGAGTTCGGCAGCCTGCGCGGCGTCTCGATCAGGCCGAGCACCGGCATGATGACCAGGAAGAAGGCGAAGTAGAACAGCGTCGCCATCTGCGCCATGAACACATAGCTGCCTTCCGCCGGCTGCGAGCCCAGCCAGCCGAGCAGGATGGCGTCGGCTACGAACAGCCAGAAGAACAGCTTGTACCATGGACGATAGACCGCCGAGCGCACCTTGGAAGTGTCGAGCCACGGCACCAGGAACAGCATGGCGATGGCGCCGAACATGCACAGCACGCCGCCGAGCTTGGAGTTGATCGGGCCGATGTTGAAGGTGATGGCGCGCAGGATCGCGTAGAACGGCAGGAAGTACCATTCCGGAACGATGTGGGCCGGCGTCTTCAGCGGATTGGCGACCGTGTAGTTGTCCGGATGGCCAAGAAAGTTCGGCAGGTAGAAGACGAAATAGGCGAAGACGAACAGGAACACGATCATGCCGAACGCGTCCTTGATGGTGGCGTAGGGCGTGAAGGCCACGGTATCGGTCTTCGACTTGACCTCGATACCGGTCGGGTTCGACTGGCCCACGACATGCAGCGCCCAGATGTGCAGCACGACCACGCCGGCGATCATGAACGGCAACAGGTAATGCAGCGCAAAGAAGCGGTTCAGCGTCGGATTGTCGACGGCGAAGCCGCCGAGCAGCAGTTCCTGGATCCAGTTCCCCACCAGCGGAATGGCGCTGAAGAAGCCGGTGATGACGGTAGCGCCCCAGAAGCTCATCTGGCCCCAAGGCAGCACGTAGCCCATGAAGCCGGTGGCCATCATCAGGAGGTAGATGATGCAGCCGAGGATCCACAAGAGCTCGCGCGGCGCCTTGTAGGAGCCGTAGAACAGGCCGCGGAAGATATGGATGTAGACGGCGACGAAGAAGAATGAGGCGCCATTGGAATGGAGATAGCGCAAGAGCCATCCCGAATTCACGTCGCGCATGATCTTCTCGACCGAATCGAAGGCGAGATTGGTGTCGGAGGTGTAGTGCATCGCCAGCACGATGCCGGTCAGGATCTGCGCGGCCAGCATGATCGACAGGATGCCGCCGAACGTCCACATGTAGTTGAGGTTGCGCGGCACTGGATAGGCGACGAAGCTGTCATGGACCAGCCGCGGCAGCGGCATGCGGGCGTCGAACCAGCGCTCGATACCGGTCTTGGGCGTATAGGTCGAGTGTCCCTCGCTCATCGAAATGTCCCCTGCCTCAACCGATAAGGATCTTGGTATCGGAAATGAACTTGAATACCGGGATCGCCATGTTCTCCGGCGCCGGGCCTTTGCGGATGCGGCCGGCGGTGTCGTATTGCGAACCGTGGCACGGGCAGAACCACCCGCCGAAATCGCCTTCCTGGCCGAGCGGGATGCAGCCGAGATGCGTGCAGACCTGCACCATCACCATCCAGGCTTCCTTGCCGGGCGTGGTGCGGTTGGCGTCGGTCGCCGGCGCGTCGGACGGCAGGTTGGCGTTGCGTGCGATCGGATCCTTGAGATCGGCGAGATTGACGGCCGCGCCGTCCTTCATTTCCTTTTCGGTGCGGTTGCGCACCACCACCGGCTTGCCGCGCCACTTGACGACCAGCGAGCTGCCGGGCTGCAGTGAAGAAACATCGACCTCGACCGAAGCCAGCGCCAGGGTCGAGGCATCGGGGCGCATCTGGTCGATGAACGGCCACGCGACGGCTCCGGCGCCGACAACGGCGGCCATGCCGGTGGCTACGTAGAGAAAATCGCGACGGTTGGGATCGTGGATGTCGGTTGCGCTCACGGGTGCCTGATCCTTTCGCCTCTTCCTAACCGGAGGCCGAGCCTTGTCCCCGCTCAATCGCACCTGCCCGACAGCGCATGGCGAACAGGCTAGCGAATTCCTCCGGCATTTGGAGTTCGGTTTATGCGTGCGGCCCGTTTTTGTCCAGCGGGGTGAGACCACAAGGGCAGATTGTCGCGGGGATGCGCGGCGGCCCAGGCCGACGCGTCCCCGCCAGGCCGCCGGACAGGGTGAAACAGCGGGAAATCCGGGGTCAATCGAGCCGGTGTTCGCCTCGACATCGGCTCCTGGCCCGGTCTATTCTGGCGTCATGGCGCATGTCATTGAACGCGACAGCTGGGCCGACGCCCCCGACTGCTGGAAAGGCGAGCTGCAATGCGGCCAGTTCGGTGCCAATTCCTGCCTGATCTTCAACTATCAGCCGACTGTCGGCGGCGGCCCACGTCTGCACAAGCATCCCTACGCGGAAATCTTCGTCATCCGCTCCGGCACCGGCCTGTTCACGATCGGCGACCAGGAGATCAAGGCCACGGCCGGCCAGATCCTGATCGTGCCGCCCGACACGCCGCACAAATTCACCAATCTCGGGCCTGGCCCGCTCGAAAGCACCGACATACACGAGAACGGCCACTTCATCACCGAATGGTTGGAATGATTCTTCCGATCGTCGGACCGGGCCTGTCCGGAGGCTGATTGCAGCCTAGTTCCATCGATCTGGCATCGATGGAGATGAAGCATGCGACAGCGCACCGTTGAGGTCGAGGGGCTGGCTATCGCGATCCGGGACGCAGGGCCGCCCGATGCGCCGGGCCTTCTGCTGCTGCATGGTTGGCCGCAAAGCTCCCATGCTTTTGAGGCAATCGTCGACGAGCTGGCCGGCGACCAGCGCGTGGTCGCGCCGGACTTGCCGGGCATCGGCGGTTCACACGGCGCGCCCGAGACCGGAGAAAAGGCATATCTGGCCAGATTGATGAAGGGGCTGATCGCCGTTTGCGGCTTGCGGCAGGTCATCGTCGCCGGTCATGACGTCGGCGGCCAGATCGTCTTCGCGCTGTTGCGCGACGAGCCCGAAAATTTGTCCGGCGCGGTGATCATGGACGTCGTCATCCCCGGCGTGGCGCCGTGGCAAAATGTCATCCGCAATCCGCGTATCTGGCATTTCGCCTTTCATGCGATCCCGGCCTTGCCCGAGATACTGGTGAGCGGCCATGAGCGCGCCTATTTCGATTTCTTCTTCGATATTCTTTCGAAGGAAAAATCGGCGGTCCCTGCGGAAGCCAGAGACATCTATGCCAAGGCCTATTCGCGGCCGGAAAGCCTCAAGGCCGGCTTCGACTGGTACCGCGCCTTTGCCGCGGACGCCAAGGTCAATTCCCACCCATCCGCGACGCCGATCGCCAAGCCGGTTCTTTATCTCAGAGGCTCGGCCGAATCCGGCGACATCGCCGACTATCTTGACGGCTTGAAGGCAGCGGGCCTATCCAATGTCGAAGGCCACATCATCCCGGGTAGCGGCCACTTCGTCGCCGACGAGAATCCCGGAGCCCTTGCTGCGCGATTGGCGCGTTTTCGCCAGGAAATCGGCGCCTAGCTGGCGCCGAGCCTGACCAGCACCGCGCGCGGGATGTCGTATTCGCGGATCACGGCGTCATGCTTGCGCAAACCGCAAAGCTCGCGCTGGATGAAATAGGCATGGACGGCCGCTGCCGCCTCCTTAAGCAGCCGGTTGCGATGCTCGCCCTCGCCGCTCTCGCGCAATCTGGCAAGGGTTTCCTCGACACGCCGGCCGGCGCGGCCGAGCGCTGCGGCCTTCTCGGCGAGGATTTCGTGGCCGAGCAGATCGAGCGCGCTTTCCTGCGCGCCTGACCGTCCGAAATTCATAGGCATGCGTACCGACATGATGCCGTTCTACTCCGCTGGCCGCGTCTCTTCCAGCGCGCTTTCCTCGTTGAACAGGAAGCCGCCGGACTGCCGCTTCCAGAGCCGCGCATAGAGCCCGTCGAGCGCCACCAGCTCGTCATGCGTGCCCTGTTCGACGATGCGGCCGCCGTCCAGCACCACGAGCCGGTCGAGCGCTGCGATGGTCGACAGCCGGTGCGCGATGGCGATCACCGTCTTGTTCTCCATCAGTCTGGTCAGGTTCTCCTGGATCGCCGCCTCGATGTCGGAATCGAGCGCCGAGGTCGCCTCGTCGAGGATCAGGATCGGCGCATCCTTGAGGAAGACGCGCGCGATGGCGACGCGCTGCCGCTGGCCGCCGGAGAGCTTCACGCCACGCTCGCCGACATAGGCCTCGTAGCCGGAGCGCTCGCGGTTGTCGCGCAGCCCAAGGATGAAGTCATGCGCCTCGGCTTTCCTGGCCGCGGCGATCACCTGCGCATCGGTCGCGTCCGGCATGCCGAGCTTGATGTTGTCGCGCAGCGAGCGGTGGAAAAGTGCGGTATCCTGGCTGACCACGCCGATATTGCCGCGCAGCGAGTTCTGCGTCACATGCGCGATGTCTTGGCCGTCGATCAGGATCTGGCCGCCCTCGAGGTCATAGAGGCGCAGGATCAGGTTGGCCAAGGTCGTCTTGCCGGCGCCCGACGGGCCGACCAGCCCGACCTTCTCGCCCGGATGCACGACGAGGTCGATGCCGTCGAGCACTCCGGTCCCCTTGCCGTAATGGAAGGTGACGTTCCTGACGTCGATGCGGCCGCCGGCGACGACCAGCTCCTTGGCGTCCGGCGCGTCGGTCAGGCCGAGCGGCTGCGAGATCAGCGCTTTGGAATTCTCCAGCACGCCGAGATTCCTCAGGATGCCGTTGAGCTGCATCATCAGCCTTCCAAGCAGCATGTTGAGCCTGAGCACCAGCGACAGCGTGAAGGCGACGGCGCCGACCGTGATCGAGCCTTCGACCCACAGATAGATGGCGAAAGCGGCGATCGCCGTGATCATGATGCCCGAGAGCATGGTCAGCGCCATGCGCACGCCGGTCAGCCGGCGTGTGAACGGCCGCAGCGCGTCGAGATAGATGCCGAAGCCGCTGCGGATATAGCGATCGTCGCCGTCGGCCGAAAACAGCTTCAACGTCTGCACGTTCGAGTAGGAATCGACGATGCGGCCGGTGATCATCGAACCCGCCTCGGCCGTCGCCTCGGCATGCTTGCGGATAGCCGGCAGATAGAGTTTCGCCAGCCAGCCGAAGGCAGCGATCCAGATCACCACCAGCACCGCCAGCCGCAGATCGAGACCGGCGACCAGCGCGAGCGTCGTCACCGTATAGACGATCATGAACCAGACCACCTCGATGAAGCTCTCCATCAGGTCGCCGGTCGCCTGCCCCGCCTGCCAGACTTTTGTCGCGATGCGGCCGGCGAAATCGTTCTGGAAGAAGGCATAGGACTGGCGCGAGACGTGCCGGTGCGCCTGCCAGCGCACCAGGTTGTAGAATCCGGGCGTGATCGTCTGCTCGTCGACCAGCGCCGACAGGCCGACCACCAGAGTGCGGATGAACAGAACCACGGCGCCCATGAACAGGAGCTCGGGACCGGCGGCCGCCCACAGCGCGTGCCAGCTGCGCTCGCCGGGCAACTGGTCGAGGATATCGACCAGCCTCCCGACGAAATAGAACAAGCCTGCCTCGACCAGCGGCGCGATGCCGCCGATGATGAGCATGGCGAAGAAAGCGAGCTTGGCCTGCCCGACATAGTGCCACAGGAAGCCGCCGACGCTGGCGGGTGGCCGAAGATTCACGGGCTCGCGGAACGGATAGACCCAGCCCTCGAACCAGCGATAGACGCCTTTCATCATTCCGCGGCTTCACCTTTCGCCGCCAGATCGTCGGCGGCCTGCTTTTCCTCGAGCAGGAAACCGCCCGACTGGCGCCGCCAGAGCTGGGCATAGAGCCCACCCTTGGCGATCAAGGTCTCATGCGAGCCGTCCTCCACGATGCGTCCCTTGTCCATCACCACCAGCCTGTCCATCGCCGCGATGGTCGACAGCCGGTGGGCGATGGCGATGACAGTCTTGCCCTGCATGAGCTTGTAGAGGTTCTCCTGAATGGCGGCTTCCACTTCCGAATCGAGCGCGGAGGTGGCCTCGTCGAGAATGAGGATCGGCGCGTCCTTCAGCATAACGCGGGCAATTGCGATGCGTTGCCGCTGGCCGCCGGACAGCTTCACGCCGCGTTCGCCGACAAGCGCCTCATAGCCGCTCTGCCCATACGGATCGGTCAGTGCCGCGATCACATCGTCGACCTGAGCGGCTTTGGCGGCGCTAAACATGGCCTCGTCGCTGGCCGACTGGCGTCCATATTTGAGGTTCTCGCGAACGGATCGATGCAAGAGCGACGTGTCCTGGTTGACGAAGCCGATCGCCGCGCGAACGCTCTCTTGCGAGACGTGGCGGATGTCCTGTCCGTCGATCAGCACCTTGCCGTCCTGGACGTCGAACAGCCGCAGCACGAGATTGACCAGCGTCGACTTGCCGGCCCCGGAGCGACCGATCAGGCCGACCCGCTCGCCCGGCACGATCTTCAGCGACAGATTGTCGATGACGCCGCCTTTGCCGTCCTTGCGCCAGTAGTTGAAATTCACCCGGTCGAACTCGATGCCGCCGGCGGTCACGGCGAGGGCCGGTGCGTCAGGCTGGTCCTGCATGGTGATGGGACGCGCGATCGTCGTCATCGAATTGCTGGCAACGCCGATCTGCCGGAAAACGTTGGCGCCGACATCGAGGATCCTGCCGGAGATATTGGCGATCTGCAGCGCGAACGGTATCGCGGTCGCCACGGCTGCCGTAGTCATGGTCCCCGCGTTCCAGCCGGCCAGCGCCAGCCAGCTTATGGCAATGAGCAGCGCCGCGTTGAGGACGAACAGGGCCGACCACATCAGCGTGAAAACGCGCATCAGCTGGTAAAACGTGTCGGCATGCTCGACCACCGCCTGCGAGACATATTTGTCCTCGTGCTCGCCGGTCGAGAACGTCTTGAGCGTCAGGATGTTGGTGTAGCTGTCGACCATGCGGCCGCTCACCTGCGACCACCGCTCCGACAGTTGGGACGAGCGCTGGGTGATCTTCGGCATCGCAGACCAGAAGATGAGGCAGTAGAATACCAGCCATACCGCCACCACAGCCAGCAGCAGCGTATCGAGCCGCGCCAGCACGACAATGGCGACCGCGACGAAGACAAGCGCGTACCAGACCGCATCGACGGTGAGGTTGACGCTCATCTCCACCGAATCGCCGCTCTGCATGACCTTGGTTCCGATGCGGCCGGCGAAGTCGTTTTGGAAGAAAGACCAGTCCTGGCGCACGACGTGCCAATGGCTCTGCCAGCGGATGAGGTCGATAAGGTTCGGCGCGATGGCGTGGTTGCGGATGAGACCATCGACAACCATCGACAGCGGACGCAGCAGCACGACGATCGCCATCATGACGAGCAACGGCATGTGCGCAGCGAAGAAATCGCCTGGCTTGGTGCTGGAGAGCAGGCCGACGATCAGGCCGACGAAAATCGGCAGCATCGCGTCCACTATCGCCGCGACGGCAACGATGATCATGCGCAGCCGATAGGCGGTACGAAACTGCCTTATGAAATACCAGTAGAACCGCCAAAGTCCCATTGGCGGCTGCCTGTCGTCGGCCAGCGCCACCGGCGAATAACGGCTTTCGAACCAGGTGAAGATGCGGTCGAACATTTTTCTCTCATCGCGCCGGAAATCCGCCGGAACCGATCTGGTCGCCAGCAGGCCTCTGGCCAGGCCGTGGTTACGCCCGGGATCGATTCCGCGCAATCGCCGTAACCTTGATGCCGGAGCGGCTCGACGGCTCACAGAACCGCCGGGCCGCTCCAAGTCTTTGTTTTGCGCAATTCCGGACGGGGTTGCTGCAATCGCGATCGCGTTACTCCGCAGCCATCTCGGATCGAAGCGACTTGGCATCGGGCTCAGCCGGCGCGTCATCGAGCAGGAAACCGCCCGACTGGCGTTGCCAGAGCTGGGCGTAGAGCCCGCCCTTGGCGACGAGCTCCTCATGCGAGCCTTCCTCGATGATGTGCCCCTTGTCCATGACGACGAGCCGGTCCATCGCCGCGATCGTCGACAGGCGGTGCGCGATGGCTATGACGGTCTTGCCCTGCATCAGCTTGTAGAGGTTCTCCTGGATGGCCGCCTCGGCTTCCGAATCGAGCGCCGACGTCGCCTCGTCGAGGATGAGGATCGGCGCGTCCTTCAGCATGACGCGGGCAATCGCGATGCGCTGCCGCTGGCCGCCGGACAGTTTGACGCCGCGGTCGCCGACATGGGCATCGAATCCCTTGCGGCCGTTATGGTCCGAGAGCCCGCCGATGAAATCGAGCGCCTCCGCCCGGCGCGCCGCCTCGATGAGCATTTCGTCGGTCGCGTCCGGCCGGCCATAGAGGATGTTCTCCTTCACCGAGCGGTGCAGCAGCGAAGTGTCCTGCGTGACCATGCCGATCTGCGCGCGCAAAGAATCCTGCGTCACCGCCGCAATCTCCTGGCCGTCGACGAGGATCCTGCCGCTTTCCAGGTCGTAGAAGCGCAACAACAGATTGACCAGTGTCGATTTGCCGGCGCCGGAACGTCCGACAATACCGACCTTCTCGCCGGGTTTCACGGTGAGCGACAGGTTCTCGATGACGCCCTTCTGCTTGCCGTAATGGAAGCGGATGTCCTCGAAGCGGATCTCGCCCCGGGCGACGGTGATGTCCTTGGCGCCCGGCCTGTCTTCGACCAGCCGCGGCAGCGAGATCGACTGGATGCCGTCCTGCACCGTGCCGATATTCTCGAACAGCACGGACATCTCCCACATGATCCATTGCGACATGCCCCACATGCGCAGCACAAGGCCGATGACCACGGCTACTGCGCCGATCGTCACCGCCTGGCCGAGCCACAGCCACAGCGAGATCGCCGTGACAGAGACCAGCAGCAGCGAGTTCAGGATGTAGAGCAGGCCGTAAAGCACCGTCACCAGCCGCATAGAACGGTAGACGGTGTCGAGGAAGCCTGCCATGCCTTCCCTGGCGAAGGTCGCCTCGCGGCGCGCGTGCGAAAACAGCTTCACCGTCTGGATGTTGGCGTAGCTGTCGACGACGCGGCCGGTCATGGTCGAGCGTGCGTCGGCTTGCTCCTCGCCGACTTTGCCCAGCCGCGGAATAAAATGCCACAGCAAGGCGACATAACCGATCAGCCACACACCCAAGGGTGCAGCCAGCCGCAAATCCGCCGAACCGACGATGAACAGCATGCCGAGGAAGTAGACGATCACGTAGTTGAGGACATCTATCAGCTTCATGACGAAGTCGCGCACGGCGAGTGCGGTCTGCATCAGTTTGGTGGCGATCCGGCCGGCGAACTCGTCCTGGTAGAAAGCCATCGACTGTTTCAGCAAATAGCGATGCACCTGCCAGCGGATGCGCATGGGATAATTGCCCATCAGCGTCTGCTGGTTGAGCAACGAACGCAGCCACACCGTACCGGGCAGCGCAAACAGCACGATGAAAGCCATGCCGGCGAGTTTCCAGCTCTCGGTCTGCAGGAACGTTTCCCGGTTCTGCGCCGACAGCCAGTCGACGATGCGGCCCATGAAACCGAACATCCACACTTCTGTGATGGCGATCGCCGCCACCAGCACCGCATCTACGGCGATGTAGGGCCAAACGCCGCGCGTATAATGAACGCAGAAGGCGATCAGCGTCTTCGGCGGCTCGACCGGCTCCGCGGCGGGAAACGGATCGAGCCTGTTTTCAAACCAGCGGAACATTCCAGGCACTCGACTATCTAGGCGCTCACGCGGCGCGGGATTGACGGGCAAGGCTTTGCGGCCGCGCGGTATTGCGGGCCGGCGATACGGAATCATCCGCTTCGCCGGCCCTGTCCCGCGCAATATAGGGTTTCGCCGGCATTTCGCCGACAGGCTCGTTTGACGTCCCTGACGGCCCGGAACTTCCAGACGAAAGGGCGGAACCTGCCCGGCTCCTGTCGCCCGGCCGGATCATATGGATGATCCGGCGCACCAGCGTGGGCCGGCTGTGATCGGGCACCGCGCGCGAGAAATCGACGTCCGGCAGCATGCCGCGATGCGGTCTGCGCCGTTCCTCGGCATGTACCGCCGACGAATAGGTCTCGCCGATCAGCAGGGCCCAGGTAGCCACCTTGCGTTCATGCAGGCTTCTTGACCCCGGTATCTTGTAGGGATCGAACATTGGTCCGTCCTCCATATGCAAATGCGTTAAAAAGGGTGATGCGTCCTCGAGCATCGGCATTCGGCCGAAGGCGCGGATCGAATCGGCCGGGACACGACTAGCGTCGGTCCCGACACGCTCAGCTGGGGCACGGCGCCCCTTTGGCAGTTTGAAAAACATCGCAAGATTCCTTCGAAGGCCGAAAACTGGGTTCGGCGGGAATCGGTGCGATGAGGACTTAAAGTGTCAGAAGAATCGTCGTACCGAAACCGCCGGTGGGCATAGGAGTGCCCCGGAGAGGAGCTGGAAGTGCATGGTCATCATGTGGTCCCCCTCCTTCGGTTCGGGTTGACGATGGTCAGCATATACTCGACTTCGCAGAAAATGGCCACCCGCCAGTCCAGAAATCGCCGAAAGCCGGAGGCGCCTGTGGCCGATCTGCCACTTATTAGCAGGATACGGAAATGAACGATCGTCTCCGCATCGCGCTCTACCAGCCGGACATCGCCGGCAACACCGGGACAATCCTGCGCTTCGCCGCCTGCCTCGATATCGGCGTCGATATCATCGAGCCGGCTGGTTTCCCGCTCTCCGACCGGGCGCTGAAACGGGCCGGCATGGACTACCTCGAAATGGCGGCGCTGTCCCGCCATGCCGACTGGCACGCCTTCGAGGGGTGGCGAAAGACCAACGCGCGCCGCCTCGTGCTGCTCACCACCAAGACCACGGCCGCCTACACCGACTTTGCTTTCGCTGCCGGCGACATCCTTCTGTTCGGCCGCGAATCCGCCGGCGTGCCGGACCAGGTCCACCAGGCGGCGGATGCGCGACTGACCATCCCGATGCGGCCCGGAGCGCGCAGCATCAATGTCGCGCTGTCCGTCGCCATGGTCGCGGGCGAAGCGCTGCGCCAGCTCGGCTAGAACCCCGAACCCTTCTTCGTTGCCGCGCGCAGGCTCCACTCGCGGCGTCATTCTCAACCAGGCGCACATCGCCTTCTCCTGCAATTGTCCCATCGGCGTTTCTTGGCTACAAGCTCAACTTAACTTGAGGTCAAGCGGAAAAATCGAGATGGCTCCGGTAAGGGAATTGACGGTCGGCCAGGTGGCCGTGCGCAGCGGCGTTGCGGTATCGGCGCTGCATTTCTACGAGGCGCGCGGCCTGATCCGCAGCCACCGCACCTCCGGCAACCAGCGGCGCTACAGCCGCGACGTGCTTCGGCGCGTGGCGATCATCCGCGTCGCCCAGGAGGTCGGCATCTCGCTTGCCGACATCGCCCGGGCGTTCCAGTCGCTGCCGGAAGAGCGCACACCGAACCGCGAGGACTGGAACCTGCTTTCGACAGCCTGGCGCGACGAGCTCGACCAGAAGATCGCCCAGCTCAAGAAATTGCGCGACGGCCTGACCGATTGCATCGGCTGCGGCTGCATGTCGATCGACAAATGCCCGCTGAGGAACAAGGAAGATCGGCTGGCCAAGGAGGGGACAGGGGCGAGACGGCTGGCGGTGCGCTGACAGTCTGTCGCCAAGGTGCATTGAGATTCAGGTCAGGCCGAGACGAAAATGGTGGCTTCCGAGAACCGGAGCGGAGCGTACTTAAAGTACGTGAGCACCGGAAGCGCAGGAGCCGCCATTTGCAGGCCGGCCTCACCTGAATATCAATGCACCTTAATCGGCCGCCGGCAGCCGCCGCATGGTGAATTCGATCACGTCGCCCGGGCGTTCGAACCAGCTTTCGATCTCGGTCCAGTAGGCCTGTTTCGGAAAACGCTCGAACCACTCCTTGGCCTTCAGGCGCGCATCCGGGCGCGGCAGCACGAAGGTTTCGCGCAGGAAACCGTCGCGCGGCTGGTTTTCGCGCTCAGCCCGTGAGCGCTCCAGCCTCTTGCGTAAGCCATCCAGCGGCGGTCTTGCCGGGGTGCGCACGAAGGAACTCCCTTGCACCTTGGTCAGACAGGACTTGACCCTTCCTCTCAAGAGATTAGGGATCGCGCCCTGAAAAGACGAGTCATTTGTCAGGCAAGCGCGCCTGCGACTGGAGACCGAATTGGAAAGACCTGACCTTCCCGTGGGCCTGCCGGCCGACATCGAGCAGAAGAAGATGAAGGCACGTCTGTGGTTCGAGGCCTTGCGCGAGCGCATCTGCGCCACTTTCGAGCAAATCGAGCAGGAACTCACCGGCCCGCAAGCGTCATGGTCGCCCGGCCATTTCGAGAAGACCCCCTGGGAGCGCGACGACGGCCGCGGCGGCGGCGGCACCATGTCGATGATGCGCGGCCGCGTCTTCGAGAAGGTCGGCGTCCACACCTCGACCGTCCATGGCGAATTCTCGCCCGAGTTCAGGAAGCAGATTCCCGGCGCCGAGGAAGACCCGCGCTTCTGGGCGAGCGGCATCTCGCTGATAGCACATCCCTGGAACCCCAACGTGCCGGCCGTGCATATGAATACCCGCATGGTCGTCACCACGCGCCAGTGGTTCGGTGGCGGCGCCGATCTGACGCCGGTGCTCGACCGCCGCCGCACCCAGGACGATCCCGACTCGATCGCCTTCCATCGCGCCATGCAGTTCGCCTGCGAGAAGAACGCCGCCGTCGCCGACTATCCCAAATTCAAATCGTGGTGCGACGAGTATTTCTTCCTGCCGCACCGCAACGAGCCGCGCGGCATCGGCGGCATCTTCTTCGACTGGCTGCATTCTGACGAGGACAGGGGCGGCTGGGACGCCGATCTCAATTTCGTCCAGGATGTCGGACGTTCTTTTCTCGTCGTCTATGCCCATCTGGTGCGGGGCAACTTCAACCAGAACTGGACCGATGGCGAGCGCGAGGAACAGCTCATCCGGCGCGGCCGCTACGTCGAATTCAACTTGCTTCACGATCGCGGCACCATCTTTGGCCTCAAGACCGGCGGCAATGTCGCCTCGATCCTGTCCAGCCTGCCGCCCGAGGTAAAATGGCCGTAACGATCCGGTGAGCGCGGCGACGGCCGCATTGCTGTCCAATTCGCCGAATCTTGGCCGGCAATGTGGCAGGGACGATATCTTTTTCGTCTAATATCCTTTTGAAAAAATTGAGCTATTTAAGGTCGCCGGGTCGGGAAGCGCCGGCGGTCGAAACGGAGATCATCTCGTCTCCCTCCGGCCGTGAGCCGGCGCGACTTGACGACCCTGATCACGAGAGGTGCCTCGCCGAATCGGGCACCCGCATTCCAGGAGAGCACGCCATGCGCAAGCTTATCGTGACCGCAGCAACCGCCGCCCTTCTCGCCTCCGGCGGCGCCGCGCTCGCAGCGGTCAAGCACACCACCGGCACCGTCAAGAGCTTTGACGGAACGGCCATGAGCCTTGTTCTGGACGACGGATCCACTTTCAAGCTGTCCAAGGCCTTCAAGGATCCCGGCATCCAGGCCGGCGAGAAGGTTCGCGTCTCCTGGGACATGAGCGGCAAGAACAAGATTGCCGAGGCCGTCAAGATCATGAAGTGACGGCCTGCCCGTCAAAGGCAGATCGAGTTCTCAGGCGGCAAGGAAGGCGGGGCAGCACTGCTCCGCCTTCCTTTTTTGGAGAGAAAAGCAGTCTGCCGCGGGCTGCGATGCAACCGAAACCGGTCGCATGTGTTATGGTTTTCCAGCAGAACGAGGAAAGGAAAGTCCCATGAAGGAATTCCAATGCGGGTCGCTTGTCCCCGGCTGCGACTGGCATACGCGCGCCGAGGAAGAAGCCGAGGTGATGCGCCGTGCCGTCGAGCACATGCGCGAGACGCATGGCGAGACGGTCATCCGCGAGACGATGATCGAGGCGATACGCTCCCGCATCCAGAAGGTTCGCGACGCGGCCTGAGGGACTCCTCACCTTCGAACAGATCGACCCGCAGCGAAATCAGGACGGCTCAGGACCTGAGCATGTTCCATCGCGAGTTGCGAACCAATTTGCCTGAGTCGATCCCGGAAGGTCCGGACCGGCCCGGCATTTCAAACAGATACTTATATTCGAGTCGTCTCATTTAAGTTTGCGGTAACGGAATTCGTGCCACCGTCGGGCAAATGATCCGGCTGCAGGGCTGGCCGAGAAACTCGCCGCCACCCAAGGCGCTGACCGGATCGGTGGGGCGAGGTGTTTCGCGCATGCGCGAACGATCCGGCAAGAGGGGCACATCGTGCGAGGCGGCGCTGCTGCTGTGCGCATGTCTCGGCGCGTCTCCCGCGACCGCCCAGGAAATGATGACCACCTCGCTGATCGGCATGCATCAGGGGTCGCCGCTGAGCGACCGTGCCCGAGGCCTCGGCGGTGGCGGCTATGAGCTGCAGAATGGAAGCTGGGTCTCGTTCAACCAATGGTACCACACGAACTGGGTGGACATGCATGTCGACCTGCTCACCCAGGTTACCGAAAACACCGGCATCCTTTGGGGGTTCGGGACCGGCGAACAAGGCGACAAATACAGCATCGGGCCCAGCCTGAAGCTCGGTTTCCTCACCCAGACGCATCCGAATCCGAACAGCACCCTGTCGCTGTCCGTAACGTCGATCATCGGCGGAAACCTCACCGAGAAACCTTGCCTGGCCGACTACGGGGATCTGGGCTCCTACAGTGTCAATTGCCGGCTCGCGGCCGGTGAGATGGCGCCGCAGGAAACCCTGAAATACCTGGTTAGCGCCAAGCCCGAGAGCATGCATCTGTGGCTGAATTATCGTCTCACTTTCTGATCGCCGGGAGGCGCGAATGAAAAGTCCATCTCGTCCCGAAACGCGCGATCGCCCGTCCTGGTTCTTGTTTGGCTGGAGTTGGAACATGTCTGCTGGTCACCTGAAATTCGGCCTCGTTGCCGCCCTTGCCATCCTTTCGGCGCCCATTGCCTCGGCGCAGGAGGGCCTCGGCGCGGACGAGACGGCGGCGCTCTGCCATGGCGGCGGCTCCATCTGCGTGAGCGCAAAGATACCGGTCGCGCGCACGACGCAAACGGTACAGAACTGGATGAGCCCCGACGTCGGCGCGGCATGGGCAGCCGGCTACAAGGGCAAGGGCGTCACCATCACGATGGTCGACGACTTCAGCAGCACCTCGCGCTTTTCCGGCAATTTCGGGATCGGCGTGCAGACCCAGCGACACGGCGAATGGACGCGCGAGGAAGCAAGCATGATTGCTCCCGCCGCGACCATCCGCTCCAAGGATTTCTCGACCGGCACGGCCGTTTCGCTGGCACGCGGCCTTAATGTGCTGAACCTGAGCTACGGCATGTACACAACCGCGGGCTACAGCGCGAACCAGATCTGGTGGGCTCCGGAGGAGTCCTCGATCATCTCCTACGCCACCAAAGGTTCGGCCATCGTCTCGAAGGCGGCCGGCAACGACGCGGTCGCTGTTGGCGGGGTCACTGGTGGCCAGCAGGACTATCTCGACCTTGCTTTGATCGGCAAACCGACCGCGATCTTCGTCGGCGCGCTGTCGACGAACGGAACCACAGCCAACAAGGCCCAGCTCGCCTGGTATTCCAATTATGCCGGCTCCGACCAGGCTGTGCAGAGCCACTTCCTGGTGGTCGGCGTCGAGGGTGACAAGACCGGGCTCTACGGAACGTCTTTTGCCGCGCCGATCATCTCCGGCTATGCTGCGATCATCGGCAGCAAGTTCACCAAGGCGACGCCCGTCCAGATCACCAACGACCTGCTCAATACGGCCCGCACCGACACGCTGGCCAATTACGACCCGTCCGTCTACGGCAAGGGCGAAGCAAGTCTCTCGCGCGCTCTCGCTCCTGTGGCCATACATTGACAGGCACCGGCCGTTCCGGCTCGTCTAGCTCTCCAGCGCCTGCGCGGCGCGTTCCACCAGCGCGCCGCGTTCCAGGGTGAAGCCGGACTCGACCCATTCCTTCTCGAGGTTCTTCAGCGTGGCGCCGAGCTTCGGTCCCGGCGATGCGCCAAGCGCGGTCAGGTCGGCGCCTTTTATCGGAAACACCGGCTTTTCCCATCTCAGCGTGAAATTGAGCAGGCGTGAAAAGCCGCCGGCTTCCATCATCGCCTGATTGTCCTCGACTGCGCGTGTCCGCGCGGCGGCAAGCGCCAGCCGAATGCGGTCGATATAGCCGTTGCGGTCGCCGTAATAGAGTTTCTTGGCCAGCTCGGTCTCTGTCGCCTTGGCATCCGGCGCGATGGTCAGTGCCCAATGCCGCAGGCGGCCGGCCTCGTCGTTCGACAATCGCAGCCGCTCGCCAAGCGTCTTCATGCGCACGGCATCGGGCGGGACGATCGCCTCCAGCCTCAGCACAGGATCGGCGGCCCAGCCGAGATCTTTTCCAGTTTTGACCAGGCCATGGATGGCGTCGATGCCCCACTTCTCGCTTTCCGGCAGCACGGCGGTGAGCACGCCTGCCTGGCGCATCCATAAGAGCGCGCGCGAGGGATCTGGAGCCGACAGCAGCTTCTTCAGCTCGGACCAGACGCGTTCGGCCGAAAGCCGGGCAAGTCCGTCCTTCAGCCTGGCACAGGCCTTCAGCCCTTCCGCGTCCGGCCGTCCGTCGCCATACCAGGCAAAGAAACGGAAAAAGCGCAGGATGCGCAGATAATCCTCGCGGATGCGCGCCTCCGCGTCGCCGATGAAACGCAGCCGCCTCCCCCCTATATCGGCGACGCCGCCGACGAGATCGACGACCGTGCCGTCCGCTTCGGCGTAGAGCGCGTTGATGGTGAAGTCGCGCCGCTCGGCGTCCGCTTTCCAATCGCGCCCGAAGATCACCTTTGCCCGCCGGCCGTCGGTCTCGACATCGGCCCTGAGCGTCGTCACCTCATAAGGCTTGCCGCCGGCGATCACCGTGATCGTGCCATGCTCGATGCCTGTCGGCACCGTCTTGAAACCGGCCGCCTCCGCGCGCCGGACCGTTTCCTCGGGCACGGTGGTCGCGGCGATGTCGATGTCGGCGACCGGCTGGCCGATCAGCGCATTGCGCACCGCGCCGCCGGCGACACGCGCTTCCTCGCCGCCCTGCTTCAGCGCGGCAAGAAGCTTCTGCAGATGCTTGTCGGCCAGCCAATCGGCCTTGCCCGAGAGTGACGCCTCAGCGGTCAACCATAAAGCCTTTCATAGAGCGTGCGGATGATGCCGGCGGTGACGCCCCAGATACGCTGGCCGCCATAGGGCATCTCGTAGAAGAACCATTCGAGCTCGTTCCACATGCGGCTGTCGCGCGCGTGGTTGGCCGGATCCATCAGGAAACTCAGGGGCACCTCGAAAGCCGCGTCGACCTCATCGGCATTGAGCGTCAGCGAAAAACCCTGGCGCACGATGGCAAGCACCGGCACGATGCGGTAGCCGCTGCCGGCGACGTAGTCGGGCATGCGGCCGATGATCTCGACGAAATCCCGTTCGAGGCCGATCTCCTCGAAGGTCTCGCGCAAAGCGGTTGCCTCGGGGCTTGCATCGGTCGCATCGATCGTGCCGCCTGGAAAGGCCACCTGGCCGGAATGGCTGCGCAGTTTCTCGGCGCGCTTGGTGAGCAGCACCATGGCGCCCTCGGCGCGGTCGACCACGGGAATCAGCACCGCCGCGTCGCGCAGCGGCTTGATGTGTTTGAGCCTGGGATGGCCGGGATTGAAGCGATGATCGCCGAATTCGTCGCCGGGGACGATCGCCGCTTGCGCCGCGACGCGCGCCCGAAAATCCGCGACCGAAAACGCCGCCGGCGTAACCTGGTCCATCACGCGCTCAGCCGCTTCAGTTTCTCGGCCGGCATGATCGGATAGACCTCTCCGCCCGAGCGAATGGCGAACATCGCCTTGCCGCCGATGTCGATCTCCTCGCCATGCTCGACCAACTCATACATCACCGGACGCGCCAACAGCGCTTCCAGTCGTCCGCGCACAAGCACATAGGGTTTCAGTCCGCCGGTTTCGTCCTCGTCGACGAAGCGCAGCGCATGGCCGGGGCCGGCGGCGACGACATCGCCGACATTCGTGCGGAAGGTGACGACCTGGTCGTTCCCGCTCCCGGACACGTTCATTTCGACGGCGATGAAGGGCGCGTCGACGACGCGGATCCCAACCCGCTCGACCGGCGTCACCAGATAGGTCTTGCCGTCGGCATCCTTGCGCAACACGCTGGAAAAGAGCTGCACCAGCGGCATGCGGCCGATCGGCGTGCCGAGATAGAACCAGGTCCCGTCGGCCTTGATCTCCATGTCGAGGTCGCCGCAGAACTCCGGATTCCAGCGCTCGACCGGCGCCGGCCCCTTGCCGGCCCGGGCCGCGCGGGAGATCAGCGCCTCAAGGCCGCGCGCCTCTGTGGCGCCGATCAGGCTCTGTTTGCTCAAGCTGTGCTCGCCAGCGCTCTGTTCGTCGGGCGTTTGTTCACGATGTTCGCTGCGTTCGGCCATGGTCACGAAATAGTCACTGTTGTCCCGATTGTCAGCCTTGTCCGCCCGAGTCTGTGATTTAAGTTCAATTACAGGCGCCAGGTGAGGCCGAATCGCGGCATTCTGCGGCATCGAGAGTGCAGGCCGGCATTTCCAACCACAAGGATCGAACGGCATGAGCGTGATGATCAAGGAAAGCCCGATCGGCGAAAAAGCGATGATCGAGGAAGCCGAAAAGGCGCTGGCCGATATCTCCAGGATCCGCGACGCGGTCGGCAGGGTGATCTTCGGCCAGGAGGCGGTCGTCGAGCGCTCGCTGGTGGCTCTGCTGGCCGGCGGTCATGCGCTGCTGGTCGGCGTGCCGGGCCTCGCCAAGACCAAGCTGGTCGAGACACTAGGCATCGTGCTCGGCCTCGATTCGCGCCGCGTCCAGTTCACGCCCGACCTGATGCCGTCGGACATTCTCGGCTCCGAGGTGATGGAGCAGGACGAGTTCGGCAAGCGCTCCTTCCGCTTCATTTCCGGGCCGATCTTCACGCAATTGCTGATGGCCGACGAGATCAACCGCGCTTCGCCGCGCACACAATCGGCGCTGCTGCAGGCCATGCAGGAATATCACGTCACCATCGCCGGCGCCCGCCACGACCTGCCCGCGCCCTTCCACGTGCTGGCGACGCAGAACCCGCTGGAACAGGAAGGCACCTACCCGCTGCCGGAGGCTCAGCTCGACCGCTTTCTGATGCAGGTCGACATCTTCTATCCCGAGATCGAGGCGGAACGCCGTATCCTGCTCGAAACCACCGGCGTCGACGAAGCCAAGGCCGACAATGTGCTGCAGCCGGCACGGCTGAGGGAAATCCAGACGCTGATCCGACGCATGCCGGTGCCGGAAAGCGTCGTCGAGGCGATCCTCAAGCTGGTGCGTTCGGCCCGGCCAGGCCAGGGCAATGCCGAGACGGACAAGCACGTCGCCTGGGGGCCAGGTCCCCGCGCCAGCCAGGCGCTCACCCTGTGCGCCCGCGCCCGCGCCCTATATGATGGCAGGTTGGCGCCCTCGGTCGACGACGTTCGCGCCTTGGCCGAACCGGTGCTGCAGCATCGCATGGCGCTGACTTTCGCCGCCCGCGCCGAAGGCACTTCCGTGCGCGACGTGGTGGCGAAGCTGGCAAAAGGCATCTGATGGGTCGAATAGGCGAGGTCCAGGCACCGGTTGCGACGCGCGACGCGCTCGCCCGTGGCCGGTTGCGGGCTTCATTGGTGCCGGACCTGCTGGTCGAGGCGCGCCGTATCGTCAACACGGTGATCGCCGGCTGGCATGGCCGCCGCAAGCGCGGCATCGGCGAGAACTTCTGGCAGTTCCGGCCCTATGTGGAAGGCGATTCCTCGCGCATCGACTGGCGCCGCTCCGCGAGAGACGACCATACTTATGTGCGCGACCGCGAATGGGAAGCCGCGCACACCGTCTGGCTCTGGGCCGACCCCTCGCCTTCCATGCTCTACAAATCCGCCGCGGCAAGCGTCTCCAAGCAATCGCGCGCGCTGGTGCTGGCGCTCGCCTTGGCCGAGCTCTTGTCGCGCAGCGGCGAGCGCATCGCCTGGCCGGGCCTGACGGATCCGTTCACCGCCCGCAACGGCGCCGAGCGGATCGCCGCCCAGCTCAGCCACGCCGCCGCGCTTCCGGCCAAGCCCGATCTGTCGGCCATCCGCCGTTTCTGCGACATCGTGCTGGTCAGCGATTTCCTCGATCCGGTCGAGGAAACCATGGCCTGGCTCGACGTGCTCGCCCGCCACGGCGTGCGCGCGCATCTGATCGAGGTGGCCGATCCGGCCGAGGAAACCTTCCCCTATGCCGGCCGCACCGAGTTCACCGATCCCGAGACCGGCGACAAGCTGACCGCCGGCCGCGCCGAGATGCTGGCCGAGGAATATCGCCTGCTTTACCGGGCCCGCCGCGACGAACTGGCCGCCTGGTGCAAGCGTCTCGGCTGGAGCTACACCGTCAACCACACCGACCGCCTCGCCTCCGAGGCGCTGGTGCGCGTCCACCTGGCGATGACCGCCGACGGCACCAATTTCGGAAGGGCGGTCGCATGAGCTGGCTGCCGCTTTCGTTCGGGGCGCCCATGGTGCTGTGGGGCCTTCTGGCCCTGCCGGTGATCTGGTGGCTGCTGCGGCTCACCCCGCCCAGGCCGCAAACGGAAGTTTTTCCGCCGCTGAGAATCCTCGCACGGGTCCTGAGGCGCGAAGAAACCCCGCAGCAAAGCCCGTGGTGGCTGACGCTGCTTCGGTTGCTGATGGCGGCGCTCATCGTGATGGCGCTGGCCGAGCCGGTCTTCAACCCGCGCGAAAAACTGCCGGCGGAGGGCGCCGCCCTGGCGCTTGTCGTCGACAATGGCTGGGCGAGCGCCGCCGACTGGAACAAGCGAGTCGCCACCGCCGAGCGGCTGATCGCCGACGCCGGCTCGAACGGCGTGCCGGTCGTCATCGCCTTCACCGCCGAGAAGCCCAATGCCGAGATCGGCCCTTTCGACGCTTCGGCCGCGCTCGATCACCTGCGCGCCGCCAAGCCGCGGCCGATTCCTACCGACAGGCCCGCCGTCTACGCCCGCGTCGCCGCCGCGTTGGAGCGCCTGCCGGGTGCCAGCGTCGCGGTGCTCGCCGATGGGCTTGCCGCCAAAGGCGACGAGGCCGCTTTCAAGACGCTGCTCGAAAAGAATGCGACACGGCTGGTCTGGGCCACGTCCGACCGGCCTTCCGTGACCGGCCTGATCGGCGCCGACAACCAGGTCGATGGTTTCGCTTTGAGCGCCATTCGCGCGCCGGGCAATCCGGCGCCGGCGCAGGTCACCGCTGGCGCCTTCGATGACAAGGGCCGCCGCATCGCCGATGCGACGCTGACCTTCGCGCCGGGCGAAGCCACCGCCACGGGGACGATGGCGGTTCCCTTCGAGCTGCGCAACGACTTCGCTTCGATCGCGCTCGACGGCGAGCACCAGGCCGGCGCCGTGCGCGTGCTGGACGAGAGCTCCAAACGCCGCCGTGTCGGCCTTCTGTCGCAGGCCGAGGCCGACCAGGCGCAGCCGCTTCTGTCGCCGCTCTATTACATTCGCCGCGCCCTGCAGCCCTTTGCCGACCTGGTCGAGCCGTCGAGCGCCGATCTCGCCGACGCCATTCCGCAGCTTCTCGACCAGAAGCCGGCGATGATCATCATGGCCGATGTCGGCACCATCCCGGCGCAGGTCAAGCAGCGGCTGGTCGACTGGGTCGACAAGGGCGGCACGCTGGTCCGTTTTGCCGGTCCCCGCCTTGCCGCGGCCGGCAATGACGACGACCTTTTGCCGGTCAGGCTGCGCAGCGGCGAGCGGGCGCTGGGCGGCGCGCTGTCGTGGACGACGCCGCAGGCGGTGACCGAATTCCCGAAGAGCGGTCCCTTCGCCGATCTTTCCCCACCCTCCGAGGTGACGGTGAGCCGGCAGGTCCTGGCCGAGCCGACGCCCGACATCGTCGAGCGTACCTGGGCCACGCTTGCCGACGGCACGCCGCTGGTGACGGGCATGAAGAAGGACAAGGGCACGCTGGTGCTCTTCCATGTCACGCCCGAGGCGACCTGGTCGAACCTGCCGATCTCCGGCAGCTTCGTCGAAATGCTGCGGCGTGTCGTGCAATTGTCGCGCAACCAGGGCGCCGCGATCGCCAATGCCGAAGCCGCCGCCGCGTCGCTCGCGCCCTACCGCATGATCAGCGCCGACGGCATGCTGACGCCGCCCTCGCCGGATGCCCGACCGCTGGTGCCCGGCGCCGGTCCGCTGCCGGTGACGCTGGAGAATCCGCCCGGCCTTTACGGCTCCGAGACGGGCGTCTTCGCACATAATCTGCTCGATGCGTCGAGCACGTTCACGCCGCTGGTCCGTCCGCAGGTTTCGCTGCCGGTGACAGCCATCCCCTATGCCTTCGATGAATCGGAGAACCTGAAGGGGCCGCTGGTCGCCATCGCGCTGCTGTTGATGGTGCTCGACACTTTGGCCGTGTTCTGGATGGGCGGACTGCTGGCGCGCCGGCCGCGCCGCGCAGGTACGGCGGCGACCGCCGCGGCCGTTCTGGTCGTGCTGGGCGGTCTCTTCGGCCATGCCGATCTTGCCCGCGCCGATGATTCCAAGCCCGGCGACACCCAGGCGATCGAGGATATTTCGAAAACCCGCATCGCCTATGTCATCACCGGCGAGCCGGGCGTCGATTCGATCAGCCGCGCCGGCCTCGAGGGCCTCACCCGTTTTCTCATCGAGAAGACCGCGCTCGAGCCCGGCCCGCCGGCCGGCGTCGACATCGCCAAGGACGAGCTGTCCTTCTTCCCGCTGATCTATTGGCCGATCGATGCGACGGCGCCTATGCCCAGCCAGGCGGCGATCGCCCGCATCGACGCCTATATGCAGCAGGGCGGCACGGTTCTGTTCGATACGCGCGACCAGTTTTCGAACGGCATCGGCGCCGGCTCGGCAAGCCCGGCGACCGAGCGGCTGCGCGACATCCTCGGCAATCTCAACGTGCCGCCGCTGGAGCCGGTGCCGTCGGACCACGTGCTGACCAAATCCTTCTTCATCCTTCCGGAGTTCCCCGGCCGCTTCAACGGCAGCCCGCTCTGGGTCGAGGCCTCGCTGGACGCCAGCAACACCGAGAACCGCCCCGTGCGCACCGGCGACGGCGTCTCGCCGATCATGATCACCGCCAATGATTTCGCCGGCGCCTGGGCCATCGACGAGAACGGCGATCCGATGCTGCCGACCGTGCCGCCCGATCCGATGCAGCGCATCTACGCGCTGCGTGCCGGCGTCAACATCATGATGTATATGCTGACCGGCAACTACAAATCCGATCAGGTGCATGTGCCGGTGCTGCTCGAACGGCTGGGGCAGTAGATCATGAACTGGTCCATCTCCTTCGAACCGCTTCTCTCCTGGCCGCTCTTCGGCCTGCTCTTCGTGCCGTTGCTCTTGCTGGCGCTGGTCGGCCTGTGGTTCCGCCAGCGCGGCTCGGCATTGCGCTTCATCGCGCTGCTCGCGCTCGCCGCTTCATTGCTCAATCCCGTTTTCCTCGCCGAGGAACGCGAGGCGCTGAAGAGCGTCGTCGCCCTCGTCGTCGACCGCAGCCAGAGCCAGGACATCGGCGACCGCACCAAGCAGACCGACGAGGCGCTGACCGGCCTGCAGCAGCGTCTTGCCCGCTTCAAGCAGTTCGATGTCCGCGTCGTCGAGGCCGGCAAGTCCGAAACCGCCGACGAGCGCACCGAAACCAGGCTGTTCAGCGCGCTGGAAGGCGTCTTCCGCGACGTGCCGCCGTCGCGGATCGGCGGTGCCGTCATGATCACCGACGGCGAGGTGCATGATGCGCCGGCCGGCGCGCCGGAGTTCAACGCGCCGCTGCATGCGCTGATCACCGGCAACGAGCATGAGAAGGACCGCCGCATCCGCTTCGAGAACGCGCCGCGCTTCGGTCTCGTCGGCAAGCCGCTCGACATGACCTACCGCGTCATCTCGACGGAAGGCGATGGTGCTCCGGTGGACGTGCGCGTCTCGGTCAATGGCGAGCAGGTCTCGGTCGAGCACGCGACCGTCGGCCAGCCGATGAAGCTCTCGGTCACCATACCCAATGCCGGCCGCAACATCGTCCAGCTCGGCATCGATCGGGAACCCGGCGAACTGACCGATGCCAACAACCGGGCGATTGCCCTGGTCGACGGCATCCGCGAGAACCTGCGCGTGCTCCTGGTTTCCGGCGAACCGCATGCCGGCGAGCGCACCTGGCGCAACCTTTTGAAGTCGGACGCGTCGGTCGATCTCGTCCACTTCACCATTCTGCGCCCGCCGGAAAAGCAGGACGGCACGCCGATCAATGAGCTGTCGCTGATCGCTTTCCCGACGCGCGAGCTGTTCGTCGAGAAGATCAAGGATTTCGATCTGATCATCTTCGACCGCTACCAGCACCGCGACGTGCTGCCGATCCTCTATTACGACTACATCTCCGAATATGTCGAAAAGGGCGGCGCGCTGCTGATTGCCGCCGGCCCCGAATATGCCGGCGAAAACTCCATTGCCCGCACGCCGCTCAACGCCGCGCTGCCGGCCATGCCGACCGGCGAAGTGGTGGACAAGGCCTTCTATCCGCGTCTGACCGATCTCGGCCAGCGCCACCCGGTGACGCGCGGGCTCGACGGTTCGGCAAGCGAGCCGCCGCATTGGAGCCGCTGGTTCCGCACCATCGGCGTCAAGAATCCGGAAGGCGAAGTGGTCATGAAGGGCGCCGACGATCGGCCCTTGCTCCTGCTCGACCGCAAGGGTGAAGGTCGTGTCGGCATGCTCCTGTCCGATCAGGGTTGGCTGTGGGCGCGCGGCTTCGAAGGCGGCGGCCCGCATGTCCAGCTCTACCGGCGCATCGCCCATTGGCTGATGAAGGAGCCTGAACTGGAAGAAGAACGGCTAACCGCCGACGGCCGCGGCATGATGCTCGAAATCCGCCGCCAGACGATGAGCGATGATCCCGGTCCCGCCCAGGTCATCACGCCGTCCGGCAAGGCGGTGGCGGTGAAGCTCGAGAAAGCCGAACCCGGCATTTTCACCGGCAGCCTGCAGACCGGCGAGATCGGCCTTTACCAGATCGGCAATGGCGATCTTACCGCGCTTGCCCATGTCGGCCCGATCAACGCGCCGGAATTTTCCGACGTGATCTCGACCGAGGATCGGCTGAAGGCGCCCGCCGAGGCGACCGGCGGCAGCGTGCGGCGGCTGGCTCCGTCGTCGACGCTCGGCAATCTCGCCGGCGGCTTGACACTGCCGTCGATCGTTCCCGTCCGCTCTTCAGCGGCCGCGTCGGGCGATGACTGGATCGGCCTGCGCACCACCGACGACAGCACGCTCAAGGCCGTGTCGCGCGTGCCGCTGTTCGGCGGCTTCCTCGGCCTCGGCCTGCTGCTGCTCGCCATCGGCTCGATGTGGTATCGCGAAGGGCGGTGACGCCACCTTCTTCCTTCTCCCCTTGTGGGAGAAGGTGGATCGGCGCGCAGCGCCGAGACGGATGAGGGGTGTTCCAGCGGAGTGAGGCGTCGGCGTTTCCTGGAGCACCCCTCATCCGGCCGCTTCGCGGCCACCTTCTCCCACAAGGGGAGAAGGGAAAGCGCCTGCCCCTACTCTTCCGGTTCTGTGGTGAACAGCAGCGGATAGCCCTTGGCCTTCCCGGCGTCGGTCGCCCGCGTCGCCTTGGTCTCGGCGATATCGCGCGTAAACACCGCGACGACGCACACGCCGCGCGTATGCGCGGTGATCATGACGCGATGCGCCTGATCCTCACTGAGCTTGAATTCGCCCTTGAGCACCGTCACCACGAACTCGCGCGGCGTGAAATCGTCATTGACGAGGATGACCTTGTAGAGCTTCGGTCGCTCGATTTTCGGCTGCGTCTTAGTGCGGGGTTTGAGGACGGTTTCGGGCATCGGATCCACCAGCGAGAACTGGGCTCTCTCGCTCTCATTCTGTCACGCAGCAAATATACGTCCAATTCCACGCGCGGGTAATGCCGGCTTGGACCATCAGCCCTATGTGGGGAATCACTGCCGGAGGGTCAACGGCCCTGGCGGCGCAACGCGGTGCCCGATCTGCCGGAACCTGCACCGCCATCCATGTCGGAGCCGCGTTCGACGAAGGCGAAGAACATCCAGCCGACAAAGCCGATCACGGTCGCACCGGTCAGCAGGACCAGGACCCAGGACTGCGCCGGCGTGATGTAGTCGAAGCTTGAAGAGATCAGCGGAGCGAACAGCTCGGGCTCGGTCCTGCCGCTGGCCGGATCCGGCACAGGGCTTGCGGTAAAGATGATCAACGATCGTGCCGCCGCGGTGGCGATCAGGCCGCCGAGGGTCAGCGAACGCATCAGGGACGAAAACCGCTTCTTCATGCGGACTGTCCTACAGCACCGGCATTGCGATCGGGTTAAGGATAGGACTTGAGCGCGGTGGAAACCTGCTGGTTTCGGGCTCCCTGCCGCAAGCAAGCCGCCCCTGCCGAAATCGACCGGAGCGGCTTCGTCTAGTGGCGCAGAGCGCTGGATCAGGGCTTCTTGGCAGCCGGCTTCGCAGCAACGGGCTTCGCAGCCGACGCTTTCTTCTTGACCGGGCACTTGTGCGTCTCGGTCACTTTGCAGGCCTTCTTGGCAGCGACCTTCTTCATCGGCTTCGCAGCCGTGCTATCCGCCGGAGCAGCCGTGGTGGTCGCGGTCGAAGCAGCCGGGGCAGCCGTCGTCGTGGCGGCGGCGTTGCCGAGCGCCGGCATCGCGAAGGCGAGAGCAACACCGAGGCCGAGGGCGGAGAGGATGGACTTCTTCATGGCTTCATTTCCTTTTTCTTGCGGGTCTGGGTGGGTGTCACTGAACGGGATCGATCGGTGCCACTCCAAGCAGCTTCAAAGCATTTGCGAGCATCCGGATTCCCTGTGCCTGCTTCTTGTTGGCGCAGAACCGGTTTCCCCTTCTTTGCAGTGCTTTCGCCGCGGTGACCTGCGTTGCCGCGGCATGGGTTTCGAGAGCTTCGTCAACCTGACGGCTCAGATTGGTGCAGCGCTCGGTCCGGGTGAGCGGAGCGACGACCTTTGCGGTGGAGGCGCCGTCCGCGGCTGTGATGAGCGATATGCTGAGCAAAGCACCCATCACGCTGATCCAGAACCTCTGCATTGGTCTTGTCCGTTACTCCGGAAACTTGCGTCGCAGCCGATGACCTGACCGCCACGGCACCGTTTATGCCCTTGAAATTTTTCACCAGTTTTTCTCAACTGTAGAATTTTGTTTCTGGATTGTTTCTGAGGAATCCGCCCCACGCGGCGATCGCGGCCACTGGCCAAGATGTGGCCCGAATTCTATCGTGTGGGTTGTCTCGAACGGATATCCAGCAAGAGCCGGCAAAGAGAATGATAGGTTTCGAGTGAAATCCGATGCGCACATACTGATCGTCGACGACGACAAGGGCATACGCGACCTGCTGCAGGAGTTCTTCCACAAGCGCGGGCTGCACACGACGGTTGCCGGGGACGGCACCGAGATGGAAGCGGTCCTGCGCCGCACGCCGGTGGACCTGATCATTCTCGACGTGATGCTGCCCGGCAAAAGCGGGCTTGAGCTTTGCCGCGAGATCCGTGCCAATTACACCACGCCCATCATCATGCTGACCGCGGTGACGGAAACGACCGATCGCGTGGTGGGCCTGGAAATGGGCGCCGACGACTACGTGCCCAAGCCCTTCGATCCGCGCGAGCTTCTGGCCCGCATCCGCGCCGTGCTGAGGCGCAACGGCAGCGCCGAGCCGCGTCGCCCCACGATCAAGCAGATCTACCGCTTTGCCGGCTGGACCATGGACT
The DNA here is from genome assembly GCF_020165035.1 of Mesorhizobium sp. CA6. Lineage (NCBI taxonomy): Bacteria > Pseudomonadati > Pseudomonadota > Alphaproteobacteria > Hyphomicrobiales > Phyllobacteriaceae > Mesorhizobium > Mesorhizobium sp. CA6. The sequence goes on along the minus strand of NZ_JAIUHI010000003.1, from coordinate 337,744 downwards.
GCGCGCGCCGCCGCCTGACGGCGCCCGACGATGTCCGGGTGGAACTGACGATGGCGGAGTTCAACCTGCTGCAGACCTTCGTCAAGAGCGCCCAGCGTGTGCTTACCCGTGAGCAGCTGATCGAGCTGTCCGGCGGCGACACCGGCTACAGCTTCGACCGCAGCGTCGATATCCTGGTGAGCCGCTTGCGCCGCAAGATGGAAGACGATCCGAAAACGCCCCAACTGATCCTGACCGTGCGCAGCGGCGGCTATCAGTTCCTGCCCGAGACGACGGCCGAATGAGACGCTTCCTGCCGCAGACCCTGCCAGTCTGGGTGCTGCTGATCGTCATTGCCGGCCTCATGATCAGCCAGGTGACGACGCTCTACATCGTGGCGCGCGACCGCGCCGCCGCCAACAGCGTCGTCGATCTCTACCGGCTGAACGACCGCGCCTATTCGCTGGTGCAGCTGATGCATGACGCCACGCCCGAAGAGCGCAAGGCGACCGCGTCCGGCCTGTTCAACTCGACCTATGCGCTGACGGTTTCGGACACGCCCGCCGTCACCTCTTCGATCGCCGGCGATGACGAGCTGGCCGAGCTTGAGGACATCCTGGTCGGCCGCCTGTCGAAATTCGGCGTGACCGACGCGCGCGTGCGGCGCGATCCGGCCACCCAGGAAGCCGACGTCCCAGACGGGCAGGCGGTGAACAAGGATGTCGGCCAGGTCGAGCGCGACCTGCTGGTCTTGGCCGCGGATTTCGCGCAAAGCGATAAGCTGACCGCCTCGCTGCGCTTTTCCGATGGGCAGTGGCTGAATTTCACCGAACCGATCACGCCGGCGGGACCGATTCTGAGCCTCGACAGCCTGCCGCTTTACTCACTGATCGCCGGCCTGATCATCATCATGTCGATCTGGTCGCTGCGCCGGCTGACCGCGCCCTACCGGATGATGGAAACGGCGGTGACGCGCATCGGCAATGACCTGAAAAGCCCGCCGATCGCCGAGAGCGGCAGCCGCGAGATCCGCGCCGCCGCAAAGGCGATAAACGCCATGCAGATGCGGCTGCGCGATTATGTCGAGGACCGCGAGCATCTCGCGGCGGCGCTGGCGCATGATCTGCGCACGCCGCTGACCCGGATGCGCCTGCGTCTCGAACTATTGCGCAGGTCGCCCGCGCGCGAGGCGCTGGCGCACGACCTCGCCGACATCGAAAGCATCGCCAGCTCGGTCATCGACTTCGCCAAATTCGAGGTGACGGAGGAAAAGGCCGAGCGGATCGATTTCTGGTCGCTGGTGGAATCGGTCGCGGATTCCTTCGACGGCGCATCCTTCGACGAAGGCGTGGTCCCGTCGCGCGGCCTGATCTGCGTCGCGCGGCCGGTGGCGCTGCGGCGCTGCGTCACCAATCTTATCCAGAACGCGGTGACTTACGGCAAGAAGGCGCATCTCGGCGTGCGCCGATCGGGCAACACGATCACGCTGTCGATCCGCGATGAAGGCCCCGGCATTCCGCAAGCGAAGCTGGACGCGGTGTTCGGCTCCTTCGTGCGGCTGGAGGAATCGCGCAACCGCACCACCGGCGGCCTCGGCCTCGGTCTCACCATCGCCCGCAACATCGCCCGCGGCGCCGGTGGCGAGGTCAATCTTTCCAACTACCCCGGTGGCGGCTTGTTGACGGAGCTGAAGCTGCCGGTGGCAGCTTGAGTCAGGAGTGGGCTATGTCCGCCACCGGCACCACTGGATCAGTCGAACCATCCTTGTGATAGTGCGGCCCGCCTGGTTACGAGGGAAATCCACCCATGTTCTACGCCGTCCTTGCCTACCATGTCGAAGACACCGTGCAGTCCTGGTCGCCAGATGAGGATGCGGCATTGATGAAAGACCTGCTCGAAGTCAACGACAGGCTGACGCGCGAGGGCAAGCTCGGGCCGGCGGCGAGGCTTGACGTCACGGCCAAGGCGGTGACGCTGCGCGGTCCCGGCGAAGGCATGGTCATTGACGGTCCCTTCGCCGAAACCAAGGAGCAGTTGCTCGGCCTCTATGTCCTCGACTGCGCGATCCGGGACGAGGCGATTGCCGCTGCGCGCGACCTCAAGCGCGTCAACCCCACCGCCGTCTACGAGATCCGGCCGATCATGCTCTATCTGCCGGGCGCCACGCTGACGGCAAGCTGAGACAGCTTCCCGAGCGTGCCTCAGACCGGTATCGCGGCCTCGATTTCCCGTCCCAGCTTCAGCATCTCCGCCACCAGCAGGTCGAGATCGTCCCGGCGCGTGCGGTGATTGGCGATTGCCACCCTCAGGCAATGCCGGCCCTGCACCGTGGTGTCGGACAAGGCCGCGATGCCCTCCTCCTGGAGTCTCAGCATGATCTCGGTGTTGAACGCCTTGAGCTTTTCCTCCGACGCGCCATCCAGCCGGTGGCGGAAGCTGACGATGTTGATGGTGGTTGGCGCCATCAGTTCGAGCGCCGGCTCCGCCTCGATCAGACGGGTGAGGTGGCGGGCCTGGGCGATGTTCTGGTCGATCAGGCGGCCGAACTTCTCGACGCCATGCTCCTTCAGCGCCATCCAGATCTTGAGCGCACGGAAGCCGCGCGACGTTTGAAGCCCATAATCGTGCAGCCACTCTCCGGAGGCCAGGCCCCGCGGCGTCGATTCCAGATATTCTGGCGTCACGGCAAACGTGTTGCGGTGCTGGGATGCGTCCCGCACCAGGGCGCAGCCGGCTTCGAACGGCGCGTGCAGCCATTTATGCGGATCGAGTGCGATCGAATCCGCCTGTTCGATGCCGGCGACGAGCGATCGGTTCTCAGGTGCGATCGCGATGAGCGCGCCGATGCAGCCGTCGACATGGAACCAGAGAGCCTCTTCGGCCGCCACGCTCGCCAGCGCCCGCAGGTCGTCGACCGCGCCGGCGTTGACGGTGCCGGCGGTGCCGATCACGCAGGCCGGCCTGAAGCCCGCCTCGCGGTCCTCCGCGATTGCCGCCTTGAGCGCGGCGATATCGATGCGCAAGCCGGCATCGGTCTGGATGCGCCGCAGCGCCTGATTGCCGAGGCCGAGCGCCTCCACAGCCTTGCGATGACAGGAATGGACCTGGTCCGAGGCGTAGTAGCGCAACGGCTTCGGCATGGCGCCGACACCCCGCTCGCGCACGTCGACGCCTGCCTTGACGTTGCGCGCCACGGTCAGTCCGATAATGTTGGCCATCGAGCCGCCGCTGACCAGGGTGCCGCTGGCCGAGGCTGGGAAACCGACCATCTCCTTCATCCAGTTGACGACCTGGCTGTCCATCAGTGCGGCGGCATGGTTGCCGCCGCCGAGATTGGAGCCCTGGATCGCCGCCAGGAAATCGCCGAGCGCGCCGGTGAAGTTGCTGGATCCCATATACCAGGACCAGAAACGCGGATGGATGTTGCCCATCGGGTAAGGCATCACGTTGCGGGCGACGTCGTCATAGACGTCAGCCGCCGGCGCCGGCGAGCGCGGCAAAGGTGCGCCGAAGAATGCCCGCACCTCGGCCGGCATCTCGCGCCAGACCGGCCGGTTGCGGACATCCTCGAGATAGGCGATGGCATCGTCGAGGATTCGGTGCGAGAGCTCTCCCACATCGGCCCAATCCGGCGGATCGAGCGTTTCCTCCGCGTTGGTCGCTTCCGGAAATATATCCATCTCGCCTCTCCCGCCGGCGTGGGTCGACCCGCGCATAAAAGAACGACGCCGCCATGCGGGGGCGGCGTCGCGTTTCTGTTCTCAGCCTTCGAACTGGCAGCTCGGCGTCGAGCGCGACAGCGCCGTCTCCTCGGCGTCCATCTCGGCCTCGATGCCGTCGAAAAGCGGCGTCGACATGTAGCGCTCCCCCGTGTCGGGCAGCATGCACAGGATCACCGAGCCGGCGGGGGCCTTGCCCGCGATCTGCCGCGCCACGGCGAAAGTGGCGCCGCCGGAGATGCCGGTAAAGATGCCCTCCTGCCGCGCCAGCGCCTTCGTCCATTTGATGCCTTCGGGACCGGGGATCGGCACCACCTCGTCATAATAGCGTTGGTCGATCGCCTCCTGCAGCACGTTGGGGATGAAGTCCGGCGTCCAGCCCTGGATCGGATGCGGTTCGAAGGCCGGATGGCTGGCGGACGGCGCACCGCCGGCGCCGCGCTCCTGGGCCTTGCCGCTGCCGATCAGCTGGGCGTTCGCCGGCTCGGCGAGCACGATCTTCACCTCCGGCCGCTCGCGGCGCAGCACGCGGCCGACGCCGGCCACCGTGCCGCCCGTGCCGTAGCCGGTGACGAGCACGTCCAGCCTCGAGTCGGCGAAGTCATTGATGATCTCGCGCGCCGTCGTTGCCTCGTGAATGGCGGCATTGGCCTCGGTCTCAAACTGGCGCGCGAGGAACCAGCCATTGGCTTCGGCGAGCTCGACCGCCTTCTTGTACATGCCGAAACCTTTTTGGGCGCGCGGCGTCAGCACCACCTTGGCGCCCAGCATGCGCATTAGCTTGCGGCGCTCGATCGAGAAGCTGTCGGCCATCGTCACCACCAGCGGATAGCCTTTCTGCGCGCAGACCATGGCGAGGCCGATGCCGGTATTGCCGCTCGTCGCCTCGACCACGGTCTGGCCAGGCTTGAGCTTACCGCTGCGCTCGCCTTCCTCGATGATGTTGAGCGCCAGCCGGTCCTTCACCGAGGCCGCCGGGTTGAAGAACTCCGCCTTCACATAGATCGTCGCGTGACCTGGCCCGAGATTGTTGATGCGGATGACCGGCGTGTCGCCGACGGTATCGAGAATGCTGTCGAACAGCCGGCCGCGACCGGCCGTGGTCCTGATTTTCAACTGATGCAACATGGGCTTTCTCCTCGATCTCCTCACGTGCCGGTTACAAACCGGCGAATTGGGCGGCGCGGTTTCGACACCTTGCCGCGCTAGTTGCGTGTGACTTGCCGGCAATTCGGCAAAGGCCGCGTCCGGCTCGAAAATTCGCTGCCGGATGCGCCCTGTCGTGTTTGGTGATAGAACATGGACCAACTGTTCGACGTGGGAGCGAGCGTGGAAACGGACGTGGAATCCGTTCGGTCGACTCTGAAAGGCATGGCAGCCAGCCTTTCGATCAGGCTGCTCGGCCCGTTTACGATCATGCGCGACGATGTTCCTGTGGCCTTGCCTTCGTCACGCAAGCTGCGCGCCCTGCTTGCCTATCTGGCGCTGGCGCCCCACCCAGTCAGCCGCAGCCGTCTTTGCGAACTTCTCTGGGACGTGCCCAACGATCCGCGCGGCGAGTTGCGCTGGTGCCTGAGCAAGCTGCGTGCCGCGCTCGACGAAGCGGGCTTGCGCCGGGTCGAAACCGACGGCGATATGGTGTCGCTCCGTCTTGACGATGTCCATGTGGACGCGCTGGATGCCGCCTCGGCGGTGGCCGAAGGTGTCCAGACGCTCGATCTCGTGCGGCTGCAGGGGATTTCGCAACATTTCGCCGGCGATTTTCTCGACGGCCTCGAGCTCGATCGCAGCCCGCATTTCGGCAGCTGGCTGACGGCGCAGCGCCGCCGTTTCAGCGCATGCCATGTCGCGGTTCTGGAGCATATCATTGGGCTTCTCCCACGTGGAACCGATGAGGCCGGCGCTTATATCGACAAATGGCTGGAGCTAGCGCCCTTCGACGGCCGCGCGCATGTGGCGCTGCTGGAAAATCTGGCCCGGCGCGGGCAGATCGGCGCCGGCGAAGAGCATCTTGCCACGGCAGCGGAGTTGTTTCGCTCGGAAGAGCTGGATTTCACGCCATTGCGCGAGGCTTGGCAGGAGATAAGAGCCCGGAACGCCGGCGCAACGCCATGCGCCCGATCCGGGCCGGCTTTCCCGGTTTCGGAATCGTCGGTCGCCGCGGACGAATCCGAGCCCGTTGCGACCCGCCGGGCTTCGCTCGCGGTGATGCCGTTTGCCGAGAGCGCCGGCGCCGGCGGCTTCCGTGGCGGGCTTGCCGATGGCCTCACGCATGACATCATCACGCGGCTTGCCAAGCTGCGCGATTTCTTCGTCATCGCCCGCGGCTCTGTCTTCGCGCTCGCCGAGAAGAACATCGCGCCGGAAGACGCCGGGCGCAGGCTGAATGTCGACTATGTCGCGACGGGCTCGGTGCGGGCTCTGCCGGGCAGGTTCATCGTCTCGGTCGAGCTTGTCGAGGTCCGCACGGCAAGGATCGTTTGGGCGGAAACCTTCGAGCATAAACCCGACGACATCTTCATCGTCATCGAGGATATCGGCAACAGCATCGTCTCATCGATCGCCGCCGAGATCGCGACGGTGGAGCGCAACCGCGCATTGCTGAAAGCGCCAAACTCGCTCAATGCCTGGGAGGCTTACCATCGCGGCCTTTGGCACATGTATCGCTTCACCCGCCAAGAAAACGAGCTGGCGCAGCATTTCTTCGGCGAGGCGTTGAAGCTCGATCCTACTTTCGCACGCGCCTATGCCGGCATGTCCTTCACCCACTGGCAGAACGCTTTCCAGCGCTGGGGCGACCGCGGCCGCGAGGCCGCGCTTGCCTTCGAGAGCGCCGGCCAGAGCCTGCTGGTCGACGACCGTAACCCAGCCGCCCACTGGGCGATGGGCCGCGCGTTATGGCTGCGCGGCGAGCAGGACAGCTCGCTGCTGGAGCTGGCGAGCGCCGTCGATCTCAGCCCCAATTTCGCGCTCGGCCATTACGCGCTGTCCTTCGTCCATTCGCAGTCGGGCGACCCGCAATCGGCGATCGGCTCATCCGACCATTCGCGTCATCTCAGCCCCTTCGATCCGCTGCTGTTCGGCATGATGGGCGCGCGCGCCATGGCGCATGCGCGGCTCGGCGAATTCGAAGCGGCGGCCGAATGGGCGCTGAAGGCGGCCGCAAGGCCAAACGCCCATGTCATCATCCTGGCGATCGCCGCCCATTGCCTGGCGCTGGCCGGCCGGCAGGAGGAGGCGCGAACCTTCGCCGCCGCTATCCGCAACGCCTTGCCGAACTATCGCGCCGACGATTTCATCGCGACATTTCGTTTCGATCGCGATGGAGAAGCCCTGTTCCGGAACGGCGCCAAGCTCATCGGGCTGAACTGAACCCGGCCGGCGCGCCTAGAGCAATTCCAGGAAAAGTGTGAGCGGTTTTCCGTCCGGAATTGCGTAAAAAACAAAGAGATAGGGCGTTTCGCCGTTTCCGTGAAACGGTGAAACGCACTAGTGCATGTCGCCCAGAAGTGCGACGCGCTTTAATGCATCAGCGGGCCGCTGGCTTTCCGCCAGGCGTCGATGCCGCCCTGGATATGGCGGGCGCTGGTAATCCCGACATCCTGCGCCGCTTGCACCGCCATCGCCGAGCGCTCGCCGAAGGCGCAGTAGAACAGGATCTGTTTGCTGGTCGATTTCGCCAGCTCGTGCAATATGCCGCCGGCGGCGATGTTTTCCTGCAGCCGCGCATAGGGCAGATGGATCGCGCCGGGGATGACCCCGTGTCGCTCGCGCTCGGTTTGCTCGCGCAGGTCGATCAGCGCCACGTCGGCCCGCCCGACCAGCGCCAGCGCCTGCTCCGCGCTGACCGCCCAGCCGCGGCTGGCGATGTCGTCCTGATGCAGCCCGACCCGCATGTTGGCGGGCACGGCCACATCCATCATTTTCGGGTTGGACAGATTGAGATTGTTCATGATGTTCACATACTCGTCGACCGACTTCACCTGCAGGCGCGGATTGAAGGCCTTTTCCTCGCCGATCGTCGACACGGTCTCGCCCTTATAGTCATGCGCCGGGAAGATCAGCGTCTCGTCGGGCAGCTTGAGCAGGCGGCCGAAGATCGATTCATATTGCTGGCGCGGATCGCCGTTCTGGAAGTCGGTGCGGCCGGTGCCGCGGATGAGCAGCGTGTCGCCAGTGAACACACGATCCGGCAGGATGAAGCTGTAGGAATCATCGGTGTGGCCCGGCGTGTAGATGACGTCGAGCGCCAGGCCTTCGATGCCGAGCTTGTCGCCGTCGGCAAGCCGCATCGACACCACGTCGGCCTTGGTCTGCTCACCCATCACGGTCACGCAATGCGTCTTGTCGCGCAGCGCGCCGAGGCCGGTGATATGGTCGGCATGAAGATGCGTGTCCACCGCCTTGACCAGCCTCAGGTCCAGCTCGTTGACCAGTTGCAGGTAGCGGTCGACCTTCTCCAGCACCGGATCGATGATCAGCGCCTCGCCGCCGCGCCGGCTGGCAAGCAGATAGGAATAGGTGCCCGAAACGGAATCGAAGAGCTGACGGAAGATCATTCGCGCCTCTTTCGCCTGACGCCGATTGTTCGGCTGCCGACCAGTCTAGAACAAGCGCGAGGTGCCCGCCAGCGGCACAACTCGCGCCCGTCAAAAAGGCTGAAGGCCCTACCGCCTCAGCACAGCACTCAGCACGTCCCTGATGCCAATCGAGCCGACGAAGCGCGAGCCTTCATCGAACAGCGCCACCGGCGCCGTCTGCGACCGGTGCATGGCGAGCATCACCGTTTTCAGCGGCGTGCCGGGATTGGCCCAGAACACCTGGGCGCCCTCCTCCGGCTGGCGCTCGACATCGGCGCAGGACACCCACACCGCCGGCTTGCCGTCGCGCTCGGCCGCCGCCACAAGGCCGTGGTCGTCGATCTTGAAGCGTGTCGTCTTGCGCCGGTCGAGCCACACCCAGCCGTTATCGCCCTGCTCCAGGTCGCGACGGTCCCGCATCACGTTCCACGCCGTCAGCACCGACAGCGGATTCACATTGGCGATGAAGTCGCGGACATAGTCGTTGGCAGGGCGCAAGACGATGTCTTCCGGCGCGCCGGTCTGCACGATGTGGCCGCCCTCCATGATCGTGATATGGCTGCCGATCTTCAGCGCCTCCTCGAGGTCGTGGCTGACGAAGATGATGGTCTTCTTCAGCTCGGCCTGGAGCTGCAGCAATTCGTCCTGCAGCTTGGTGCGGATAAGCGGGTCGAGCGCCGAGAACGGCTCGTCCATCAACAGGATCGGCGCCTCGGTGGCGAAAGCCCGGGCGAGACCGACGCGCTGCTGCATGCCGCCCGAAAGCTCATGGGCATATTTCTTCGACCATTGGTCGAGATGGACCAGTTGCAATTGCTTCTGCACGCGCGCCTTGCGTTCCGCCTCCGGCACGCCGGCAAGCTCGAGGCCGAAGCCGACATTTTCCTCGACCGTGCGCCATGGCAGCAGGCCGAACTGCTGGAACACCATGGCCACCTGCTTCTGGCGCAACCGCCGCAAGGTCGCCTCGTCGCAGGTGACGACATCGACCACACGATCGCCGTCCTTGACCAGCACCTGGCCGCGCGACACCACATTGAGCCGGTTGACGGCCCGCAGCAGCGTCGACTTGCCCGATCCCGACAGGCCCATCAGCACCGATATCTCGCCCTCATGGACGGTCAGGCTGGCGCCGGCGCAACCCAGCACATTACCGGTCTTTTCGAGAATCTCGGCGCGCGTTGCGCCCTGGTCGATCATCGCCAGCGAACCTGCCTGATCAGCCCCGAAGACGATGTCTACGTTCTTGAAATCAACCGCGACGGTCATTTCTTGCCTCCAACGCCGATGCGGGTCATGCGGTCGAGCACGATGGCGAGCACGACGATCGCGAGGCCCGCCTCAAGCCCGAGATCGATGCGCCGCGAGCCGAGCGCCCGGTTGATTTCCGTGCCGAGGCCGCCGGCGCCGATCAGGGCGGCGAACACCACCATCGACAGCGACAACATGATCGACTGGGTCAGACCCGCCATGATGGTCGGCAGCGCCGAGGGCAGCTCCACTTTCCACAGAAGCTGGCGCTTGGTGGCGCCGAACGCCTCGCCCGCTTCGATGATTGCCTTGGGCACCGAAACGACGCCGAGATGGGTGAGCCGAACGGCCGTCGGGATGACGAAGATGATGGTGACGATGAGGCCGGGCGCATTGCCGAGCCCGAACAGGGTGAGCACCGGTATCAGGTAGACGAAGGTCGGCAGCGTCTGCATCAGGTCGAGCACCGGCAGCATGACGCGGTAGACCTTCGGCTTGTGCGCCGCCCAGATGCCGAGCGGCACGCCGATCGCCATTGCCATTGCGGCGGCGGCAACGACCAGCACCAGCGTCTGCACCGTCTGTTTCCACAGATTCTGGTTGATGATGAAGATCAGGCCGAGGAAGACGCCGATGGCGAGCGGCCGCGAACGCTGTAAGAGCCAGGCGATGAACGCGATGACCAGGGCCAACAAAACCGGCGGCACCATGAGCAGGAGGCTCACTGCTCCGTCGAGGATGAAATTCAGACCGTTTGAAAATGCGCGGAAGATGGTGTCGAAATTGTCGGTCAGGAAACCGAAGAAAGCCTTGCCCCATGGCCCGATCGGAATTTTGTAGTCGGTCAGGAATTTAGAAATCGGATCCATCTTTCCCCTCTCGGCTTCGCCGCGCTCGCCGCACGGTTATCCTCTCACGTCTCCAGGCATATGAAAAAGGGCAGCCTCTTCGAGGGCTGCCCTTTTTCGGAAATCATGCCGGTCCCAAGCGGATCAGCCCCCGAGCGCGGTCTTGACGGCAGCCGCCGCGTCGCCGCCATCAAAGGTGGTGACGCCGGCGATCCAGGGCGCCACCGCGTCCGGATGCTTCTTCAGCCAATCGGTCGCCACCGTCTGCGGATCGCCACCCTTGAGGATGGCGTCCATCATCTCGCCTTCCATGTCGAGATTGAACTTCAGGTTGGCGATGAACTTGCCGGCGTTCGGGCATTCGGTGGTGTAGCCCTTGCGCACGATGGTATAGACGGTGGCGGCGCCGAAGCCGCTGTCGCCCATGCCGTCGAGATAGGTGATCTTCATGGCGCCCATCACCGGATGCGGCGTCCAGCCGAGGAAGGCGATCCACTCATTGTTCTTCATCGACTGCTCGGCCTGCGTCAGCATGCCGGCCTCCGAGGATTCGACCAGCTCGAAGCCTTCGAGATTGTCCTTCGGGTTCTTGATCATGTCGAGGATGATGCGGTTGCCGTCATTGCCGGCCTCGATGCCGTAAATCTTGCCGTTGAACTTGTCCTTGAACTTGCCGAGATCGGTCAGCGTCTTGACACCGGCATCCGCAACATAGGTCGGCACGACGATGCCATAGCCTGCGCCGGTCAGGTTGGTGCTGATCGTCTCGATCGAGCCTTCCTTGGTGTAGTCCTTGATGTCGTTGGTCATCGACGGCATCCAATTGCCGAGGAAGACGTCCAGGTCCTTGTTCTTCAGCGAGGCCATGGTCACCGGCACCGAAAGCTGGATCGTCTGCGGCTCATAGCCGAGCGCGGTGAGCAGCACCGAGGCGAGGCCCGTGGTGGCCTGGATGTCGGTCCAGCCGACATCCGACAGCCGCACGGCCTTGCAGCTCGCCGGATCGCCGGCATTGGCGGCGGTTGTCGACAGGAACGCCGCAAGGCCGAGGCCTGCGACGAAAGATTTCATACGCGACATGAACTTATCTCCCATTGGATTTTCGAGGCAAAGCGAAGTCACGGTTCTTGCGCCCGCCTTGTTTCGTCAGCCAAACACCATTTTGATGTTGTTTCAAGCGGTTCAACGTCGCGACGAACGGCGCGCGCTGGCCATTAAGCGACATGACAGCTTTTTGAACGACATCGAGTTTTTGGTGGACGGAGCCGGTGCCCTCTCCCCGAGCCGCGGCAAGTCGGCTTAGGGTGTGTCGAGATTCAGGTCGGGCCGGCCTCGCCTGAATCCCGACACACCCAAAAGAGCGACATGGCCAAGCTTTACTTCCACTACGCTACGATGAACGCCGGCAAGACGACGATGCTCTTGCAGGCGTCCTACAATTATCGCGAACGCGGCATGTCGACGATGCTGTTCGTCGCCGGCCACTATCGTAAGGGCGACACCGGGCTGATCTCGTCGCGCATCGGTCTCGAATCCGAGGCAGAGATTTTCCGCGACGGCGACGACCTCTATGCCACGGTCGCCGAGCACCATCGGCATGGCCCTGTGCATTGCATCTTCGTCGACGAGGCGCAGTTCCTCGAGGAAGAGCAGGTCTGGCAGCTCGCCCGCATCGCCGACCGTCTAGGCATTCCGGTCATGTGCTACGGCCTGCGCACCGACTTCCAGGGTAATCTGTTCTCCGGCTCGCGCGCTCTGCTCGCCATCGCCGACGACCTGCGCGAGGTCCGCACCATCTGCCGTTGCGGCCGTAAGGCGACGATGGTGGTGCGCCTGGGGCCTGACGGCAAGGTGGCGAAGCAGGGCGAGCAGGTGGCGATCGGCAAGGACGTCTATGTCTCGCTCTGCCGAAGGCATTGGGAAGAGGAGATGGGCCGGGCCGCGCCCGACGACTTCATCGGCTTTGTCAACCGCTGAGCCGAAAGCCTGCATAGAGCAATTCCAGGAAAACTGCGTAGCGGTTTTCCGTCCGGAATTGTGTAAAAACAAAGACTTAGAGCGGTTCGGCGATTCCGTGAAACGCTGAACCGCTCTAGAGCTGGATGTCGTCCGAAAACCGCTTCAAACCCTGACCGGCGCCGGTGAAACCGGCATCGCCGCCGCAAGATATTTGCCGGCGCTGTTTCATGGCCGTTCGCAAAAACAAGACCTTAGGGCATGTCAGCAAAAGCTGTTCGATGATGGTGCGCGTTACTAGGCGCCATGCGCATGCTTGCCTTGCCTTTCAAGGACCTAACCAATTCTTTTGTTTTGACGCTTCCCTTTGTCTTCCTTCTTTCAATCCCTTGAAGCCCCACATATATTCGCCGCCACGACACGGAAACGGATGCCGAAGCGGGAGGCCCCAATGGCGACATTGCAGAATTTCGATGCCGAAATTGCCAAGACCAAGCAGGTCGTGCAGGACATGCGCAGCAAAATCGAGCAGTCCGGCACCGTGCTCGATACGCTTGCTCAGGCCGACAAGAAGATCGGCGACGCCAATTTCGACATCGAGAACGCCCGCATCGAGGACGTGCTCAAGCAGCAGAAAGTCATGGAAGGCAATATTGCCGACCTGATCATCGGGCTCGAGGACGCAACCAATGTCTTCGGCGCCGAGTTCGAAAGCATGAAGAACTACACCGGCTGGGAAAATTTCGTCGGTGTCTTTTCGGCGCAGCGCAAGCAGCGCATGCGCACCGATCGCGTCCGCAATATGTCGCTTGCCGGCAATCTGCAGGAGCTGCTGGCAAAATCGGACACCATCGTCGGCATCCTGAAGGCGCAGAAGCAGGTCCTCGATCAGCGCTACAAGACCTCCGAAGCCAGCCTTTCGCAGGTTATCGAGCGCCGCAAGGTGACGATGACCAATCTTGAAGCGGTGCAGAAGCGCATCGAGGAATTGAACCCGATGCTGCTCGACATCGAAAACAAGATCGCCGCCTCCACGACCCAGAAGGAGCGCACCGAGCTTGAGGGCGAGCGCTCCAAAATGGCGACCGAATACAATGAAAAGCAGGCCAAGGAGCAGGAGCTGCTGGCCGAAAGCCAGACGCTGGAGCGCTACACCTCGATGTTCCAGACCTTCGTCGATTCACTCAACAACCAGATTGCCGCGCAGTCGACACTGATCAACAAGCTGACCATCGACACCGAGCAGCGCATCGTCCTCTACAAGGCGCTGGAAGATTCGCTCAAGACCGCCGCCCAGCAGGACGTCGCCCACAAGATCAACACGCTGGGCAGCCAGGTCGACAACACGGCCGAGGAGACGATGGCCGGCATCGGCGCCGCCTCGCAGAAGCACATTGGCGACCTGCTCGAGATGCATGAGAAGAACATGGTGGCTTCAGCCGACATCCAGCGCCGCAAGAAGCTTGCCGACGATGCTTTCGCCCGCCGCTTCGACGATGTGATGAAGAAGCACAACGCCGCCAACTATGTGCAGCAATAGGCGGCGCCGCTGATTTCATTTCCACGGCAGCCACATGACACCTGAGAACGACGCCGCGGTACGCTATTTCTCCGCCATCACGGCGGCGCTGAGCGGGCTGGAAGTGTTCATGCGCGACGACCGCTCGCCGCTTTACCGGCACGGCATCATCGCCAGGATCGTCGCGGAGTATATCGCGCGGCTGGACAAGTCCTTTGCCTGCTGGCGCAACCGGCTCGGTTTCATGGACACCTTCCGCATCTCGCGCGCCGAAAGCGGCTACCCCGTCTTCCAGAACCTGCTCGAGCTGGAAAACGACCGCCAGCAGGCCGATGCGCGGCTGGCCAACATCCCGCAGGCCGGCGAACTGCGCGAGGAGATGGCCGACTTCATCCTTCGCCACAAGGAATTCCCGGAGGCGCTGCAGAAGTCGATGGCAGAGCGGCTCTATCTTGAGGACGTCAAGAGCGAGGCGACCTTCGGCCCCTTCACCCTGGCGCAGACGGCAAAGGTCTCGGTCAACCCGAAGACAATGCGGCCATATTATCTCGTCCACTGGGCCGCGTTCGACGGCAGCGCCAACCTGCCGCTGGTCTACATGGTGACGGTGGAGGACTCCTCCGAAAGCATGGTGCGCCAGCTGGTCGACGTGAACGGCAAGCTCAACGGGCGGGTCGATATCCCGCTCCCCGTCGACGGCTTGCTCAACCCGGAACTTGCGCACCGCTTCGACGATTTCACCGAGAAGAACTCGGCCTATACGCTGTCTCCGGCGACGATCGCCGTCAATCTCGACAAGGATTTCGAGCCGCTGCATCCCAAGCAGCTGAGGCGCGTGGTGCTGGGACCCTTCTACTCGGCCGGCATCACCCAGAACAATTCGACGGTGGCCGAGGTGCTGGCCAAGGTGCGCAAGCCGCAGAACGCCTGGCTGCTCACCTGGACCATCCAGGAAGTCTTCTCCAAGAGCGAGAAGCCCGGCCGCAGGGGCCTGTTCTCCAGCGAGAAGACGACGCAGGAATTCTTCATCAACACCGACGATCTCGAAGCGGCGCGCCAGGGCGTGTCGAGCTACGAGAACCACGCGCTGATCCCGCACGAGGCCTATCAGGCGCTCTACGCCGCCGGCGAGGCGCAGAAGATCTTTTCCGGTTACAAGGTCCACATCCTGTCCAACGGACAGGTCATCAGCGACGTCTGACCGTCAATCGCGGAGCATCCTTCATGGACACCGGCCTGACCACGATCTCGGAAGCCGCAATCGAAAAGCACCGCGCGACCGCGCACAGCTTCATCACCCGCATCGTCGTGCTGGAGGACCCTTCGCGCGAATCCGGCACGGCGCTTGCCGGCACCAACCGCCGCTTCGTCTCGACCGTGTCGGTCGGCTCGGTCCGCCGCACGCGCGAGGTCGAGCTCACGAAAACAGTAGCGGCCATTCATCCCGACGACCAGTTGATGAGCATCCCGCAGCACACGTTGCTCTACCGCGCCCGCCGCGGCCTGGCGATCGCGCTCGCCATATCCGACGTCTTCGCCGAAGGCTCCGACCTCGAAAGCCTGCAGGCGAGGAATGCGCGTGCGCCGCTGGAAGGCGATGAGGCAGCCACCTTCAAGAAGCTTCTGTCGGCCTCGGCTTACGTTTCCGCCTTCAGTTTCGCTTCGTATCTCTTCCAGCTGATCGACAGCGATGGCGAGGCGCCGAACGACATCCCCGAGCCCGACTTCCTGTTCGACACACCGCAGGACGCGGTCAAGTCGATCATCGCCGGTCTCGACAAGGCAATCGCCGGCTCGAAGGACGACGCCGACCTGACGACGCGCGCTCGCGCCTTCGCCCGCGTCGCCGTCGACGGGTTGCTTGCGCGCAAAGGTCGCTTCGACGGCATTGGCCCGTTCGAAAATGCGCATATCCGTATCGACGTCGACGATTTCACCCTCGATGGTTTCGACGTCGCGCCCGGCAAGCGCACCAAGCCGCTGGTGATGACCTTCAAGAAACCGGAAGAGGTCATCGGCAACCACATCGCCAAATTCCAGTCGGTCAGGCTGGCCAAGATGCTCATGGCCTACGACTTCGAGCGCGAGCTGAACCCCTTCGTCGAGCTCGGCGGGTTCGTGTTCACCTTCATCGGCGACGGGGCGCCGGGCACCGGCAAGACGACGCTGATCCAGATGATCGCCGGCCTCGTCAATGGCTACTGCCAGGTCGCCGGCTATCCCTTCGCCTATGAGAATTTCGGCGTCGACCAGATCTCGTCCTACCAGGGCAAGTCGGGCCAGAACTGCCGACAGTTCATCAACAACGTGCTCAATCCGCGCGTCATCGGCTTCGGCACCATCGACGACATCGACCAGGTGGCGGCGCGCCGTTCCGACGACCGTGCTTCCGCCGGTCAGCAGGAGATCACCGGCGTCCTGATGGACGCCTTCGCCGGCGCCTCGACGGTGGTGCGCGGCAATTGCTCCTTCGGCATGTTCTCCAACTATCCGGAAAATGTCGACGACGCGCTGCGCCAGCGCGCCGGCGCGCGCTGGCTGGTCGACGGCCCGCAGACGCGCGACGACTATATCGACATCTTCGTGCTGCTTGCCGGCAAGAACCACGAGATCCCGCTTGGCAAGCACGAGCTCTATGCCGCGCAGGAAATCCAGCGCGCCGTGGCCGAGGCCTATGAAGAGCACGAGAAGCCGCAGGAAGACGGGCTGATGAAGGTCTATGAGCGCTACATGAAGGAAAACGGCGCGCCGAAGACGATGGCTGATGTCGGCACCTATCTGCACATGATCAAGGACGCCGAGCCGCGCTTCACCGGCCGCGCCATCAAGAACGTCACCGACGCGATAAAAATGCGCGCCATGGACATCGAGCTGCCGGACGACTGGTTCGAGAAGCCGGAAGCCTTCATGCACAAGAGCTACGATGACAAGAAGGCGATGATCGAGGAACTGCGCGGACCGTTCTCGATGGACATGGTCATGCAGGAGATCAACCGCTACGCCGATTCCGAGTTCCGCTATTCCGATAAATCCGACGACGCCGCCGTGGAGAAGCTCCTGCGCGACGCCAGGCTGCGCGAGCGCGCAGCGCGCGAGATGGAGGAGTTGAAGAAGAAGGGGCTGTGGAATGCGTGAGTTGCGCCGACCTCGCCTTCTCCCCTTGCGGGAGAAGGTGTCGCCGAAGGCGACGGATGAGGGGTGCTCCAGGGAACGCCAGCGTCTCACTCCGCTGGAACACCCCTCATCCGTCTCGGCGCTATCGCGCCGATCCACCTTCTCCCACAAGGGGAGAAGGGAAGAGTGCGCTGCCCCTCATCCGCCCATCGGGCACCTTCTCCCCGTGAACGGGGAGAAGGACAGATGAAAGCCGCCAAGAAACCCGACCTTCTGCGCGACAACGAGCTGATCTACGGCCGCTTGCTAACCATCGACGAGCCGCATCTCATCCAGCGCTACAACAAGGCGCTTGCCGCTTTCGGCCTCGAGCCCACCAAGCTTGCGAGCTTCCAGATCGACCGCACCGGCTTCTCGCCCGAAATCGCCGAGGAATGCGGCGACTACAACTATCTCGATCCCAATGAGGTCAACCGCCGCTTCATCATCCTGACGCCGTCGCAGATCGACCTGCCGGTGGTCCACACCGCCTTCTCCAACACCTCGCAGCTGATGTTCGAGTTCATGTCGAAGAACCAGCGCGCCATCGACGCGCTGACCATCAAGGACGTCATCTACGGCGAGATCGAGGACTCGGTCCCGAAGGTCAACGACATCGAGGACCTGCTGTCGATCAATCAGGTCGAGTTCAAGGTGTTGTCGGCCGAGGATGTGCTCGGCAAGGCGGCCGAGCTCGGCAAGCTCGTCGACCGGCTGAGGCAGGAGCCTGACGCCTGGCGCGACGACGTCATGCTTGAGCGCATGGTCGAGCTTGCCAAGGTCTGCGGCGACATCCGCGAGAACGCGCTGGTGCCGGACCAGGTGATCTTCCGCCACAACGCCTACTGGACCAGCCATTTCGGCGGGCTCTATGTCTTCGTCGACCCCGACATGACGACGGTGATCAGCGATCCGGCCGCTCCCGGGTTCCGCCGCTCGCGCCCCTGGCAGGTGAGCTATCTGTCGATCAATGACGCCGACAAGGTGTTCGGCTTCCTGGCCGCCACCGGCCGCCTCGACCTGCCGCGCGCCTCCTGGATCGAGACTTCCGGTTATCTCGAACACCGCGCCGAAATGGTCGTGCGGGCGCTGATCCGCGATGCCGAGCCCAACCGCAATCTGACCGATGTCGACAAGGTCTGGCTGCAGACCTGGATCCACGGCCACGCCGACCTGATCGCCAGCGACGGCAATTTCCCGTTCCTCAACGCCGCCAAGCGCGAGATCGCTCAGCTCGGCCATCTCAAGATCGAGGATGTGCCGCCGCGCCAGCGTTTCCTGGTCGTGCGCGCCAAGCCCGATCATGCCGATGCCTGGCTGACCAACCAGCTGATCTCGGATTTCGTGCCGCAGGACTTCGTGTCGCGCTACGTCTTCAACAAGCCCGGCTTCTACAAGGATTATGACGGCTTCAGCGACGCCTGGCGAAGCCATGTTGTGGACGTTCTGAAAACCACATATCTGAAGGACAAGGCGGCGTTCCGCGCGCGCCTTTACGGTTTGACTGACTAGAGCATGATTCCGAAAAGTGGGAACCGGTTTTCGGGGGAAATCATGCTCCAACAAAGAGTTAGATCAGGATGACGTTTCAACGAAACGTTATTCTGATCTAGAGCAATTCCAGGAAAAGTGTGGGCGGTTTTCCGCCCGGAATTGCGGCAAAACAAAGGGTTAGGGCAGATCGCCGTTTCCCTTGAAACGGTGAAATGCTCTGAGGGGTACCACAGCCATGCTCGACCCGATCGTGAACTTCTTCACCCGGATTTTTCAATGGATCGGCCGCGGCATCGGCTTCGTCATCGGCCTCATCCTGTGGCCGTTCATGTGGGTTGGCCGCTGGTACGGCCAGCGCGGCTGGATTCTCAAGGCGGTGGTCGGCCTTGCCGTTCTGGTATTGATCGGCCTCTATGCCAATTTCTTCTACGCCACGCAGTGGTGGAACAATTTCGACCCGAACTATCCCGACACCTACACTTTCGAGAAGCGGAACGTGTCGGCGGGCGAACAGGTTTCAGCCGGCAGCGGCACCGATACGGCCAAGACATGCGGCAACTCGGCGATCGCCCAGGTTGCCGCCGATTTGACGGACTTCAACGTCAACCAGAATGCCTGGATCTCCTCGATGATCCTCTACAAGCTCGGCTTGTTCGGCATCGATTGGGATCACACGCCCTGGATGGACAACAAAGCCTCCTTCCAGCGCGGCATCAACCAGGCGGTGCGGCGCACTGCGACCGAGCTTGCAGACAATCTCGGCCGCGTGCGCACGACATCGCAGATCGACGCCGACCTGCAGGATGCGCGCGGCAATCTGCAGTTCGATGAATACACCTGGTATTTCGGCCTCAACCCGTTCGGCCCCAAGACGCCCACGCCGAGCTATTATCGCGACGCGGTGCGCAAGCTGCGAAACTTCAACGCCCGGCTGGCCACTTGCCAGGCGACGTTCGACGCCCGTGCCGACAATCTGAAGCAATATATCGACCGCATTTCCTCGGACATCGGATCGACCTCGGCCATCCTTAAGGAGCGGGCAGAGAACCATAATGATGGCTGGTTCGATACCCGCGCCGACGACCGCTTCTGGTTCGCCTATGGTCAGCTCTATGCCTATTACGGCCTGATGAAGGGCGCCCAGGCCGACTTCGACGACGTGATCAAGGAAAAGCACCTGCAGAGCCTTTGGGACACGATGGATTCGCAATTCGTCTCGGCGCTTCGCATCCAGCCCTTCATCATCGCCAACGGCCGCGAGGACGGCTGGCTCCTGCCGACGCATCTGACGACGATGGGCTTCTACATCCTGCGCGTGCGCTCCAACATGGTCGAGATCAGCAACGTGCTCACGCAATAGCGCCTTTCGAGGCGACACGGCGATGGTGGATTTGCGCCGTCGCCTCTGTCGCTTTTCGCGTATTCAGCGGCTGTTTTGAGACGGCGGAACGGTCTTGGCTCTGGCTTCTATACGCCGCAAGCGACCGGGGCCGAAGACCCGAACAGGGTCGGACCGGGAACAGCAGTTTTTCTTTGCAGGAAACTTAGTTGCATGGAAGTTGACGCCGCGGCCGCGACAGGGTTAGAACTTACCCTTGCGCCCGCGCGGCGTTTCGAACATGCACAAATGATCAAAACCGTCCCTTCCACCGCCCAATCCAGAGGAAAGCCGTCATGGCCGAAGTGAAGTCCGACATCGAGATCGCGCGCGCCGCCAGGAAGAAACCGATCCAGGAGATCGGCGCCAAGATCGGCATCCCGAACGAGCATCTCTTGCCCTATGGCCACGACAAGGCGAAGGTCTCGGCCGAGTTCATCAAGTCGGTGAAAGACAGGAAGGACGGCAAGCTGATCCTCGTCACCGCCATCAACCCGACGCCGGCCGGCGAAGGCAAGACCACCACCACGGTCGGCCTTGGCGATGGCCTCAATCGCATCGGCAAGAAGGCGATCGTCTGCATCCGCGAGGCCTCGCTCGGACCGAATTTCGGCGTCAAGGGCGGCGCTGCCGGCGGCGGCCTCGCCCAGGTGGTGCCGATGGAGGACATGAACCTTCACTTCACCGGCGACTTCCACGCCATCACCACGGCACACAACTTGCTTTCGGCACTGATCGACAACCACATCTACTGGGGCAACGAGCTCGGCATCGATACCCGCCGCGTCGCCTGGCGCCGCGTCATGGACATGAACGACCGGGCGCTGCGCGAGATCATCTGCTCGCTCGGCGGCGTCGCCAACGGTTATCCGCGCGAAGCCGGCTTCGACATCACCGTGGCTTCCGAAGTCATGGCGATCCTGTGCCTCTCCACCGACCTCAAGGACCTCGAGAAGCGCCTCGGCGACATCATCGTCGCCTACCGCCGCGACAAGTCGCCGGTCTATGCCCGCGACCTCAAGGCCGACGGCGCCATGGCGGTGCTGCTCAAGGACGCCATGCAGCCCAATTTGGTGCAGACGCTGGAGAACAACCCGGCCTTCGTGCATGGCGGCCCGTTCGCCAACATCGCGCATGGCTGCAACTCGGTCGTCGCCACCACGACAGCGCTGAAGCTTGCCGACTATGTCGTCACCGAAGCCGGCTTCGGCGCCGACCTCGGCGCGGAAAAGTTCTTCGACATCAAGTGTCGCAAGGCGGGGCTGAAGCCGTCGGCGGCGGTCATCGTCGCCACGGTGCGCGCCATGAAGATGAATGGCGGCGTCAAGAAGGAAGACCTCGGCAAGGAAAACATCGAGGCGGTCAAGAAAGGCTGCCTGAATCTCGGCCGCCATATCGAGAATGTGAAGCAGTTCGGCGTGCCGGCAGTGGTGGCGATCAACCACTTCACCACCGACACCGAAACCGAGATCCAGGCGATGAAGGACTTCGTCAAGGCGCAGGGCGCCGAGGCCATCCTGTGCAAGCACTGGGCGCAGGGCTCGGCAGGCATCGAGGATCTCGCCAGGAAGGTGGTCGAGATCGCAGAATCCGGCGCCTCACAGTTCTCGCCGCTCTACCCGGACGAGATGCCGCTGTTCGAGAAGGTCAACACCATCGTCAAGCGCATCTATCGCGGCGACGAGGCGATCGCCGACAAGTCGATCCGCGACCAGTTGCATGCCTGGGAGCAGGCCGGCTACGGCAACCTGCCGGTCTGCATGGCCAAGACCCAGTACTCGTTCTCGACCGACCCGAACCTGCGCGGTGCGCCGACCGGCCATACCGTGCCGGTGCGCGAGGTCAGGCTCTCGGCCGGCGCCGGCTTCGTCGTCATCATCTGCGGCGAGGTCATGACCATGCCGGGCCTGCCCAAGGCGCCGTCCTCGGAGAAGATCTTCTTGAACGAGACCGGCCAGATCGAGGGCCTGTTCTAGACGCTGCTCGAGCTGAAAGACCAAGGGCGCCGCCTCACCGCGGCGCCTTTTTTCTTCGCCGGCTTTCACGCCACCGTGGGCGAGCCGAACTTCTTGATGCCGGCGACCGACATCGAGACGAATTGGTCGAGGATGGCGAAGAAGATATCGAGGCTGAAGCCGAACAGGAAAGCGAAGGTGAACAGGCTGAAGCCTATGCCGGTCACCTCGCCGCCGAGCTTGGTTCCCGGCGCCATGAACCAGGCGAGGATCATCCCGGCAAGCCCGCCCAGCGCGATGCGATGAATGAGCCGCGACAGCGGCGGATTGGGCAGGAGCGGGTTCAGGATCATGCGCATGTGGAACATGATGCCGCCAAGCGCGCCGTAAAGCGCGGGCAGGATCCACAGCGCATAGGGGCTGAGGACTTCGCTGAGCGTCTTGGCCTGCAGTGTCAGCGTCGAAATCGAATTCGGCGTGATGGTGATGACGCCTTCGCACTGCAGATCGCGTGTCGCCGCGTCGAAATCCGCGCTCACGTCTTCGACCATGGCGGTAGAACTGACGACTTGCATGCCGCCTTGAGTGTTGCCGTTGTTCCTGCAATCGAAATCCGACTGCTTGAGCGGCTGGCTGCTCCCGGCCCCGCTCTGCTGTTGCGCCAGCGCGATTTGCTGGCCGCAGAACTGGTCTATGGCCATCTGCCTGGGGTTCGAGAAATCGAGCGGCGCGCCCGGTTTCCCTGGCGAAGCTGAGAGCTTGCAATAGGCCCATTGCATGCCCCAGAGCGGAAACGGCGCCTCCTGCGTCATGAACCCCTGCGCCCGCACCAGCAACGAGGAAAAACGCTGGTCGAGCGAATGCAGGTTGTCGACGGAATTGTAATAGGCGTCCTTCAGAAGCGTCAGATCGGTCGCCGACGCCTGCTGGGCGGCGGCCGAGCTCAATTGCTTCTTGGTCGCCCAGACCTGCCTGATCGACTGCCCGAACCGAGCGCTGAAATCGTTGTTGTCGATCTCCTGCAGTTCCGCGTTGATCGAGACGCCCCTGTTGTAGACATAGGTCAGCTTGACGATGACGATCATCATCGTCACCGACAGGGCGATGAGGAAATAGGTCGCGAGCGCGGTCCGGCGCGACATGTCGCCCGGCGACCAGCCGGTGCGCAGTGCAGCCAGGGTTGAAAACGGCACGGTGCTGGAGCAGTCGTTGAGCACCGTTTGAAGTTTGACGACCTCAGGCTGGCTTGCGCTCGCGTCACTGAGTTTTTCCGCGTCGCCGATCGCAGCGAAGAGCGCGCTGTCCTTGAACACGCCGTAGCGGCCGTAGCCGGCAACCAGCTTGGCGTCGGCAAGCAACCCGGAGACAAGAGGATCGTGGAATGTCGTCATCGCGCCCCCCGACGACTAGCCCAGATAACCCTGCACGAAGCCATATTGCGACGGGCATCCGCAGGGATAGCCGGCCGGCCCGGGCGGTTGCGCCCAGCACCAGAAGAATTGGGTGAAGCAGATCGTGCCTGGCGCATGCGGCGGCACTTGCGCGAAGGCGGGCCACGGCAGCAGCGCCGCGCCGACAGCGAGGGTCAGGACGACCAAAGTTCGTGCAACGCGCGCCTTCAATCCAGCCCCCCGAGCCATCCGCGCTTATTCACATGCGCGGCGACTTTCTGAAAATACCGGAACGGCGTCCGTGAAATGGCTCACGCTCTTGCTGGATATTTGGCGCGAAGAAAAAGGCGCCGCATCCTGGCGGCGCCCTTGTTTTGAAGGCTTCGGGTTACGCTGCGTTCCGCTGCAGGGCCCGCTGGTTGGACGCATAGATCGTGTCGCGCTCGGGCAGGGCGCCGGTCTTCAGGCAATCGATCCACTCGGCGGTCTTGAGCACCGCAGCGAAGCGCGCCTGCAAGACGACGCTCACCACCCGGTGTATGTCCTCGGCGGACGCGTAGCCGGCGCTGTTGGCATAGGGCACCGAGCCGCTGGCATCCGAAAGGAACTCGACGGCAAAGCCCATATGCACCGCGTGGATGATGGTCGACAGATCGCAGTTGTGGGTCATGTAGCCGACGACCGCGATCGTATCGATGGCGTTGGCGCGCAGCCAGGCTTCGAGATCCGTGCCGGTGAAGGCCGAAGGCAGCGTCTTTTCGACATAGTGGTCGCGGCCGCGCCTGGCGATCTCGGCATGCAACTCGCCGCCATGGCTGCCCTTGGCGAATATCGGCGAGGTCTCGGGCGCCATCTGCTTGACGACGACGATTTTGATGCCAGCCGCCGCGGCGGCATCCATGGCGCGCGCCACATTGGCGACGGTCTCGTTGAAGGGCGGATGCTGGATGGCGAGATTGCCGCCATTGTAGTCGTTCTGGACATCGACGACGACAAGCGCGCGGCGCGGCTGGGTGGCTGGTGCTGACATGGCGGTTTTCCTTTCGACCGGGTTGATGGGCGCTAAGCTAGGCCGACGGTTCGAGTCGAGAAAGTGTCCCGATTGACATCATTCGAAAAAATTGGGACATTCAACTTTCGACGAAACGATGCTTGCCATGAAGAACCCGATCATCGCCGCCGTCGCCTTCGACGGCATCAGTCCTTTCCACCTCTCTGTGCCGTGCCTGGTGTTCGGCACCGATCGAACCAACCTTGGCCTGCCGCGCTTCGACTTCCGCGTCTGTGCGATGGACGAGAGACCCATTCATACCGATGCGGGGCTGAGCATTGTCGTGCCGCATGGGCTTTCCGCGCTCGACGAGGCCGACATCGTCATCATTCCGAGTTGGAAGGATCTCGAGGCTCCGCTGGCCGCGCCGCTCAAGGACGCGCTGCAGCGCGCGCATCGGCGCGGCGCGCTCATCGTCGGCTTGTGCCTCGGCACCTTCGCCATTGCCGGCGCCGGATTGCTGGCCGGACGCAAGGCAACAACCCACTGGGCCTATACCGACCGGCTGCAGGCGCTGTATCCCGACATCGCGATCGATGCGGACGTGCTCTATATCGACGATGGCGACATCGTCACCTCCGCCGGCGTCGCTGCCGGCCTCGACTGCTGCCTGCACATCGTTCGCGCCCGCTATGGCGCGGAGGCCGCCCTTCGGCTTGCCCGCCATGTCGTGCTCTCGCCGCATCGGCAGGGCGGCCAGGCGCAGTTCATCGAGCGCCCGCTTGCGCCGACGCCGAATGCCGACCGGTTCTCGCGCGCTCTCGACCAGGTGCGGGCGACGCTCGGCGAACCCCACAGCCTCGACAGCGTCGCCGATGCGGCCGGCCTCACCCGCCGCACCTTCACGCGCCGCTTCCAGAAGTCGATAGGCACCAGTTTCGGCGATTGGCTTGCCGACCAGCGCGTGGCGCTTGCGCAGAGGCTGCTGGAGCAGACGGACAAATCGATGGACATCGTGGCCTTCGAAGCCGGCTTCGGCAGCGCCACCTCGCTGCGCCAGCATTTTGCCACGCGGCTAAGAACCTCGCCGGTGCGGTACCGGCGTGAATTCTCAAAAACCGCTCAAAACGCCGGTGCGCTCATCGGCGCGTAACGGCCCGTGCCGGGTTGCCGACGACGGTCGCGTTGGCCGGTACGTCGCTGGTCACCACCGCGCCCGCGCCGACGATGGCGCCCTCGCCTATGCTGACGCCGGCGAGGATTACCGCGCTGCCACCGATCCAGGCGTTGTCGCCGATCGTCACGCGCTTGGCGATCTCCAGCCCGGCCAGCCGGCCGGCAGCTTCGCGATGATGCTCGGCGCAGTAGATCTGCACATTGGGCCCCAACATCGTCCCCTTGCCGATGCGCACCGGCGCGGTGTCGAGGACGGTGCAGCCGGCATTGAGGAAGACGCCGTCGCCGAGGAACAGGTTGAAGCCATAGGCGCAGTGGAACGGCGCCTCGATGCGCGCCCCCTCGCCCGCGCCGCCGAGCAGCGCCTGCAGGGCCGGGGCGATATCACCGCGCTGCCGGGGCGGCAGGCTGTTGTGCTCGAACACCGCATCGCGCGCGGCGATGCGCAACGCCTCGAGCTCATCGTCGATGCAGGTGTACCATTCGCCCGCCGCCATCTTTATGCGTTCGCTTGTCGTCATGGGGGCCTTCCAGGTTTTCGTCTGCTGCCAAAGCATAATCGATCGTCTGACAAAAGCCCCGTAGCCAAACGCCTGGCTTGTGCTAGCCTGCCGTTGCGAGGCCATGCGACGGTCTCGGTTTGAGGGGGCCGATCATGCTTTACATTCTCGCCCTGCTGATAGGCGTCATTGCCGGCCTGCGCGCCATGACCGCGCCCGCCGCCGTCGCCTGGGGTTCCTATCTCGGCTGGCTGCCGGTCACGGGCACCTGGGCGAGCTTCATGGGCCACTGGATCGCTGCCGGCATCTTCACCATCCTGGCCATCGTCGAGTTGGTCGCCGACCAGCTGCCGTCGACGCCGAGCCGCAAGGTGCCGCCGCAGTTCGGCACCCGCATCGCCGTCGGCGCCTTCTGTGGCGCAGTCATCGGCGCGACCGCCGGCGCCACCATCGGCGGCCTGCTCGCCGGCGCGATCGGCGCGGTGATCGGCACGCTGGGCGGCGCCGAGGTCCGCGGCCGGCTGTCCGTCGCATTTGGCAAGGATCAGCCCGCCGCCTTCATCGAGGATGCGGTGGCCATCATCGGCGGGCTGCTCATCGTGGCGGCGGTCGCATGAGCGCAAAGAGCTTCGACGCCATCGTCATCGGCGCAGGCCAGGCCGGACCGCCGCTGGTCGGCCGGCTCGAAGCCGCCGGCATGAAGGTCGCGCTGATCGAGCGCAAGTTTATCGGCGGCACCTGCGTCAACACCGGCTGCATGCCGACCAAGGCGATGGTAGCGAGCGCCTATGCCGCGCATCTCGCCCGCCGCGCCGCCGACTATGGCGTCGCGCTGTCGGGCCCGGTCAGCGTGGATTACAAGCGCATCAAGGCGCGCAAGGACAAGGTCACCAACGACGCCCGCGGCAATCTCGAAAAATGGATCGCCGGCCTGAAGGGCTGCACGCTTTATCGCGACCATGCCCGTTTCGTCACCGCCGACACGGTGCGCGTCGGCGATGAGCTGCTCACCGCGCCAAAAATCTTCCTCAACACCGGCGGCCGCGCCTCGGTGCCCGATCTGCCTGGCGTCAACGACGTGCCCTATCTCACCAATTCCTCGATGATGGATCTCGATGTGCTGCCCAGCCACCTGATCGTCATCGGCGGCAGCTATATCTCGCTCGAATTCGCGCAGATGTTCCGCCGCTTCGGCTCCGAGGTCACGGTGATCGAGAAGGCGCCGCGGCTGACCGGCCGCGAGGATGAAGACACCTCCGCCGCCATCCAATCGATACTCGAAAACGAAGGCATCGCCGTCCATGTCGGCGCGGACAACATCGCCTTTGCCAGGCAAGGCAATGGGATCGCCGTCACCTTCTCCGCCGGCAAGCCGCCGGCGGTCGGCTCGCATGTGCTGCTGGCGCTGGGGCGCAAGCCCAACACCGACGATCTCGGCCTCGACAAGGCCGGCGTCGCGGTCGACCAGCGCGGCTATATCGTCGTCGACGACCAGTTGCGCACCAATGTGCCGGGCATCTGGGCGATGGGCGACTGCAACGGCAAGGGCGCCTTCACCCACACCTCCTACAACGACTTCGAGATCGTCGCCGCCAACCTGCTCGACAACGATCCGCGCAAGGTGAGCGACCGCATCGAAGCCTATGCGCTCTATATCGATCCGCCGCTCGGGCGCTGCGGCATGACGGAAGCCGCCGTGAAGAAATCCGGCCGCCGCGCGCTGGTCGGACAGCGGCCGATGACGCGTGTCGGCCGCGCGGTCGAGAAGGGCGAGACGCAAGGCTTCATGAAGATCCTGGCCGATGCCGACACCGGTGAAATCCTCGGCTGCTCCGTGCTCGGCCCGGGCGGCGACGAGGCGATCCACTGCGTGCTCGACCTCATGTACGCCAAGGCGCCGATCTCGACGCTGGCGCGCGCCATGCACATCCACCCCAATGTCTCGGAGCTGCTGCCGACCATCGCCCAGGAGCTGAAGCCGCTGGAGTAGAGCAATTCCGGAAAAAGGCGCAGCGGTTAGGCTCGGCAACTTCGCCGTAGCAAGGCTCGGCGTCTTCGCCGTAGCCACGCTGCCCCGACAACCCGGCGCGGCTGGACCACTCGACAGCCCGATCGCAAAAATGCATGGCTGAAACCTCTTCACGCGGAGTATCCCATGCAGAAGATGATCGAACGCATCGCCGGTGACAGCGAAGGCGTCGCCTACGAATTTCCGGTCTTGCGTTTCGAGGGCAAGGACAAGGCGGCTCCTTCCGCCTATCTGCAGGCGGCGCTGCATGCCGGCGAGCTGCCGGGCGTCGTCGCCATTGACGCGCTGATGCCGATGCTGGCCAAGGCGGAGGCCGAGGGCCGCATCAAGGGTCCGATCACCATCGTACCCTGGGCCAACCCGATCGGCCGCGCGCAATATCATTTCGGCGAGCACCAGGGCCGCTTCAATCTCGGCACCCGCACCAACTTCAATCGCTCCTTTCCGCTGCTTGCCGCGCCCGACGCCAGGCTTCTGCCGGATGTCAGCCTCGGCGGCGCCGATCGCCGGCTGAAGAACCGGCTCGTCCAGCTCTCGCTCGGCAACGATATCGTGCTTGACCTCCACTGCGACGACGAAGGTCTGGCCTATCTCTACATCCACACCAGCCTGTGGCCGCATATGGCCGATTGCGCGGCGGCCATGGGCGCCGAAGCCGTCCTGCTGTGGAGCGAGGACGATACCGGCACCTTCGAAGGCGCCTCGATCATGCCCTACCAGAACGTGCCGGCGAGCGTCGCGCGTTTCGATCGCCGCGCCGTCACCACGGTCGAATATCGCGGCATGCTCGATGTCGACGCCGCCTTCGCCGCGGCCGATGCCGCGGGACTTTACCGACTGCTTGTGACGCGCGGCGTCGTCCAGGACTCATCAGTGCCGAAATTCGAGAAATTTTCCGGACCGGTCGTACCGCTGGAAAACATCGACATGATGCCTTCGCCCAGGGCCGGCGCGATCCTTTACGAGGTCAAACCCGGCGACCGCGTCAAGAAAGGCGAAAGGCTGGCGACGATCGTCCACGCGCCTGGCGAGGCCGGCGGCCGCACGGAAGTGTTCGCCCCTCAGTCGGGCTTCATCCTGACCCGCCGCGCGCGCCGCATCATCCGCGCCGGCGAGGATCTTCTGAAGCTCGCCGGCGACGCCAGGAGCACCGATGCACGCTCCGGCACGCTGGAAGACTGAGGCGTAGCGGCTTTCACCATCCGCCGTGAAATCCAGTTGCATGGACCTCCATTCGCCGCTATGGGAGTCGCCATGAACATGCGTTCGAACAAGACCATTTGGTGGTGGGCTCGCTGACAGCGGCCTGTTCGTGCTTGTGCGCGTGAAAAAGAGGGTGGCCGCAGCGGAATATCCGGGCGGCCATTTGTTTTTTAACGCCATTCCCGGGTCCGTTGCCCAAGACGCTGATGGAGACGGCAATGACGACTAAAGTTCTGGACAACGGGGCCGAGCGCTTCATCACCGCGGGCGGCGTGACGATCACCCGCGAGCGGCACGAGCGGCCCTATGAAGGCGCGATCGATGCCTATGTCGACGGCCTGAATTCGCGCCGCGGCGCGGTGTTTTCCTCCAACTACGAATATCCGGGCCGCTACACGCGCTGGGATACCGCCATCATCGATCCGCCGCTGGTGATTTCCGCGCGGGGACGCACCATGCGCATCGAAGCACTCAACAAACGTGGCGAAGTGTTGCTGCCGGTGATCGGCAAGGCGCTTGGCGAGCTCAGTGAAGTGATGATCGTCGAGACCTCGAAGACGCTCATCCGCCTCGATGTCGCCAAACCAGGCCGCGTCTTCACCGAGGAGGAGCGCAGCCGCGTACCGTCCGTGTTCACGGTGCTGCGCGCCATCACCGCGCTGTTCAAGACCGCCGAGGACGCCAATCTCGGCGTTTACGGCGCCTTCGGCTACGACCTAGCTTTCCAGTTCGATCCTGTCGACTACAAGCTCGAGCGCAAGGAGAGCCAGCGCGACCTGGTGCTGTTCCTGCCCGACGAGATCCTCGTCGTCGACCATTATTCGACCAAGGCCTGGACCGACCGCTACGACTATTCCGGCGACGGTTTTTCGACCGAGGGCTTGGCCCGCGATGCCCATGCCGAGCCGTTCAAGACCGCCGACCGCATCCCGCCGCGCGGCGACCATGAGCCGGGCGAATACGCCAACCTGGTGCGCCGCGCCATGGAGAGCTTCAAGCGCGGCGACCTGTTCGAGGTCGTGCCTGGACAGATGTTCTACGAGCGCTGCGAGACCCAGCCTTCCGACATCTCGCGCAAGCTGAAATCGATCAACCCCTCGCCCTATTCCTTCTTCATCAATCTCGGCGAGAACGAATATCTGATCGGTGCCTCGCCGGAGATGTTCGTGCGCGTCAACGGCCGCCGCGTCGAGACCTGCCCGATCTCCGGCACCATCAAACGCGGCGACGACGCCATTTCCGACAGCGAGCAGATCCTGAAGCTGCTCAACTCGAAGAAGGATGAGTCCGAGCTCACCATGTGCTCGGACGTCGACCGCAACGACAAGTCGCGCGTCTGCGAGCCAGGCTCCGTGCGCGTCATCGGCCGCCGCCAGATCGAGATGTATTCGCGCCTGATCCACACTGTCGACCACATCGAGGGTAGACTGCGCGAAGGCATGGACGCCTTCGACGCGTTTCTCTCGCATGCCTGGGCGGTCACCGTCACCGGCGCGCCGAAACTGTGGGCCATGCGCTTCATCGAGCAGAACGAGAAGAGCCCGCGCGCCTGGTATGGCGGGGCGGTCGGCATGGTCAATTTCAATGGCGACATGAACACCGGGCTGACCTTGCGCACCATCCGCATCAAGGACGGCATCGCCGAGGTCCGCGCCGGCGCCACACTGCTTTTCGACAGCATTCCCGAGGAAGAAGAAGCCGAAACCGAACTGAAGGCATCCGCCATGCTCTCCGCCATCCGCGACGCCAAGACCGGCAACGCCACCGGAACCGAGCGCACCACCGCGCGCGTCGGCGACGGCGTCAACATCCTGCTGGTCGACCATGAGGACAGTTTCGTCCATACCTTGGCCAACTACTTCCGCCAGACCGGCGCCAACGTCTCCACGGTTCGCTCGCCGGTGCCGGAGGAGGTCTTCGAGCGGTTGAAGCCGGACCTCGTCGTGCTGTCGCCCGGCCCTGGCACGCCGAAGGATTTCGACTGCGCCGCCACCATCAGACGAGCGCGCAGCCGCGACCTGCCGATCTTCGGCGTCTGTCTCGGCCTGCAGGCATTGGCCGAGGCCTATGGCGGCGAGCTCAGGCAGTTGCACATCCCCATGCATGGCAAACCGTCGCGCATCCGCGTTTCGAAGCCCGGCATCATCTTCTCAGGCCTGCCCAAGGAAGTGACCGTCGGCCGCTATCACTCGATTTTCGCCGACCCGGTGCGCCTGCCCGACGGTTTCGTGGTGACCGCCGAGACCGAGGACGGCATCATCATGGCTTTCGAGCACCGCAAGGAGCCGATCGCGGCGGTGCAGTTCCATCCGGAATCGATCATGACGCTCGGTCACAATGCCGGCATGCGCATCATCGAAAACATTGTCGCGCATCTGCCGCGCAAGGCCAAGGAAAAGGCCGCGTAGGACCTATGGCTGCGACGCAGGACACGGTGGCGGCCGCGGCGAAAGCCGCGACCCGCGAGAAGATTGCCAGGCTTGCCTTCTCGTCGATCCTGGTCGCCTTCGTGGTGCTCGTCTTGAAGCTTGCCGCCTGGTACATCACCGGTTCCGTGGCGCTCTATTCCGACGCGCTGGAATCGATCGTCAACGTGATCGCATCGGCCGCCGCCTTCTGGGCGATCCAGGTCAGCTACAAGCCCGCCGACCAGGACCATCCCTTCGGCCATCATAAAGCCGAATATTTTTCCGCCGTCCTCGAAGGCGTGCTGATCGTCGTCGCGGCGCTGCTGATCCTCAACGAGGTCTGGCAGTCCTGGCAACATCCGGCCCCGCTGGAACAGCCTTGGGAAGGACTTGCCGTTAACGGCCTCGCGACGGTCATCAATGCGATCTGGGCCTGGACGCTGATCCGCGCCGGCCGGAATGCGAAGTCGCCTGCGCTTGTCGCCGACGGCCAGCACATCATGACCGACGTGGTAACATCCGTCGGCGTGTTCGGCGGTCTTGTCGGTGCCGTGCTCACCGGCTGGCAGGTCCTCGACCCGGCGCTGGCAGTGATCGTCGCGCTCAACATCCTGTGGCAGGGCTGGCATGTCATCGGCTCGTCGATGAGCGGGCTGATGGACCGCGCCGTCGACAACCATGAGCACATGCAGATCCGCAACATCATATCGGCCAATTCGAAGGGCGCGCTCGAGGTGCATGATCTCAAGACGCGCATTGCCGGGCGCGCCACCTTCATCGAGTTCCATCTCGTGGTCGACGCCGACATGACCGTCGGCGCCAGCCATGTCATCTGCGACCGCATCGAGGACGCGCTGAAGGCCGAGATCCCCTCGGTGCGCGTCACCATCCATGTCGAGCCGGACGACGAGGCGAAGCTGCCGAAAGGCACCGCGGCCGTGCCTTTCGCTTAGCAGAGCGCGAAGGTCCGTCGAGATTCAGGTCAGGCCGAGTCGAGAACGATGGCTTCCGAGAACCGGAGCGGAGCGTAGTTGAAAGTACGTGAGCACCGGAAGCGTAGGAAGCCGCCGTTCGCAGGCCGGCCTCACCTGAATATCGGCAGACCTCACGGAGCACATGCCGACTGCGGCATCGGCTGCAGCCGATAGACCTTGTCGTCTGACCTGGTCTTGCCATCCGCCGCCTTCGAACAGAGATCGACAATTGCCACTGCATTGTTGGGATTTGCAACCATCATCGTGCCGTTGACGCCGCGCTTGAGGAAGATCTCCTTCTGCGAGACGTCGCAGGAAAAATCGCTCATCTTGGAACTGGCCGAGCAGCGCCACTGATCGGCCTCGCCCTGGCAGGAATAGGTCTGCGTGACCTTTTTCCCTTTCTGCCTGGTCGTCACCGAAACGGCGACATCCGCCCCATCCGGCCAGTTCGCGGCATCGCCGCCGGCTGAGAAGGAGGCGAGCTCGACGGGTCCGCGAAACACGCGGATCGATTGCGTCAGCTGGTTGGGATGCGACTTCAGATGCGCATCGTCGTAGTCACGCCCGAAGCAGAAGGG
The DNA here is from genome assembly GCF_020165035.1 of Mesorhizobium sp. CA6. Lineage (NCBI taxonomy): Bacteria > Pseudomonadati > Pseudomonadota > Alphaproteobacteria > Hyphomicrobiales > Phyllobacteriaceae > Mesorhizobium > Mesorhizobium sp. CA6. Next base: position 304,659 of record NZ_JAIUHI010000003.1, on the reverse strand, counting down.
CTGATCGGGCTTGAGCCGCACGCGCAGCGGCTCGCCCAGCGCCGGATCGATCGGGTCGATGCGCGCGAACTCCGCCTTGCAGGTCTCGGCCGGCATCGGGTCCAGCTTGAAATTGTCGTCGTCGCTGCCCAGCGCCTGCCTGTTGTACTCGGCCTCGCCGAGCTGCTCTTCCGAATCCGGGTCGAGATAGACGTCTGGCGACAGACCGGACAGAAGAAGCTTCCCCTTGTCGTCGACTTTCAGCGAAGCCAGCGTCCGGTCGCAGTCCATGCCGCAACGGATGCCGCTCGCCTTGTCGCTTGGATCCTCCTTGTTGCACCAGCTGCTTGCCCATTCCGGCTTCTTGGCGCCGCGCACCGTTGTGGTGAGAAAGCCGTTATAGGACGTATCCTGGTTGGCGGCGGGTTCTTCGTTCGTCCGGCTGACCGGGTCATGGCCGTAGAAGAAGAAGATGCGCGCCACCTTCTGGCGCGGATGCGCCTTGAGATGGGCGGCGTCGTAGACACGGCCGAAGCAGGCGTCGGCGCCAGTCGGGCTGAGCTCGGGAAGTTTAAGCGGCTGTTCAGCGCGCACCGCGCCGAACGAAGCGGCAAAGGCGGCGCAAAGCACCACCGCCATGGTCCTCGCCACCATGGTCCTCGATGTCATGTGATCCTCCTCCCACCGACAGGACTTGGATATGCTAGTCTAGGAGTGCCGCCTGGACCATGCAAAATCGCGAGCGCGCGGCGAACGGAGGGATACGATGCTGCGCCGTGACATTTTTCGTGCCAGCCTCGCAGGCGCCGCGGGCCTGTTCGGCCTGAGCCGGGCAAATGCGGCAACGCCTGAGGGGCGGCTGAAAGTCGCCTATCACCTCAGCGACGCCGACAAGGTCAACTTCGTCCTCGGCAACATCAAGAACCACTATGAAGGCACCGGCGGCAATGTCGACATCGTGCTCGTGGTGCACGGTCCGGCTCTGGCCGCCTTCAAAGTCAAGGGCGCTTCCGGCGCTGTTTCCAGCCGCTTTGCCGGCCTTGTCCAGCAGGGACTTGTGCCGCAAGCCTGCGGCAACACCTTGCACGGTATGGATATCACGCTGACCGACCTGCTGGCTGGCTTCGACCTTGCCGACAAGGGCGGCGTCGTGAAGCTCGCCGAACTGCAGCATCAGGGCTATGTCTATCTCAGGCCCTGAATGCGCCCGCACTGAACGCCAACACTTGAAGGCCGGGCCGGCAATGGCCTACGAAGGATGGCAACCCGGAGACCAGCCGACATGACGATACTTGCCATCCCCGATCTTGCCGGCAAGGCGGTGCTGGTCACCGGCGCTTCGACCGGGATCGGCGCAGCACTTGCCCGTGCCTATGCGGCGCAGAAATGCCGCGTCGCGCTGCATTTCAATGCAAGCCGCGCTCCCGCCGAAACCGTGGCCGGATCCATCCGCGACGATGGCGGCGAGGTGTTCCTGGTCCAGGGCGACTTCTCGAAACCTGCCGACGTCGAGCGTGTCGTCGAAGAGAGCGCAAACCATTTCGGCCGGCTCGACGGCCTGGTCAACAATGCCGGCGGCATGCTTGGCCGCGTCGCCTATGCCGACCAGGACGAGGCGCATTACGACGCCGTGATGGACCTCAATGCGCGCTCTGTCCTGACCGCTTCGCGCAAGGCGATCCCCTGGCTGAAGCGCCAGGGTGGCTTCATCATCAACACCACCTCGATCGCCGCCCGTAACGGCGCCGGCGGCGGCGCCGGACTTTACGGATCGTCCAAGGCCTTCGTTTCCAACGTGACGCGCGGCATGGCCAAGGAGCTGATCGGCTTCGGCATCCGCGTCAACGCCGTGGCGCCCGGTACGATCTTGACGCCCTTCCACGAACGCTATTCGAATGCCGAGCAGATCAAGGCCATGGTCGCCACCATTCCGCAAGGGCGCGCCGGAACGCCGGAGGATTGCGTCGGAGCTTACCTGTTCCTGTCGTCCGATCTGTTGAGCGGCTACATCATCGGCCAGGTGATCGAGGTCAATGGTGGCCAGTTGATGCCGTGAGCGGTCGACTGCATACTCGATGCAGCGCACAACCTGGAGGAGATCAAGGGCATGTACGGACTGATCGGCAAGATGCGGGCGGCACGCGGCCAGCGCGATGCGGTCATGGACGTGCTGCGCGAAAGCACCGGCGCTCTCCCGGGCTGCCTGAGCTACATCATCGCCACCGATCCAGCCGACGCCGACGCCATCTGGGTCACCGAAGTGTGGACCGACCAGGCGAGCCATAAGGCATCGCTGCAGCTGCCGGAAGTCCAGGCGGCGATCGCCAGGGCGCGTCCCTTCATCGCCGGCTTCGAATTCCAGATCGAGACCCATCCCGTTGGCGGCTTCGGCCTTCCTGCGCCAGAAAAGGCTGGGTGACATCGCCGCCGCGGCGCAGAACGTCGACATCTCTTTCGTCATGGCCTTGCAGACGGCGCGCTTCCTGGTCGTGCTGCTGATTGTGCCAAGCGTAGCCAGGCTGGTGGCGCGAAACGTCGGGGCTTGATCCGGGGTATCCAATGCCAAGGGAATTCCAGGAAAAGTGCTCGGCGGTTTTCCGTTCGGAATTGCGTAAAATCAGAAAGTTGGAGCAAGTAGCAATCCATCAGGATGCTGAATTGCTCGACGAGCAAGGGAATTGCCAATGAACCGCCGTTTGAACGCCGTCGATCTTTCCGGCCGCGTCGCCGTGGTGACCGGCGGCGCGCAAGGCATCGGCCTTGCGGTCGCCCGGCGCCTGTTGTCGTCGGGCGCCGGCGTTGCCATCTGGGACGTCGACCAGGCCGCAATGACCCGGGCTGTCGCCGAGCTCGCTTCGCTCGGCCGCGTTGAAGCCATTCTCTGCGACCAGTCCCAGATCGAGGCCGTCGATCACGCGGCCGCCGCGACTGAGCGCACGCTTGGCCCCGTCGATCTCCTGGTCAACAATGCCGGCATTGCCGGGCCGGCGGCGACCGTGGCGGACTACGACCCCGCCGCCTGGCGTCAGATCATCGATATCGACCTCAACGGCGTCTTCTACTGCTGCCGGCGCCTGGTGCCCGGCATGGTCGCGCGCAATTACGGCCGCATCGTCAATATCTCCTCGGTGGCCGGCAAGGAAGGCAATCCGAATGCCGCCGCCTATTCGGCCGCCAAGGCCGGCGTGCTGGCGCTGACCAAGTCGCTTGGCAAGGAGCTCGCGGGACACGACATCGCCGTCAACGCGCTGACCCCCTCGCCCGCCCGCACCAGAATTCTCGAGCAGCTCACGGAAGCGCAGGTCGCTTATATGCTCGGCAAAGTGCCGCGCGGCCGCTTCGTCGAGGTGGAAGAGGCCGCCGCGATGATCGTCTTCATGCTGTCGGACGAGAACTCTTTCACCACCGGCGCGACCTTCGATCTCTCCGGCGGCCGCGCGACCTACTGACCATCCCCGCGGAGCTTCGTTTGGATTGCCGGGCCTATCGCCCCGCCGCAAGCCTCTCGGGAAGAAAATCGACGAAGACCCGGACCTTCGGCGAAAGATGGCGATTGGACGGCCACAGCATGCGGAACTGGCCGCGGCCGTCGACATGGTCGTCGAGCACGGCGCGCAGCCTGCCGTCATGCAGCGCCTCCCGCACCAGGAAGTCGGGCATGCAGGCGATGCCGAGACCGGCAATCGTAGCGCCCTTCAATGCCTCCATGTTGTTGCAGGTCAGCATCGAACGGATCTGCGGCTCGGCGCTCCCGGTGATGAACGGCCAGTTGAGCAGCCTGCCGCTGTTGAGAAAGCGGAAGTGTATCCCGAAATGTGCCGCTAGATCCGCCGGCGTGCCGGGCATGCCATGGCGATCGAGATAGGAGGCGGCCGCGCACAATATCATGCGAAAGGGCGCGACCGGCCTCGACACCAATCGCGAATCGGGCAGCTCGCCGCTGCGGATCGCGACGTCGATACCCTCGTCGATGACGTCGACGATGCGATCGTTGAAATCGATGTCGAGCTCGATTTCCGGGTATCGCGCCATGAATTCCGACAGCACCGGCAAAAGCAGATGATAGGTGACGATCGGCGTTGAGATGCGTAGCCGGCCATGCGGCGTCTCGCGTGTACGCGACAGCATCGCCTCCGCGTCTTCTATGTCGTCGAGGATGCGGCGCACCCGCTCGTTGAACAGCTTGCCCTCCTCGGTCAGACCTATGCGCCGCGTACTGCGCTGCAGGAGACGCACACCGAGTTCCTGCTCGAGCCGGGCGACGCTCTTGCCGACGGCGGAGGCGGAAATGCCGAGCGCTTGTCCGGCGGCGACGAAACTGCCGAGCTCGGCGGTGCGGGCGAAAGCCAGAAGGCCGTTGAGACGATCCATGATGAACCTATTCGAGCGTTTTGCTCCGAGATGAACGGAGATTTAATACTATTTTGCCGGAAACGTCGCCGCCCTATCTTGTCGTTGCGATCGGCTGTGCCAGTCAGGACATGCCGGCAAATCCTGCCTCGGATAGGAAAATCCATGACTTTGATGACCAGAACCGGCCCGGCCGGCAGATGGCTCGTGCTGCTGTCGGTTTGCCTTGCCGCCATGACGATGCCGTTGAGTTTCACCGGTCCCGCCGTAGCGTTGTCCCGCATTGCCGCCGAGCTCGGCGGCAGTCCGATCGAGCTCAATTGGGTGACCAATGCCTTCATGCTGACCTCGGCGCCGGCCTGATGGCGGCCGGAGCGCTGGCCGACTCCCATGGCCGCAAGCGGATCTTCCTCGCCGGCCTCGCCGCCTATGTGCTTGCCGCGCTGGGCTGCATGCTGGCGCCAGACATCGTCTGGTTCGACCTGTTCAGGGCCCTCCAAGGCATAGGCGGCGCTGCCGCCTTCGCCGGCGGCGCCTCCGCGCTTGCCCAGGAATTCGACGGGCAATCGCGTTTGCGCGCCTTCAGCTTCCTCGGCACCAGCTTCGGCATCGGCCTTGCCTTCGGCCCTGTTGCCTCCGGCCTGCTCATCGACGCGTTCGGCTGGCGCGCGATCTTTCTTCTGGTGGCGGTGCTTGGCGTTGCCGCCGCCGCGCTCGGCCTGCGCACCGTCGCCGAATCGCGCGACCCGGACGCAACCGGGCTCGACTGGGCGGGAGCCGCCACCTTCACCATCGCGCTTGCCGCGCTGACCTGCGGCGTGCTGCAGGCGCCGCAGAGCGGTTGGGCTGATCCCTTCGTTATCGCCCTTCTCGGCGTGGCAGCCATCGGCTTTGCGGCCTTCGTCATTGTCGAGCGGCGGGTGCGCCGGCCGATGCTGGACCTGACGCTGTTCCGCTTTCCGCGTTTCGTCGGCGTGCAGTTCCTGGCCGCCGCCCCTGCCTATGCCTTCGTCGTCCTGCTCGTGCTCCTACCGATCCGCTTCGTCGGCATCGAGGGGATGAGCGAGATCAAGGCGGGGCAATTGATGATCTGCCTGTCCGGGCCGCTGCTGATCTTGCCGCTGCTGGCCGGCCAGGCGGCACGCCGGATCGCCCCGGCCACCATCTGCGGTGTGGGCCTCCTCGTCGCCGCGGCCGGCCTGGTCTGGCTCAGTTGCGTGCCCGTGGCGGACAACGCGCTGCTGCTCCCGCTGGTCTTGATCGGCATCGGCATCGCCTTGCCCTGGGGACTGATGGACGGACTTGCCGTCAGCTTCGTGCCAAAGGAACGCGCCGGCATGGCGGCCGGCATATTCAACACCACCCGCGTCGCCAGCGAGGGCGTGGCCCTGGCTATCGTCATGGCGGCCTTGTCCGGTTTCACGGCCACGCAGCTTGGCGCTCAAGGATTGGCCTCGCCTGCCGAAGCGGCCGCGGCGGCACCGCTACTGGCAACCGGCAATATCAGCGAAACGGTACAACATCTGCACTTGGCCGACGCCAGTGCCCTGGTCCAAGCCTATGAGACGGCTTTCGACCGGCTGCTCATCGTGTTGGCGACGATCACCGTGCTCACCGCCATCGTCGTCTTCCTCGGCCTGCGTCGCGGATCGGCGTCGGAACAAGACGTCGCGCCTGTCCCGGCCTGCCAGGAAGGCTGACGCCATGTGACGCCGTCAAGTCCGGCGAGGTATCAAAAAAATACTTGACTCTCTTACTCATATTTGAGAGCGCGGAAGCGCAACCAAAACATGAGAATTGGAGACAAGTTAATGCCGAAGCGGTCGAGGACGTGGCGCCGGGGATTATCATTGCTGGCAGGCAGCGCCATCCTCGGCCATGCCTGGCCGACAATTGCCCAGGAAGGCGGCGACGCCACCGTTCTCGACAGGATCGAGGTGACCGCCGAGAGCAACGAGATCCTGAAGCAGGACGGCTACGTCGCGAAGAAGGACCGCATCGGCACCAAGACCGACACGCCTATCGCCAGGATCCCGCAGGCGGTCTCGGTCGTCACGCAGAAGCAGATCGAGGACCAGAAGCCGCGTACACTGAACGACGCGCTGGGCTACACGGCCAGCGCCAATCCAAACAGCTTCGGTTTCGACACGCGCTACGACGCCTTCTTCCTGCGAGGCTTCCAGGCCTTCTACAACGGCATGTTCCGCGACGGGCTGCGCCAGTACAATGGCCCTTCCGCCTGGTTCAAGACAGAACCTTACGGCATCGAGGGCGTCACCATCCTGAAGGGACCGGCCTCCTCGCTTTACGGCGTCAGCGGTCCGGGCGGCATCGTCAATGTCGTCACCAAGCGCCCCAAGGACGAGCCGTTCCATGAGATCGAGTTGCTGGCCGGCGAGCACAACCGCTTCCAGGCGGCGCTCGATACTTCCGGGCCGGTCAATGACGACGGCAGCATCCTCTATCGCTTCACCAGTCTCGGCCGTCTGAGCGAGACCGGCCTGCCCGACTATCCCGACGACAAACTCTATTTGGGGCCGGCTGTCACTTTCAAGCCGGACGAGGACACCAAGCTCACCATCCTCGGCGAATATTCGAAGTCCGTCACCGGCGGCACCGCGGCCTTCTACAACTCCGCCTATGGCGTGCTGTCGAACGTCTATGAAGGCGATACGTCCTGGAATGATTTCACCCAAGATCAGGGGCGCATCGGCTACGAGTTCGAGCACCGCTTCACCGACTGGCTGACCGTGCGCCAGAACCTGCGCTACAACGCCGTTGACTCGAACATCGAATATAGCGGCCATTACTCGATCGGCGCCGATCAGCCGCTTGAGCGCTACTGGGGCCACTACACCGAGACGATGAAGAACTTCGTCGTCGACAACATGGCGCAGCTCGAATTCGACACGGGTCCGGTGCGGCACACCGTGATTGCCGGCATCGACTATGCCTGGTCGGACTATGACGCCGGCAGCGGGCTCTCCTATGTCTCGGTCGAGGATATCAAGGCTGCCCCCGTCCCCCATTCCGGCGGGCAGGAGATGAACCAACTCGGCGTCTACCTGCACGACCAGATGGAGTGGAACGATTTCACCCTGTTCACCAGCGGCCGCTACGACTGGGTCGACACCACCTCCACCGCGGCGGATTTCAGTCAGTCGAAGCAGACCGACAGCGCCTTCTCCGGCCGCGTCGGCCTGTCCTACCGGACCGAATGGGGCATCATCCCCTACGTCAACTATCCGACCTCGTTCTCTCCCAACATCGGCTTCGTCTATGACGACGTCTCGAGTTCCGTCAGCCGCGTCGCCCGCCCGACCATCGCCACGCAGAAGGAGATCGGCGTCAAATACGAGATCCCCGATCACAACGCGACCGTCAGCGCCGCGCTGTTCGACATCGACCAGAGGGACGGCGTCGTCTTCGACGCGTCCACCGGCATCAACAAGCAGCGCCAGCTCGACCTCAACTCGCGCGGCGTCGAGCTGGAAGCCAATGCCTCGCTCGATAACGGCTTCAGCGTCATCGCCTCCTACACCTATCTGCGGGTGAAGATCGAACGCGGCGCCGAAGGCACCGACGGCAAGGAACTGTCGGCGACGCCGAACCACATCCTGTCGCTCTGGGGCCATTACCAGTTCGAGAACGGCACGCTTGAAGGGCTTGGACTCGGCGCTGGCGTGCGTTTCGCCGGCGCGAGCTACGGCGACGACACCAATACTTTCAAGAACGACGCGCGCGCCTTCGTCGATGCCTCGCTGTCCTATGATTTCGGCTATCGCAACCCGAGGCTCGAAGGCGTGAAGCTGCAGATCAACGCCAAGAACCTGTTCGACAACCAGCAGGCAATTTGCTCGGCCGGCTATTGCTACCGCGACGAGGGCCGCTCGCTGTTCGGCAGCCTGCGCTATCGCTTCTGATGTCGGTCTCCGTCTCGAACCGGGCCGCCTCGTCGCCGGCGGCCATCGTCGCTGCGATCGGCGGCCTCTATGTGGCGCAGAGCGTGATCGGCGGCATCACCTGGACGGGTCTCCCGGCCGTGATGCGCGACCAGGGCCTGCCGCTCGACCGCATCGGCCTGCTCACCCTGATCGCCATGCCATGGGCGCTGAAGTTCCTGTGGTCGCCGGCGGTGGAGCGCTACCGGCTTCCGCCAGCGGGCAGGAACCGCACCGGCGCGATCGTCCTCATCGGCGGCCTCATCTCCATCGCCGGACTGCTGGCCATCGCCCAGCTCGGTCCCGCCACCTTCTGGCCGGTCGTCGCCTGCCTGACGGTGGTCGCCTTTGCCGCCTCGACGGTCGACATCGCCTGCGATGGCTTTGCGGTGCAGAACCTTGCCGGCAAAAATCTCGGCTGGGGCAATGCCGCCCAGGTCGGCGGCGCCTATCTCGGCTCGGCGATCGGCGCCGGTCTCTTGCTCTATCTGGTCGAAATCCACGGCTGGCGCGTGGCGGTGTCGGCGATGGCCTCGCTGCTGGTGCTGCTCGGACTGCCTTTCCTGCTCGGCATCGCCGGCCGATCGCGCGAGGAAGTACGCGAACACGTGCCCGCGCTCGGCACGGCGCTGCGGCGCCCGCAGATACGCCGCGGTCTGGCGGCGTCGGCGATCTACGTTCTGGCGCAGAAGGCGGCGCTGACCATGCTCGGCCCGTTTCTGGTCGATGCCGGACTCAGCCTTTCCACGATCGGCCTGGTCAACGGTGTCGGCAGCATGGTTCTCGGCGGCGCGGCCGCCCTTGCCGGCGGCGCTCTTGTCCGATGGCTGGGCACGCGCAGCGTGCTTGTGCTCGCGCTTATGCTGCAGGCCGGATCGCTGTTCATCCTCGCGGCCTTCGCGCTTTCCGGCGTTTTCCCGGCAGGCCCGCTGGCGGCCGTCGCGACGCTGAGTTCCTCGGGCATCATGGCGCTCGGCTTCGTGGCGCTCTATGCGCAGTTCATGCGCTGGTCGGATCCGAAGCAGGCAGGGGTCGATTTCACGCTTTTCCAGTGCATGGATGCCTTGGTCAGCATGGCGGGCGGCATCCTGGCCGGCTATGCGGCGCAGCATCTGGGCTATGGCGCACTGTTCGGCGGCGCGGGCGTCGTCGCGCTGCTGGCGGTGCCGGCCATCGCCATGGTCAGCGATCGCAACTGAAAGATTGAACTATTCCTCGCCGGCACCGTCTCCGCCCGACGCGCCGCGGCGCCAATAGGCGGTGACAAGATGCCGGTTGCGCGACAGGGCCCATTCCTTGCGCACGGTCCGGCGGATGTCGCGGAAGTCGGCGAACTCGCATCCGGCCCAGACAAAGAGATCGTCGGCCCCGCGGCCGCGCTCGCGCAGCGCTTCCGGCAGCAGGCCGGCCCGGCCTGCTTCGCGGCCATGCCGATAAAGCCAATGGACAGCGATGTTCTCGCCCGCCGCCAGCATCACCCGGTCTTGCGGACCGTCAACCTCGATGAAGGCCTCGGCACGGACGGACGGCGCAAGCTCTTCCAGCATCCGGCCGATCGCCGGAAGCGCGGTATCGTCGCCCAGAAGAAGCAGGTTTGATGCCTCGGGCACATCGCCGCCGCCGGGGCCGATCATGCCGATGATGTCCCCGGCTCTCGCATTCTGCGCGAAACTCGCAGCCGGCGTCTCGGCGCCGGGATGCAGCACGAAATCGATGTCGAGCCAACCCTCGGCCACGTCCAGCGCGCGGATCGTGTAGACGCGGATGGTGAGCGCATCCTCGCCCGACGGCCAGACGATCAGGCCGTCCGCGCCCATGGTCGGCCAAACCGCCTGCCGTCCGGCCGGCGGCAGCAGAAGCCGAACATGAAATCCGCCATGGGCGAAGCGTCCGAGGTCGCGGCCGCAGAAGCGCACGCGTTGCATATGCGGCGACAACCGCCTCGAGGACAGGACCGATATCTCGCGGAAGAATATCGGCGTGCCGGCATCCTTGCCGTCTCCTTGCCAGCGCAGGCCTTCGGTGGTGCTGAGATGCGCGGCGATGTGGCCGGCGAAGATCATCTTCATGTAGGAGAGGCAGGTCTCGTCCTCCGCCGCGACACGGACCAGCACGCCGCGGTCGTCGAATGAGGCATTCAACGTGCCGTAATGCATACGGAATTCCCATTGGCCGGCAACGCCGGTGTCGCTTTCATAATCGCCGTGCTCGGCGCGCAGCCTGTCCATCACCGCGCGGATGTTGTCGTTTTGGATACGGGTTTGCGCGCTCAAGAGCTTCATCGCCGGGCCTTCCGATATCGACGAGATCGGCCGAAGCCCGATATCGCCAAGCGCCGGCATGCCACAGCGCCGGCGGCATTGCCACAAAAACATGATTACAATGGTCATATTTTTGGACGATGCCGCACGAAGGTCGCGACGCATCCGTTCTTCAGCTGATGACCAGGCTCGCGATCCGGTCGCCGTTGAGCGTGAAGGCCATGTCGCCCTCGCCGTTGAAGCCGTTGCCGGTCACGGCGACGCGGGCATGGTAGACGCCGTCGCGCTCCGCGATGCGAACGATGCGAAAGTTGGACTGCACGCCGATATTGTCCGACTGGTTCCACCGCGCGACGCTATCGCGGCCACGGAAATCGCGACCCCAGTCGCTGAGGAAAGCATCGTCTGTGAATGTGGCCAGAAAGGCTTCGGTATCGGCTGCGTTGGTTGCTTCGACAAAGCGACGGATCGGATCGGGTGTGGTCATTGGTCTGTACATTTTGAGGTGTGTTGAGATTCAGGTCAGGCCGAGACGAAAATGGTGGCTTCCGAGAACCGGAGCGGAGCGTACTTCATGTACGTGAGCACCGGAAGCGCAGGAAACCGCCATTTGCAGGCCGGCCTCACCTGAATATCAACGCACCTCAGTCCAACCTGTGCATGAGGTCGTCATCCAGCCAACGGCCGAAGAAATAGACGAGCTGCTTATGCCACCACGGCCAGTCATGGCTGACGTCGCCACCCCAATAGTCGACCCAGGCCGGGATCGATTTGTCGCGCAGCACCTGTTCCAGCTCGCGCGTTTCGACCAGCATGCGCTCTTCCCAGGCGCCTTGGCCGCAGCAGAAGATCAGCCTGAGCGCCCTGAGCCGCCCGAGCAGCTTCTGGTCGACGATGCCGGGCAGATAGTCGAGCGGCGAATTGAAATAGATGTTGCCTTCAAGCACCCGGCCGAAGAAATCGCGGGCCGAATAGACGCCGGACAGCGAGATCACCCCGCTCGCCAGCTCCGGGAAGCGGAACACGAAATTGGATGAGTGATAGCCGCCCATCGAGCAGCCGCAAAACAGCGGCTTCAAAACGCGGCCACCGTTGGACTTGGCGGCAACCGCCTGCAATTCCGGCAGCGCTTCTTCGCGCACATAGCGGAAATAGGCTTCGTGGCGGGCGATGCGTTGCGCCGGGTCGGCACGCTTGTCGAAGAAGGATTCCGAATCTACGCCGTCGAGCGTGAAGAGCTGGATGCGGCCGGTGTCGATGAAGTCGGCAAGCGCGCCGACCCCGCCCGAATCCTCGAGCTGGTAGAACCGCCCTTGCGAGGTCGGGAACACCACCACCGGCCGCCCGGCATGGCCGTAGCGCTTGTATTCCATGTCGCGGCCGAGATTGCGGGCATGACCCTTGTGATAGGAGACGTCCATCGGCTCAGGCCTTTTCCGCGTGGATGTAGTCGACCGCCTGGCGCAGCGCCTTCGGATCCTTCGAACGCATCTGGTAGGCGTAATTGCCCATGGCGCGGCTGAAGACCTCTTCGATGGCCTGATGATGGACGATCTTGTCGCCGTGGGCGGCTAGCACGTCCGCATGGCTGTGCAAATAGTCGATGTGGCGTTTGCGGCTGGCATAGGCGGTGAAATACTTGCCCTTGTAAGGGCCGCCGGCGGCATCCTTGACCACCATGTCGGCCCAGGCGGCATAGACGTCGATGTCGAATGTGTAGTTGATGGCGTCCGTCATCCAGGCGCCGGGCGGCCGCATGTTGACCTCGAGCGCGATGACGCGCTTGTCGCTGGTTTCGAACAGCTCGATATGGAAGAAGCGCTCACGTACGTCGAACGCCTTGAGGATCTTGCGGCCCGCCTCCTCGACTTCCGGGCTGATCTCGGGAAAGCAGGTGTAGCTCATATGGCGATCCTTGTTGACCGCCTCCATGATGCTCTGGTCGTAACGGTGGCTGGCCGCCAGCACCACCTCGCCGTCGCGGTTGACTAGCCCGTCGAAGGTCACGACCAGCCCCTCGATGAACTGCTCCATGACGAAGGTGACACCCTCCGGCTTGTCCTTGAAGAACTGGTCGAGCTCCTTGGCGTTGGAGATCTTGAAAGTGTTGGAAGCCCCGGAGCCCGAATCCGGCTTGACCACCACCGGAAAGCCGACGCGGCGGATGAAGGTCATGGCGCCGGCACGGTCGGAGCATTTGCGCTGCGGGATGGTCTCGACGCCGCTCTTGCGGAAGAAGGCGCGCATGCGGCTCTTCCGCTTCAAGTTCTTCACGAAATCGAGCTTGGTGCCGTAGATATTGAAATCGGTGCGGATGTTGGCTTCGAGTTCGAGCCAATGCTCGTTGAGCGACTCGAAGCGATCGATGCGGCCCCATTTGTGGATGAAGTGCCCCATCGCCCGCAAAACGGCGTCGTAATCTTCCATGTCGGCGATGCGGTAATATTCCGAAAGCGCCGCCTTGAGCTTGGCGTTCAAGGTTTCGTAAGGCGCATCGCCGATGCCGAGCACGGTGGCGCCCGCCTTTTTCAGCCGGTCGCAAAAATCGGTGCCGTTGGCCGGGAAATGCGGCGAGAAGAACACGAAATTCATGGACGAACCCCTCCCCGGAGCTTCGCTCGGTGCCAAGCCTTCGAAACCAAGTCTGGCGCATTTGCGAGGCGCGGGGAAGACTGTCCGCACCGGCGGCGATATTAGGCAAGGGCGTTCATTCACGCGTCCCGCTTGCCTCCGACGGGCCGCTCCTGTAAGAGAGCCGGCATGACCACGCGCGTCCGCTCCGTCGCCTCCTCTCGCACCGGCTTTGCCGGCGAGACCGCGCGCGCGCTCGCCTCGACCCTGCTTCTTCTCGGCCTTATCGGCGATCGCCGGGTTCGCTGAAGGAGCGCCCGGCGGTCGAAACCGCCGCTCAAGGCGCATGCTCCTTGGCCAGACTTTGGCAAAGTCACATCAAGCGAACGAATTTTTGGTAGAGGCGACGCTCGCCACCCATCCGCCTGAAGCGGGCATGCGGGCTGCCGGGAGAAACGACGATGAACGCACGAGAAGAAATCCGCGCCGGCGAGGCTGAAGCCGGGAAGCGCGCGGCCGGCCACATGCCGGATGCGGCACGCAAATACCAATCCTACCCGACGGTCGGCCTGACCGACCGCACCTGGCCGAACAAGACCATCGACAAGGCGCCGATCTGGTGCTCGGTCGACCTGCGCGACGGCAACCAGGCGCTGATCGACCCGATGGGTCATGAGCGCAAGGCGCGCATGTTCGCGCTGCTCCTCGACATGGGCTTCAAGGAGATCGAGATCGGCTTCCCCTCGGCCTCGCAGACCGATTTCGACTTTGCCCGCTGGTGCATCGAGGAAGGCGGCGTCCCCGCCGACGTCTCACTCCAGGTGCTGGTGCAGTGCCGGCCCGAGCTGATCACGCGGACCTTCGAGGCGCTGAAGGGCGCGCACCGCCCGATCGTGCATTTCTACAATTCGACCAGCGAGCTGCAGCGCCGCGTCGTGTTCGAGAAGGATGTCGCCGGCATCAAGCGCATCGCCACCGACGCCGCCAAGATGATCACCGACATGGCCGCCAAGGCCGGCGGCGGCTACCGCTTCGAGTATTCACCGGAGAGCTTCACCGGCACCGAGCTCGAAGTCGCGCTGGAGATCTGCAACGCCGTCACCGAGATCGTGATGCCGACAGCCGACAACAAGCTGATCATCAACCTGCCGTCGACGGTCGAGATGTCGACGCCCAACGTCTATGCCGACCGCATCGAATGGATGTGCCGCAACCTCGACGCCAGAGAGAACCTGATCGTCTCGCTGCATCCGCACAACGACCGCGGCACCGGCATCGCCACCACCGAGCTCGGCCTGATGGCTGGCGCCGACCGCGTCGAAGGCACGCTGTTCGGCAATGGCGAACGCACCGGCAATGTCGATATCGTCACGCTGGCGCTCAACATGTTCACCCAGGGCGTCGATCCGGAGCTCGACTGCTCCGACATCAACCGGATGAAGGACGTCTACGAATATTCGAACCAGCTGAAGATCCCGGAACGTCACCCTTATGTCGGCGAGCTGGTCTACACGGCTTTCTCCGGCTCGCACCAGGACGCCATCAACAAGGGCATGAAAGCTCTGAAGAAGGCCAACACCCCAATCTGGGAAGTGCCCTATCTGCCGATTGATCCGGCCGATGTCGGCCGCACCTACGAGGCGATCATCCGCATCAACTCGCAGTCCGGCAAAGGCGGCATCGCATACGTGCTGCAGGCAGATTACGGCCTCAACCTGCCGCGCAATCTGCAGATTGAATTCAGCCAGGCGATCCAGGCGATCACCGATGCGGAAGGCAAGGAAGTGCCGGCCAGGCGCATCCACGAACGCTTCCTCGAAACCTATGTCGACCAACCCGGCGCGCGGCTGAAGTTCCTCGACCATCGCACTTACCCCGATACCGAGGTGAAGGGCCGGCGCATGGTCGAAGCGGATATTCTCGACAACGGCAAGGAAGTGACCATCACCGGCTCGGGCACCGGCCCGATCGACGGCTTTGTCGATGCGCTCTCGCGCCACGTCGGCGTCGACATGTCGGTGCTCGACTATTCCGAGCATTCCCTGCAGCGCGGCTCCAACGCTTCGGCGATCTCCTATGTCGAGATGGAGTATCCGGGCGGCAAGCTGTTCGGCGCCGGCATCAACACCAACATCGTCGCCGCCTCGCTGGAGGCTGTCGTTTCGGCCGCCAACCGGATCATCGGCGGCTAGAGCAAATTCCAGGAAAAGTGTGAGGCGGTTAGGCTCGGCGGTTTCGCCGTAGCCTTCCGTCCGGAATTGCGGTCAAACAAAAAATTGAGCGGTTCACCGTTCCGTGAAACGGTGAACCGCTCTAGCCGGATGATCTGATTCAGCGATGGAGCTGGCGCATTCCAGCTTGCGCCACGCTGCAGAAGCGGATGCGAATCTGCCATTCGTTAACCGCCGGAGGAATTTCCGGTGGCTTACGCGATCACATAATAGAAGCATCCTTGTGCGCCGGCGCGAGCGCTATATTATCGCTCCCTAACCTGTGCCGACTTCGAAAGGTTCGACACTTGGAGCATGCCCCGCCTGCCGCCCCCGCAGTGCGCGAGACATTGGAGCGACTGCTTGCCAGCGAAACGTTCGGACGATCCGAGCGTGCCCGCAGGCTATTACGCTATCTGGTTGAACGCGAGCAGGCCGGCGAGGCGGACAGGCTGAAAGGCGTTTCCATCGCCATGGACGTCTTCGGCAAGGACGGCGATTTCGACGCCTCCACCGATGCCGTGGTCAGGGTCCAGGCCGGTCGTCTGCGCGAGCTCCTGGACCAGTATTTCGCCAATGAAGGTGTCGCCGAGCCGGTGCGCATCGCAATCCCGCGCGGCGGTTATGTCCCGTCCTACGAGCCGAATGCGATCCGCCTGCCCGGCGACGCCAGGTCCGCCTCCAAAACCGTCGCGCAGCGGTCCGACGCTTTGGCCGAAGCCGCTCAGGCCGCACCCGAACATCTCGACGCCTCTGCCGCGGGCGAACCTGCAGCGCTGATGGCGCCGGCAGCACCCGCCCAGTCGCTCACGCGGCAATTGCGGTTCTTCTGGGCTGCCATGGCTCTGGTCATTGTCATGCTCGGCGTGCTCATCGTGCGTCAAGGCAATGCCTTCCTCAACGGCGGCGACACTGCCGCGACAGCCGAAACGGCGCGCCTGGCCGGCACCGCCCAGTCCCGATTCGACTCCCTGCCGCTGATCTACATCGCCGTCAAAGCAGATGGAGCGGAGGCGGCTCGCGTCGCGTCGTCGCTGCGCGCCGGGCTCGCGGGTTTCGACACCATCGATTTCATCGGGCGCGATGCGGATTCGACGCGTGATCGGTCCGCCGATCCGATCAGTTTCGTTTTCGAAATCGTTCCCGGGCCTGCTGCCGGCGACGTCACGGTGGAGTTGCAGAGCGTCGCGACCGGGCGGGTTCTCCTGTCGCGCAACCTTACATCGGCCGAGAGCGCCCCTGGCGCGGTTGAAGGCAACGTCGCCAGCCTTCTCACCTCGACCGTTCCCGCTTCCGGCGCTATCTACAGCTACATCGATCAGAGCGACATCCGGACCAGCCAGATCGGGTGCCTGGTGCTCGACGACCGCTATTATCTCGACATGAGCGCCCAGACGCACGAAATTGCGTATCGCTGCCTGGAGAAGCTGGTCAGCGAAGGCACCAAATCGTCGCTTGTCTACGCGGAGCTGGCCGCGCTTCATGTGGAAGCCGTCACCGCGCACTATGCCTATCCACCGGAAGCGACGCTCGAAAAGGCCATGTCGCTTGCCCACCGCGCCGTCCAGATGGGGCCGATGAGCCCGCATGCGCATCGCGCCTTTGGCTACCTCAACTCGCGTCTCGGCAACACGGACGAAGCGATCCGATTAATGCGAAAGGCTTACGAACTCAACCCGTACGACCTCGGCATGGCCGCCGCCTATGGCTACGGCCTGATCTTCGCCGGCAAATATGATGAGGGAACGCCGATCCTGGACCACGCGGTCGAAGCCTTCAGCGGCCATCCAACCTGGTGGGATTATGGCCTTTTCGTCGGAGCCTTCATGCAGGGCGATATGAAAAAGGCCGCGCTCGCCAGCGAGTCGCTGCGCACGACGGCATCAAAGTCGCATTACCTGGCCGCGCGCCTGATCGGCGCCAGGATTTCGGGACGCGTCAAGCTGGCGGGTGAGCTTGCCAACGAGCTCACCGCCGAATTCCCGAAGTTCGCCGCCGACCCGCGCGCGACATTCGTCGATCGCAAATACCCCCCGGATCTCACGGATCGGCTGGTTCAATCCTTGCGAGCCGCCGGGATCGGCAACCCGAGCTAATCCAACTCTCCATACTCATTTGGGCCACACGAATGCCGGAGCACCAAAGTATGACGCATCGAGCGCCTGACGGGGCGCTGCGGTCGCGAAAATTTTACTGGCCATCAATCCGGTTCGGGAGCAATTCAGCCACAATTTGAAGCTCCTGCCTTGTTCACCGCCCCATTTTTTCATGCGTCCATTCCCTTATGCGGTCGAAAGCGGCGCCCGTCCGAGGACGATCGTGCTTCTGCACGGCTTCGGAGCCTGTGGTGAGATCTGGCGTGACGTCGCGGCCTCACTGGCGGCGCGGGCGAGAGTGTTGGCCTATGATCTACCGGGCCATGGACAGTCCCTGGAAAGCGAAGGCCTGGGCGGCGCCAAGCCAGCCGCGCGAGCCATCCTCGCCGATCTGGCCGCCCGCCGGTTGGGTAAGGTCCATCTCGTCGGTCACTCAATGGGCGGCGCGGTCGCCACATCGATGGCGCTTGCCGACCCCGACAGGGTGGCCTCGCTTACGCTGTTGGCGCCCGGCGGTTTTGGCCCGGAAATCAACGCAGCCTTGCTGCACCGCTACGCCGCCGCGGCCGGCAGGAACCAGGTCCGCGCCAGCCTTGCCGCCATGTCGGGTCCGCGCAGCGTGCCGCCTGATCACGTGGTGGATGCACTCTGCCGGATGCGCACCCGACCGGGCCAGTTGCAGACCCTGATCGATATGGCGGCCGCGATGACGAGGGATGACCGGCAAGGGATCATCCCCCGCGCGCAGTTGGATACGCTTGACATGCCGGTCATGGTCGTTTGGGGAGCGGAGGATCCGCTGCTGCGGATTGAGCAGGCCGAGGCGCTGCCGTCGCATTTCCATCTGCATCATGTCCTTGACGCAGGTCACATGCTGGTCGAGGAAGCTCCTGACCTGATCGCCGAAATCGTGCGTCGCAACGTGCGGCGGCGCGGCAGACGGTTGCATCCACCGCTGGACGCTTCGGCGAGTTGATCTCTCCCGGACCGATCTCGAAACGTCCCTTACCCGCTTTCGCCGGACCGCGGCAGTCGCGTGGTTCGTCGTCGGCAGTGCATTTTGCCGGCGACTGTGGTAACTCGCTGTTAACCAACAGTGAGGCAGCCGCCATGACGGATGCAGGCGACAAAATCACCCCGATCGAACCGTCGCGAAAGCTCGCCGATGCCGTACGCGACGTCAAGAACGCCTTTGCCGACCGCGATGACGTGGTCGTCGACATGCGCGAGGCGCACCGCATGCGACTCGATCTTCTGGCGAGCGAGCTTGCCCCGGTCTTTGCCGATGTCCCGGCCGACATGGACAGCTTCGACTTCGCCGTCTCGTCCGGCCTGCAGCCGCGGCTATGGATCGATGCGGTGAGCCATGTCGCCATGGGACGCGACCGCCGCACCTATCGCTTCCTCAGGGATACGCGCGTCGGCCGCGTGGTGCTGGCCGAATCGACCGAGATGAAAGCCGTTGCCGATGCGGTGATGCGCTACGTGGCCGAGCGTGTCGTCGAGCGGCAGCGCATGATGGAAGGGAGCGTGGAGAGCGCCGTTCGCGGCCTGCATCGCCCCGTGGTCCAGGAAGCGGAGCCGCCCATCCGATCCGAAAGCGGCCGCAATGGCTGGACGACCTTCTTCGCCGGCCTCGGCCTGATCGCCGCAGGCGCCCTTGTCGGCCTGGCGGTTTCGCTGGCGTTGTTTTGGGACCGCATCATGCAGATGAAGATCAGCTTCTGACGAGCTGGCGCGCCGTGCCGGCGGGCACATCGAGGTCGATGGCCTGCAGGTCGGCAGGCGGCAGGGCTGGTCCCGTCAGGCCGCGCCGGATCAGGCGAAGACGCCAGTCGCCCTTTTCACCGTCGATTTCGAAGATGTTGTATTGCGCCGGCGGGTGTTTGCCGCCGGGCGCCTGGCCCGCGGCGGCAACCCCGACCACGGGCACCTTGGCGCCCCGTGCGCCGATGGTGAACAGTGACGGCAGATGCGAATGCCCGTGCAGGACGAGTTCAGCGCCATGACGGCGAATGACCTTGTGAAAGCGAGTGATGCCGAACAGCCGCTTATGCTGCGGGACGGCACCGCGCACCGGAGGGTGGTGGATCATGATGGCGCGGAACAGCCCTTGCTCCGCGGCATCGTCGAGGATCTTGGCGAGCCGCTCGGCCTGCCCTTCCATGAAGAAGCCGTTGGCCATGAAGGGCGCGGTGGCGCGCGCCGTGGTGACCCCGATCAGCGCTACATTGCCGCGCACACGCAGATACGGAAAGGAATTGCGGTCGACCGGGCTATTGACGCCGTCGCCCGTCATCCAGGGAGCCCACGACCGGCAGACCTTGTCGAAGGCGCCCGGCACATAGGCGTCGTGATTGCCGGGGACCACGGAAACGTCATTTGGCGATCCAAGCGTCTCCAGCCAGTGCTTGGCCATCTCGATCTCGCCATCGAGCGCCAGGTTGACGAGGTCGCCCGTGACGGCCAGGTGATCGGGCGCGCCGGCCTTGATGTCGGCGACGATGGTGTCGATCACCGAGTCATGCATATGGCGGCGGCGATTGCGCTGCCAGTTGACGTAGCCCAGCACGCGCTTGGAGGCGAGGTCGCGATAGGTTACATCGGGCAGCGGTCCCAGATGAGCATCGGAAATATGCGCGAGCCTGAACATGGCCCCTTCTTAAGCGACGCCGACGAGGCTTTCCACTCACCGTTTGCTGTTCGCCCAAGCAAGTTCCGCAAAAGTGTCCCACGGTTTTGGGCCCAGAACCTGCGAAAAACAAGGAAAGCCAGGCAGATGTTCGTGGGGCAACCCATCTGCTTCGGGATCGTTGAATGAACCGCCCGGCCGATCCTGACGCGGCATTCCGCCAGACCGGCTGGCCGGGGTTGCGGGCAAGGCTGTTCCATTTCTACTTCCTGCTGCGCCGCCCGATGACGCTTGGCGTGCGCGGGCTGGTCTATGACCGTGCCTCCAACTCAGTCTTCCTGATCCGCCACACCTATGTTCCCGGTTGGCAATTGCCGGGCGGCGGGGTCGAGGTGGGCGAGACCCTTGAGGAAGCGCTGGCGCGCGAACTGGCCGAGGAAGGCAACATCGCTCTGACTGCGCCGCCGGTGCTGAAGTCGATGCATTTCAACCATCGCCCCAGCAAGCGCGACCATGTCGGCCTTTATCTGATCGAAGCCTTCTACCAGACGGCGCCGAAACTGCCTGACCACGAGATCGCCGAAGCGGGTTTCTTTCCGCTCGACCGCCTGCCGGAGGGCACGACGCCGGCGACGCTGCAGCGGATAGCGGAGATTTTTGGCGGCGAGCGTAACTCGGCTTACTGGTAATCAAGCCGCCTTCCTGAACCTGTTCCGGTCATGCGGCGCGGCATAATCAAGCTCCGGCCCTGCCGGAATGATCCCCGTCGGGTTGATCGATCTGTGGCTGCCGTAATAATGCGCCTTGATGTGATGCAGGCTGACCGTGCCCGCGACGCCGGGCACCTGATAGAGATCGCGCAAATAGTTCGACAGGTTCGGATAGTCGGCGATGCGGCGCAGGTTGCATTTGAAGTGGCCGACATAGACCGGATCGAAACGAACCAGCGTCGTGAACAGCCGCCAGTCGGCCTCGGTGATGCGTTCGCCGGTCAGAAAGCGCTGCTGCGAAAGCCGCTCTTCGATCGTATCAAGCGCTAAGAACAATTCGCCGAACGCTTCCTCATAGGCTTTCTGCGTGGTGGCGAAGCCGGCGCGATAGACGCCGTTGTTGATTGCCGGATAGACCAGCGCATTGATCCTGTCGATCTCCGCGCGTAGCGCCGCCGGATAGAAGTCGAGACCGGCGTCGCCCCATTCGTCGAAGGCGGAATTGAGCATGCGGATGATCTCGGAGGACTCATTGTTGACGATGGTCTCTTGCCTTTTGTCCCACAGCACCGGCACCGTCACGCGGCCTGAATATGCCGGATCGGCCTTGGCATAGACCTGGTGCAGAAAATCGAGGCCGTAGAGCGTGTCGCCCGTGGCGCCGTCCTCAGCTTTGAAGGTCCATCCGTTCTCCCCCATGAAATGGTGCACCACGGAGACGGAGATGATGCCCTCCAGCTTCTTCAGGACGCGAAAGATCAGTGTGCGATGCGCCCATGGGCAGGCGAGCGACACATAGAGGTGATAACGGCCAGGTTCCGCCTTGAAGCCGCGCGTGCGCCCTTGCGCGCCGTCGCGCGTGATCCAGTCGCGCCATTGCGATTCCGTTCGCACGAACCGGCCGCCGCTGTCGGTGTTGGGCGTGCGATCCTGCCATCTGCCTTCAATCAGCAATCCCATGCGAAAAATCTCCCTGCGGCTCGATATTATCTAGGTTGATGACCGCGCTGGCGAAGCCCTCAGCGGATGAACAGTTCGTCAAACGACGAACCAGTTCGTCAAATGACCAACCGCTCCGGGGACGGATAAGTTCGTCATGGACGCAAAGAAAGCCTGAAAGCACCGATTGCAGCGGCCCAAAATTGATGCTAGCGGAGGCGCCCATGTTCGACTTTGCCTCGATCCGGTTCGACCGACGACGAAAGGGCGCCCGCGCTTAAGAAGCGTTGACTGGCGAACGCTGCCGCTTTGCAGCAGACCTTCCTCGATACCGGAACGCAAAGACCATGAGCCTTGCCGACGTGAAATACCTGCCGGAGACTCCGGCGCATGACCCTGAAATCGAAGCCATCAACGACGAGGCCTTCGGTCCGGGTCGTTTCGTGCTTGCCGCCTACAAGATCCGCGAGTCGGGAGGACATGACCGCTCGATGTCCTTCGTCGCCGTCAAGGACGGCACGGTCATCGCTTCGGTGCGCATGACGCGCGTGGCAGCGGGCGCCGGACGCGCTATGATGCTCGGCCCGCTTGCGGTGCGCCCCGCCTACAAGAATCTCGGCATCGGCCGCAAGCTGGTCGCGATCGCGCTGGAGGCGGCCAGGAAGGCCGGTGCGCCTGCCGTCATTCTGGTTGGTGACGAACCATATTATGGACCGCTTGGCTTCAAGCGCTTCCCGCGCGGACAGATCACCATGCCGCGCCCGGTCGATCTCGACCGGCTGCTGTATCACGAGATCAAGCCGGGGGCGGTCGCCCGCTTTGCCGGCGATGTCTGTCACGCCAACATGACGAGGGTTGCGGAACTTGTCCCGGCCCTGGCGCGGTCGGCCGCTACCGGGCAGGCATCTGTCGACCCGCCTGTTGCTGTTGCGCCTCCTTTGCGCGCTTCGTAGCATAATCCGGTCCCTGGGAGGCCTGCATGAACCCGAACGGCCAGATCGCGATCGTCACCGGCGGCGGGTCGGGCCTTGGCGAGGCGACGGCGCGCGCCTTGGCGGCCAAGGGCGCCCGCGTCGCCATCCTCGACGTGGGCATCGAGCGCGCGGCGAAAGTTGCAGCCGAGATCGGCGGCGTTGCCGTCCAATGCGATGTCGGCAGCGGCGACCGCGCTACGGCCGCGATCGCCGAAGTGGCTGAAAAGCTTGGGCAGCCGCGCATCCTGATCAATTGCGCCGGCATTGCCATCGGCATGAAGACGATCGGCAAGGACGGACCGCATCCGCTCGACCAGTATCGCAAGGTGATCGAGATCAACCTGATCGGCACCTTCAACATGATCCGCCTCGTTGCCGACCGGGCGGCGAAACTCGAACCGCTTGCCGGCGGCGAGCGCGGCGTCATCGTCAACACCGCATCCGTCGCCGCCTATGACGGCCAGATCGGGCAGGCCGCCTATGCGGCTTCCAAGGGCGGCGTCGTCGGCATGACGCTGCCTGTGGCCCGCGATCTGGCGCGATCCGGCATTCGCGTCTGCACCATCGCGCCCGGCATCTTCAAGACGCCGATGATGGCCGGCATGCCGCAGGAAGTGCAGGATTCGCTCGGCGCTTCCGTGCCCTTCCCGCCGCGGCTCGGCGAGCCGTCCGAATATGCGTCGCTTGCGCTCCACGTCGTCGAGAACCAGATGCTGAACGGCGAGACCATCCGCCTCGACGGCGCTATCCGCATGGCGCCGAAATAAGCGGGGATGTCTGGCTCGCCGACAGGCGCCGGTGCTTCCACCGGAAAGACCGGGCCGCTCGCCGGCCTGAAAGTGATCGAGATGGCCGGGCTTGGCCCGGTGCCGCTTGCCGCCCTGATGCTGTCCGAAATGGGCGCCGAGGTGCTGCGCATCGAACGCGCCGATGCCGGCCAGCCGCTTCTGAGCCTGCCCGAACAATACGATCTCGACCGCCACGGCCGTTCCATCCTCAAGC
Source organism: Mesorhizobium sp. CA6 (assembly GCF_020165035.1). Lineage (NCBI taxonomy): Bacteria > Pseudomonadati > Pseudomonadota > Alphaproteobacteria > Hyphomicrobiales > Phyllobacteriaceae > Mesorhizobium > Mesorhizobium sp. CA6. The sequence continues at coordinate 280,994 of NZ_JAIUHI010000003.1, read as the reverse complement.
TCGACCTGAAGAGCCCGGCGGGCGCCGACCTGCTGCTGCGCCTTGCGGCAGGGGCCGACTTGCTTGTCGAAGGCTTCCGCCCCGGCGTGATGGAGCGGCTCGGCCTCGGGCCGGATGCCGTTCTGCAGCGCAATCCGGCGCTGATCTATGGCCGCTTGACCGGATTCGGACAGGACGGGCCGCTGTCCGGGCGAGCCGGGCACGACATCACCTATCTCGCCTATGCGGGCCTCTTGCATGCGATTGGCAGGCAGGACGCGCCGCCGGTGCCACCGCTCAACCTCGTCGCGGATCAAGGCGGCGGCGCCATGATGCTGATCGCCAGCGTGCTCGCCGCTCTCTTCCGGCATTCGCGCAGCGGAACGGGCCAGGTGGTCGATGCCTCGATCATCGAGGGAGCCTCGATGCTCGCCGCACCCATCCACGCCTACATGGCGGCGGGTCTCTGGAGCGACAGGCGCGGCGACAACCTGCTCGATTCCGGCGCGCCTTTCTACGATACATATGAGACGGCTGACGCAAGGCACATTGCCGTCGGCTGCCTCGAGCCGCGCTTCTTCGCCGAATTCGCCAGGCTGCTGCCGCTCGACGGGCATTTTGTCGGCAGCCAGTTCGACAAGTCGTCGTGGCCCGCGATGCGCGCCGCCATTGCCGGCCGGATCAAGGAGAAGACGCGCGACGAATGGGCCACGCTTTTCGCCGTGACCGACGCTTGCGTGGCGCCCGTGCTGTCCCTGGTCGAAGCCAGGAACCATCCGCACAGCCGCGCCAGGAAAAGCTTTGTGAAGTCCGGCGAGCTCGACCGCCCGGCGCCGGCGCCGCGTTTCTCGCAAAACCCGCAGACGCTTGCCGCGGCGCCGGACGTCGCCGATCGCGAGCCTGCGGACATATTGAGCCGTTTTGGGTTGAACGAAGACGAAATCGCAGCCCTTGCAAAGGCGGGTGTACTCGGCCGATAACCGGAGAGCAGAAATCAACTTATCTCGGGTGAACCTGTGACCGAACCGAAAAAGGACGTCATTCGCGAGACCGACGCCGAGGCGATCAGGCTCGCGAAAACCCTGATCCGCGCAGCACGTTTCGGCGCGCTCGCGGCGATCGAGCTCGGCACCGGCGCGCCGCTGGCAAGCAGGGTTGGCGTCGCCACCGACATCGACGGCGCGCCGCTGATCCTGATCTCGATGCTGTCCGCCCACACCGGTGCGTTGCTCGCGGATCCGCGCTGTTCGCTGTTGCTTGGCGAACCCGGCAAGGGCGATCCGCTGGCGCATCCGCGCATCAGCCTGGCATGCCGGGCCCTGCGGCTGGAGCGGGGATCTGCCGATCAGATCCGAGCCGAACGCCGCTATCTCAACCGCAATCCGAAGGCGAAGCTCTATGCCGGGCTCGGCGACTTCTCGTTCTTCCGGCTCGAGCCCGAGCGCGCCAGCCTGAATGGCGGCTTCGGCAAGGCCTTTCTTCTCGACCGTGATGATTTCATCACCGATCCCGCCCTTATCGAGGAGTTCGCCGGCAGCGAGCAGGCCGCACTCGATCACATGAATACCGACCATCGCGACGCGCTTGCCCTTTACGCCCGTCATTTCGGCCGCGCCGAAGACGGCGGCTGGATCGTCACCGGTTTCGACCCCGATGGCATGGATCTCGCCGTCGCCGATGCGACCTGCAGGGTTTTCTTTCCCCGGCCTTTGCAAAGCGCGCGCGAATTGCGTTCGGTGCTCGTCGAGATGGCCAGGGCGGGACGCGCGGCCGAGCAAGAGCGATAGTTGATCGCGCGCCGGCAAAAGCAACGCTTGAGATTTAGATGAAATGATCTACCTTTGTAGTGGCGCTGATTCAGCAGCGCCTAGCGACATCTGAACATCGTGGAATCAGGCGCCATTGCCCCCTGGCGTCTGGATGAGCCAGGACCCTTGGGGGATCTATGATCTCAAATAAGCTAATCGCCAATGCGGAATCGGCGGCCGCCTTTCTCACGCTCATGGGCAACGAAAAGCGCTTGCTGATCATGGCTCACCTGATCGACGATGAAATGTCGGTCGGCGCCATCGCCGAGAAGGTGCAACTCAGCCAGTCCGCGCTGTCGCAGCATCTCGCCAAGCTGAGGGCGCTCGATCTCGTCGAGACCCGGCGCGACCGCCAGATGATTTACTATTCCTGCAAATCCGAGGCGGTGCGCGAATTGCTGCGCATGCTGGAAGGCATTTTCGGCGACGGCGACCTTTCACAGATGGCCTATCGGTTGCGCCGCGCCGGGGCTTGACCCGCGCCATCCAAAGCCCCTTACCTCGCTGGCAATTTTTGCCGACGAGATTTGCATGAACCTCATCTCCATCGACGATCCTCGGGACCCACGCGTCGCCGCCTATCTCGACATCCGCGAGCGCGACCTCGTCGGCCGGCATGGCCGCTTCGTCGCCGAAGGCAAGGTCGTGCTGGACCTTCTTCTGTCGAGCGGACGCTTCGCCGCCGAGTCTGCCCTCATCCTCGAAAACAGGCTGGCTGGCGTGCAGGAGATCTTGCGCAAGGCGCCCGCGGGTTTTCCGGTCCATGTCGCCGCCGGCGAGGTCATGGACCGGATCGCCGGCTTCCACATGCACCGCGGCATCCTGGCGATCGGCTTGCGCGGCGATCCGACGCCCGCCGAGATTCTGGTGGAAACCTTGCCCCGGCGTGCCTTGGCCGTCGTCCTGGTCGGCATATCCAATCACGATAATATGGGCGCGATCTTCCGCAATGCGGCGGCCTTCGGCGCGGACGCGGTGCTGCTCGACCAGACGTGCTGCGATCCGCTCTACCGCAAGGCAATCCGTGTTTCCGTCGGTGCGGCGCTGAAGGTTCCCTTCGCGTCATTCGGCGACACCGGAACGTTCACCGCGACCCTCGATCGGCTTGGCTTCGCCCAGTTCGCACTATCGCCACGCGGAAACGTCGACATCCGCGCCGCGGAGCGATCGGCGCGCCTGGCGCTTTACCTCGGCACCGAAGGCGAAGGCCTGCCGCGGGATCTGCTTGCCCGGTTGCATACGGTGAAGATCGCCATGGCGGAAGGTTTCGACAGCCTGAACGTCGCCGCCGCGTCGGCCATCGCCCTGCATCACTTTTCAAACCGCTAGCGGTCCCGACCTGAGAGCCCGAACAGCTGCAACGCTTTGAGGTGTATTGAGATTCAGGTCAGGCCGAGTCGAAAATGGTGGCTTCCGAGAACCGGAGCGGAGCGTACTTAAAGTACGTGAGCACCGGAAGCGCAGGAAGCCGGCATTTGCAGGCCGGCCTCACCTGAATACCAACACACCTCAGTTGGACGGGCCGGCCTTCTGCAACGCCCTGACACGATCGGCAAGGCTGACGCCGCGCCCGTTCTGCTGCCCCTCGCCCGCCAGCGCCTTGGCGATAGGCGAATCCGGCCCGTCGAGCTTCATCGTCAGATTGACCACCTCGGCTGCCAGCTCGTTCATTTGTTCGCGGAGGCCGGCGCCGGAGCGTGCGTCGCCCGCTGATTCGGGCATTGCCGTCCCCGTGGCGGCGGCAAGATCGGTCTTCAGCCGCTTGTTCTCGCGCGCCAGCGCCGTCAGCCTCGCCTCCAGCCGTTCCCGATCGCCCTCGAGCCTGGCGATTGCCTTATCGACATCGTCGCCTTTCGTGTCCGTTCCGGCAGCCAGCCGCGCAACGCCGTTTGCAGCGCTCTCCTTCGAACGTTCGCGCATTCGGGCGAGATCCTTCTCGCGGCGGTCGAGCTTTTCCTCGCGGTCGGCAAGCGTCGCGAGCAGCCGCTCGACCTTCTTGTCGAGCTCGGCCGTTTTCTTCTTCTCCGCCTTCAGCGCTTCGCGCGCGGCCTTGCTCTCGGACGCGACCTCCTGATTGCGTCGGTCCGCCTCCCTGCGCTGGCCTTTGAGCAACGCGATGTCACTGGCCAGCTTTTCCAGCTCCGATTCGCGGGCAACCAGCTCGATCTGCCGATTCGAGGACGAGAAGCTGGCGTCGTCATACATCTGCTCGAGCTTCTGCAACTCCAGCGCGCGCTTCTCCAGCGCCCGCTCCGTCTGCGCGTGCTTCTCCGCCAGGCGGTGCAACTCTTCCTCGCGCTGCCTGAGCTCCGCATTCTTGGCCTGCAGGTCGGAAAGCGCCTGATTCTTGTCCTTTCTTTCAACCGCGAGCCCCTTCAAAGCCTCGTTCGCGCGGCCGATCTCCACCAGCTGCTCAGCGACCTTTTCCTGAAGGTTCTTGACGGTTATCTCCAGCCGGCGCGTCGTCATGGCATATTCCGCCCGCACCCGGTCCTTGTCCGCCTGAATTTCGGCCGGCGTCAGCGGCAGCGAAGCCTCAAGGCGCCTGCGCGTCAGGACAACGGCCCGCCGCCAGACCGCCGGCGCGACCAGCGACGCCAGAAAAACGGCGCAAAGGAAACCGAGTACGAAGAACAGAACCGACTGGACCAAGGCGTGCTATCCACTTTACGGCGCGGCTATCGCTGGATTGTGCCAGCTTGGCATGGCGGAAATTCAACGCGGCGGCAAGAGCTTGCCGCGGCGCGATCAGCACTGTCCGAGCGATCGTAGCGAGCGCAATCCGATCAGAACGGGTTCCAGGTCGGCCTTTCGGTAAGCTTCAGATAGCCGAGATTGACTCCAAGACGCGCGCCGACGCCGGTGCGGATCGGCACGAGCAGCACCCGGTTGCTCTGCAGAACGTTGAAGCCGACGCCGGCGATGACATAGGCTGAGCCGGCAACGCCGCCGAAGCGGTTATAAAGGCTGCTGATGTCGTCGAGGTTATAGACCAGCATCATCACCCGGGACCCCTCGCCACCGAAATCCCAGCCGAGCGAAGGGCCTTGCCAGAACACCTTATGGTCGCCGGCGTTCTTGGTGTAGAGCGTCCCCTCGCCATAGGTCAGGCCGCCGATCAGGGCGCCGGATCCTTCCTCGCCGAGCAGGTAGCCATTGGGCAGACCGTAGGAGGCGAAGATCTTCTCGACGACGGTGGCCAGACCGCCGGATGTCTCGCCGAAAAATTTATGACCGGAATCGACGATTTCCTGAGCGGTGTACTGCTGAGCCCGCGACGCCGAGGTCGAAAGGACCAAAGCCGCCAGGAGTGTGATGGTCATGGTGAGGACGCGGACGAACGTCCGGTCGTAGTATCGGGAAAACATGCTTCCAATCTCCGTCAGGGAGCACTTTCGCCGACGCCTCGCACCCCTGCGGCTCTTGCCGGCCGTTCGGGGTGGCTATCACGGGCAAATTATGCCGTAATCCTTTTTCAACCATTAAGCTCCCACACGAAGATGGCGGTTCGAAGGCTGCGCTTTTGCCGCTGCGGCGGGTTTCCCCCGCGAAACACACCATTTTCGCCGTCGATGATTTTGGATTTGTTGATGCGCGCTCGGGCCCTGTGTATTCAGAAAGCCTTGGAAAAGAGCGTGATTCGTGTGGGCAGGCGCGAAACCGTCGCTCGGCCATGAACAAATGACTTAAGCAGGGATTTCGCCGATGGCCGAGCTTTTCACCCTTTCCGCGCCAGATCTCGCCGCGCTGCTTTGCAGCCGTGTCTGCCACGACATCATTTCGCCGGTCGGCGCAATCAACAACGGCCTCGAGCTGCTCGACGAAGGCGGCGCCGACGAAGACGCCATGAAGCTCATTCGCCAGAGCGCCAAGAACGCCTCGGCGCGATTGCAGTTTGCCCGCATCGCCTTCGGCGCCGCGGGTTCCGCCGGCATGATGATCGACACGGGCGATGCCGAGGCCGTGGCCATCGCCTTCTTGAAGAACGAAAAGCCGGAACTGCTGTGGAACGGCCCCCGTGCGCTGCTTCCTAAGAACAAGGTCAAGCTGCTGCTCAACCTCATTCTCGTCGCCAACGCGGCCATACCGCGCGGCGGCAAGCTGGTGGTCACGCTGGAAAGTCTCGAAACCGAGCCGCGTTTTTCGCTGTCGGCCAGTGGGCCGATGCTGCGCGTGCCGCCGAAATTCCTCGAACTGCATTCCGGCCACAAGCCGGAGGAGCCGATCGACGCCCATTCGGTCCAGCCCTATTATACGCTGCTTCTGGCGCGCGAGGCCAATATGACGATCTCGATCCACGCGACCGCCGAGGAGATCGTGCTGACGGCTGCCTAAGAAAAACCGAAGTATCTTTTATTGCTGATATTTTTGCTGGCGGCGCAGATTGAGCAATGCCAGCCGCGATCCATGTAATCGCGCTGCGGGGTCAAGGCCGCGCGACACCGTGTTTGGAAAAACTTTACCTAACGGCTTTTCGGCTTCTTTACCAGATTGGCCTATGGTGGTTTGCGGCCACCCCGAGATTGCGGTTCGGCAGATGGCAAAGAGGACCCGGACATGAAGCGCTGCCTGTTCGTCGATGATTCGAGCGTCATCAGGAAGGTCGCAAAACGCATTCTTGGCGGCTCGGATATGATTGTCGTCGAGGCCTCGACCGGAGTCGAGGCCACCGACATTTGCGCCGGCGACATGCCCGATGTCATCGTCATCGACGGTGGTCTTGCCGACGTCCCGGCCGTGGACCTTATTCGCCGCATCCGTGCTATCGAAGCGCCCATCAAGCCGCAGATTCTGGTCTCGCTGGTCGAGGTCGACGTCGCGGCGATCATGCGCGCCAAGCGCGCCGGCGCCCAAGGCTATCTGCTGAAGCCCTTCAACCGTGCGCAACTGCTCGAAAGCTTTCGCGTCCTGAAGATAGCCGCCTGATTCGCCGGAACCGTTTTCAAGCAAAAACCCGGCCTGAGCCGGGTTTTTCGTTCGAATCGCTGGGATGGCTTATGCGCTGACGCGAATATCTTCCGGCTCGCGCAGCACATAGCCGCGGCCCCACACCGTTTCGATGTAGTTCTGACCGCCGGACGCCGCGTCGAGTTTCTTGCGCAGCTTGCAAATGAAGACGTCGATGATCTTCAGCTCCGGCTCGTCCATACCGCCATAGAGATGGTTGAGGAACATTTCCTTGGTGAGCGTCGTGCCCTTGCGCAGCGAGAGCAGCTCCAGCATCTGATATTCCTTGCCGGTCAGGTGCACGCGCTGACCGCCGACCTCGACCGTCTTGGCGTCGAGATTGACCACAAGGTCGCCGGTGGTGATGACCGACTGGGCATGCCCTTTGGAGCGGCGCACGATCGCGTGGATGCGCGCCACCAGCTCGTCCTTATGGAAGGGCTTGGTCATATAGTCGTCGGCGCCGAAGCCCAGGCCGCGCACCTTGTCCTCGATGCCGGCCATGCCGGAGAGGATCAGGATCGGCGTCTTGACCTTGGAAAGGCGCAACGTGCGCAGGACTTCATAGCCCGACATATCGGGGAGATTGAGGTCCAGAAGGATGATGTCGTAATCGTAGAGCTTGCCGAGATCGACACCTTCTTCGCCGAGATCGGTCGTATAGACGTTGAAGCTCTCCGATTTCAGCATCAGTTCGATGCTCTGTGCGGTTGCACTGTCATCTTCAATCAGCAGAACACGCATTTCATTCCCCTTTTCTGCTGCCGGACCGTGTCACGACCCGTCCGGGACCCGGAGCAGTGATTGCCTGAACAGAAGGTGCCACCGACTGGTTAACAAATCCTAATTTCGTGCCATCCACGATACCAGATTTTTTAACCCCTTTCTACACCCACTTGAATCTAATAACGAATCACAGACCAAAACCGCTGATGCACCACATTAAAAAGTCAGTCTAAGTGACTCCAGGGACTCGCTGGCCCGGGCTTCCCGCCGCCGCCGGAATTTTTACCCGGCCTTAAGTCCTCGCCCGTATGATTAACAATGCCCGTAAACGAATGGTTACCGCCGGCGAAAATCTTTAGGGCTTTGTTTCCTATAGCCCAGGGAAAGCCGGGGGAAACGGGCGGCGCTTAGGTCTTTCCGGGCGGACTGGACGGTATTGCAGGTGTGCGTTTGCGGAGTATCGAGTCATGAAGTCACGTGAAAACCTCGTTCGACTGAAGCAGTTTCAGGTGAATGAGAAGCGGCGGCAGCTCTTGCAGCTGGACATGATGATCGCCGAGTTCGAGCGCATGGCCGTCGAGCTGGAGGCGCAGATCATCGCCGAAGAGAAAAAGGCCGGCATCACCGACATCAACCATTTCGCCTATCCGACCTTCGCCAAGGCGGCTCGCCTGCGCCGCGACAACCTCAGGAATTCACAAAGCGACCTCGCCCAGCAGCGAAGCACTGCCGAATCATTACTCGGCGAAGCTGAAGCGGAGCTGTCCAAGGCGGAGATGCTGGAATCGCGCGACACCAAGATCCGCGAGGCCGAAACGGGCGGCCGCAGCGCCATGATCGGCTGATCGTCGGGCATAGTCGAGTCATGCCGGAGACCTGCCGGCATCCTCAGAGCTGGCAATCGCCAAAAATCGGCCTCGCCGTCTTCACGGCATAGCGGCCTTCTCGCCGTGATCGGCCGATGCCCGGGTTCGGGCATCCTTGATTTCGGATGCATGCTCTTCCGCCCAGGAGCGTATCTGGCTGAGCAATCCCGCAAGGTTCCGCCCAAGCTCCGTCAGTTCGTACTCCACGCGCGGCGGGATCACCGCGAACACCTCGCGCCGCACGAGGCCGTCGCGCTCCAGCACGCGCAGCGTCTGCGTCAGCATTTTGGGCGTGATGCCCTCCAGCTTGCGCGCCAGCTCGCCATTGCGCAGCCGGCCGCTCCGCAGCGCGCAGACGGTGAGATAAACCCATTTGCTCGCGAGCATCTCGAGCACGGTATGCGATGGGCAGGAGCGCCGGAACGCGTCGTAGCCGAAGGGAGATCTGTCTTCGCTATCCATGAGGTGCCTATATATACAAAAGGTACATACTCGACAATCGAATACTACTATCCAAATGATAGCGGGCACATTCACTCGAACAGGAGGCGTTCATGCGTGCCGTTATCCAGACTTCCGTCGGCGGACCCGAGGTCCTTTTCGTAGCCGAGCAGCCCGACCCCAAGCCCGGCCCCGGTGAAGTGCTCGTCCGCGTCAAGGCCGCGGGCGTCAACCCGGTCGATGGCGCCGTGCGCGGCGGTTTCATTCCGCTGCTCGGCGAACCGCCTTTCATCCTTGGCTGGGACATTTCCGGGACCGTCGCGGCGCTCGGAGACGGCGTGACCGCCTTTAAACTCGGCGACGAGGTGTTCGGCATGCCGCGCTTTCCCAAGCAGGCCGGCGCCTATGCCGAGCTCGCCGCGGCGCCGGCGGACGAGATCGTCGCGAAACCTGCCGCCATCGACCATGCCCATGCCGCGGCCTTGCCGCTGGCCGGTCTGACGGCCTGGCAAGGCCTCGTCCGCCATGGCGGCCTGCAAGCGGGCCAACGGGTGCTGGTTCACGCCGGCGCCGGCGGCGTCGGCCATCTGGCGGTGCAGATCGCCAAGGCGCGCGGCGCCTGGGTGGCATCGACCGCCAGTCCGGACAAAACCGACTATGTCCGCTCGATCGGCGCCGACGAGGTGATCGACTACACCAGGGACGATTTCACCGGGAAGGTCGGCAATGTCGATCTGGTGCTGGACCCGATCGGCGGCGACCACGCCGACAAGTCGCTGGAAGTGCTGCGTGACGGCGGCGTTCTGGTGTCGCTGCTCGACGTTCACGACGCCACCAGGGCGAAGGCCAAGGAGCGGAACATCCGCGTTGAACGCATGTCTGTGGTGCCTGATCGCGAGGGGCTCGCCGAACTCGCCAGGCTGGTCGGGGCCAAAAAGCTGATGCCGCATGTGGCGAAAGCTTTCCCGCTCGACCAGGCGGCGGCCGCCCATGCCTTCCTCGCGACCCGCCCCATCGGAAAGGTCGTGCTGACAGTTTGAATGGAAGGCCGCCGCAAAAGCGAAGGGCGCGGAGTCCCGCGCCCTTGCACGTTTTCGGCCGGCAGCTTAATGCCGGTATTGCTGGATTCGCGTGGTGCGCAGCCCGGCAAGGCCGTATTCGTCGATCGATGCCTGCCAGGAGAGAAATTCTTCGGTGGTGAGCTTGTAGCGCTGGCAGGCTTCCTCAAGGCTGAGCAGGCCGCCGCGTACAGCGGCGACCACTTCCGCCTTGCGCCGGATAACCCAGCGCCGCGTGTTCGTCGGCGGCAGATCGGCGATCGTAAGAGGGCTGCCGTCGGGCCCAATAACATACTTGACTCTAGGTCTAACCAGATCGGTCATCGTACTCTCTACTAAAAACTCAAAGACCCAATCCCCGCCACAGTACCGTCACAGCTTTAAAAATTGCCTAAGCGAACCCTAATGACTAAGTAAGGATCGTGAACGCCCGGTTAGGATTTCGTTTAGAATTTGAAACACCGGCCTCCGGGCCTTGATTTTTGCCGGTGAACTCGTCTTGGCCGCAAGCTGGCGCATGCGTGGCGCTTGACCTATATTCCGGCCATTGGCATTGAGCGCCGCACAGTGAAAGCATCATGAACAGCCTCGATCTCCCTCGCCGCCCCGAAGAAACCCGCGTCGTCGTCGCGATGTCGGGTGGTGTCGATTCCTCGGTGGTTGCCGGCATCCTCAAGCGCGAAGGCTATGATGTCGTCGGTGTGACGCTGCAGCTTTACGACCACGGCGCGGCCACCCATCGTGCCGGCTCCTGCTGTGCCGGACAGGATATTGATGACGCGCGTCGCGTCTCGGAGACGCTCGGCATCCCGCATTACGTGCTCGACTACGAGGAACGTTTCCGCAAAGCGGTCATCGATCCCTTTGCCGAAAGCTATGTCGCCGGCGAGACCCCCATCCCTTGCGTGTCCTGCAACCAGACTGTGAAGTTTGCCGATCTTTTGGCGACCGCTCAGGATCTCGGCGCCGACGCCTTGGCCACCGGCCATTACATTCGTTCGCGCTCCAATGGAGCGCATCGTGCGCTTTACCGGCCGGTCGACGCCGATCGCGACCAGAGCTATTTCCTGTTTGCCACCACGCAGGCGCAGATCGATTATCTGCGCTTTCCGCTCGGCGGCCTGTCGAAGCCGCAGGTCCGCGCCATTGCCGAGGAAATGGGCCTGACCGTCGCCGCCAAGCAGGACAGCCAGGACATCTGCTTCGTGCCGCAGGGCAAGTATTCCGACATCATCGCCAGGCTGAGGCCGGCCGCCGCCAATCCCGGCGACATCGTCCATATCGACGGCCGCGTGCTCGGCCGCCATGAAGGCATCCTGCGCTACACGATCGGCCAGCGCCGCGGCATCGGCATCGCCTCTGGCGAGCCGCTCTATGTTGTCCATCTTGACGCCGACCGCGCGCGCGTCATCGTCGGCCCGCGCGAAGCGCTGGAGACGCACAAGATCTATCTGCGCAACATGAACTGGCTGGGCGACGGACTGTTGTCGGATGTTCCGGCCGGCGGGATCGAGCTCTTCGCCAAGGTCCGCTCGACCAGGCCGCCGCGTCCGGCCGTGCTGCATCACCGCGACGGCGTGACCTCTGTCGAGCTGGCCGACGGCGAGTCGGGCATCGCGCCGGGGCAGGCCTGCGTGCTCTATTCCGACGACGGCAATGAGGCGCGGGTGTTCGGCGGCGGCTTCATCGAGCGCTCCGAGCGCGGCGCCGAGGCCGAGGCCATGCTGTCCCGGCTGGCGGCCAGGCCGGCGCAGATTCCCGCTGAGTAAATTCTCGATCTGATTGCTTTATGCAGACGAGCCGGTGTGGATCACTGTGCCGGCGGTCAGGATGCGCAGCACCCTTATCGCTTCCTCGCCGTCGGTGCGCGGTTCGGCGCGCGTCTCGATGCATTGCATGAAATGGGCAAGCTCGCGAGTCAGCGGCATGCCCTCGCCGACGGCCACATAGGCAGGTTCGTTGGCGGTGAAGGCCCACTGGCCGCTGTCCTGCCATACTGCGTGGCGGTAGACGGCAAGCTTGCGCTCCCAGGGCTCCACGTCGTCGAACACCGCCATCGCCTTGGTGCCGACGACCGTCAGCCGCCGCTCGCGATAGGGATTGAGTCGCGAGGCGAAGAGATGGCTGCGCAATCCGTTCGGGAAGCGCATATGCAGATGCGCAAAGTCGCTGAGATTGTCGAGGAGTGCTGCCCCCTCGCCCCTCACTTCGATCGGCTCGGTGCCGGTGATGGCGAGGATCATCGACAAATCGTGCGGCGCAAGGTCCCAGAGAGCGTCGTTCTCGGTATGAAACTTGCCGAGGCCGAGCCGGTGCGAATGGATGTAGCGCACCTCGCCGAGCTCGCCATTGTCGATCAGCGCCTTGAGCGTCTCGAAAGCGGGATGAAAGCGCAACACATGGCCGACCATGAAGATGCGGCCATTGTCCTTTGCCGCCTTCACCGCGCGCTCGGCGTCGGCGACCGTCAGCGCGATCGGCTTTTCCACCAGCACGTCCTTGCCGCTTTCGACAGCCCGCACTGCGGTGTCGGCATGGAATTGCGGCGGCAGCGCCATGACGATAGCGTCGATGTCGTTGCGCTCAAACAGCCTGTCCGGCTCGATTGCCAGGCAATCTTGCTCGCTGGCGAAACCTTCGGCGCGGGCGCGGTTGGCGTCGGAAACGGCATGGAGCGCGCCAAGCGCCTTGAGGGTGCGGATATGGTTGCTGCCCCAGTATCCGCAACCGAGGACGGCGATGCGCGGCTTCATTCGCTCAACTCTAGAATTTCTTGGCCGAGACATAACGACGTGCCCCGCCGAACTCAACCCCGGGGCAGGCCCTGAGTGTCTGTCCGGCAAAGCTTTTCTGGGATCAGATTATGCGGGCCGGATTATGCCCGCATGTCGGCCGCTTCGAAGCTTGACAGGCCCACCCTCCCAACCTTATATCCGCGCGACCTTGGCGAACGCCTTGAAACAACCCGTCCGTCCAGGACGGTTTTTCGGGCCATTTGCCACCCTGGCGGGGTAGCTCAGTTGGTTAGAGCACGGGAATCATAATCCTGGGGTCGGGGGTTCAAGTCCCTCTCCCGCTACCATTGCTCCCCCTGTACGGCCGAAATGCTTAGAGGAATGCTGATCGCGGTGGCGACCCTCGCAGCCGATCCGGCCGACAGGAGTGGCGAGGTCGCCATCTGCATTCGCGAGGACCGTAAGCATCGCGGCGGCGGCTGGGAATTTCTCGGCTATATCGCGCACTATGCCGACGACCATGGCATCGAGACGCTCGAGTCGATCGAAAGCCGCGAGAACCGTCTGCGATCGAGCTTGAGCGCGAGATGGGCTTCACTGTCGCGATGGTTCCCGACGATCCGACGCTTGTCCTGGTCCAGCGGAAGCTCGGCGCCACGTTGGCGAATTAAGATCATTTCCAGCCGTGTAGAGCTCGCTACCAAGGTCGTGGAGATCGGCAGCGGGCGCAAATGGCTGCCCGAGGGATCGGCCATCCACCTCAATCGACAGCTCAGGCATGCGAGGGCGTTCCGCCAAGCGGGAGACTGTTCCGCTCAGACGGTTTCGACGCCGAGCAGTTCTGTCGCCACCGCGCGTTCTTCGTCGGCCGGAATGACAAGCACATCGACACGGGAACTCGCGGCACTCACAAGGTCTTCGCCGCTGCTATTCAAACCGTCATCCATAGCGGCGCCCAGCCATGCGGCAGCCTCGCATATCCGCCGCCGGATCGCCGGCGCATGCTCGCCTATGCCGGCGGTAAACACCAGCGTGTCTAGCCCGCCCAGCGCAGCAGCCAGTGAGCCGATTTCGCGCCCGACCCGATAAACGAACAGATCGACAGCCCGCATTGCCGCCGGATCCTTCGACGCCAGCAGCGTCTGCATGTTCCCGGAGATGCCGGACACGCCGAGCAGACCGGATTTCTCGTAAAGCAAGGTGGACAGTTCGTCGGAGGACAGTTTCCTGTCTTGCAGAAGGTGCAGGAGGACGCCCGGATCGATCGCGCCGCAACGCGTGCTCATGACCAGGCCGTCGAGCGTCGAGAAACCCATAGTGGTTGCCTGGCTTACCCCTGCCTTCATCGCGCAAAGGCTTGCGCCGCTGCCAAGATGGGCGACGACGGCGCGGCCACCCGCGCCGGCGCCGTAACGCCTGCGGAGCTCGTTGGCGATATGGCTGTAGGAGAGCCCGTGGAACCCATAGGACACGACGTCCTGCTCCGACATCTCGTGCGGCAGGCCATAAAGTCTTGCGATCTGAGGCTGCGTTGCGTGAAAGGCGGTATCGAAGCAGCCGACCTGCATGGCGCCGGGCAGAAGACGGTGGGCCAGATCGACGAGCTCCAGGTTGATCGCCTGATGAATTGGAGCGAGCGGCTCGAGCTTGCGCAAGGCATCGAGCGTGGCCTGGTCAAGCAGCGTTGCGCGGGCAAACTCCCGACCGCCATGGACGATGCGATGCCCGACCCTGCTCACGCGGCGCAACAGGCCGCGGTCCGTCAGATAGGACGCAACGGCTTCGAATGCCTTGCCGACGGAGATCGCTCGTTCGCCGAGGCTCCTGTCGAACGGCGGCGTCGTTGCAGTCGGCGCGACATGGAGTCTGGGCCGCTCGCCGATCGACGAGACGCTGCCCCGCATCAGCAGGTGAAGCTCGCGGCGTCCTTGAAACGCGGCGAACTTCAGGCTCGATGAGCCGCCATTGAGGACAAGGATGACATCAGTCATGTCCGACCGTTCCAGCCACTTTTGCGGGTCGGATCCTGTCGGCCTGGCGCTTCGGCATCGGCTACTGCTCCCATTTCCAGCCGAGGATCTCCGGCATGTCCTGCCCGTGCTCGCGGATATAGGCCCGGTGCTCGATCAGCTTGCCTTCCATGGCCTGCCTCAGCTGGATATGCGCACCGGCCGGCTCGGGAATGCGGTCGAGCACGCCGAGCACCAGATGATAGCGGTCGAGCCCATTAAGCACGGTCATGTCGAAGGGCGTCGTCGTCGTCCCCTCCTCATTATAGCCACGCACGTGGATGTTGTCGTGATTGGTCCGCCGGTAGGTCAGGCGATGGATGGTCCAGGGATAGCCGTGATAGGCGAAGATGACGGGCTTGTCCCTGGTGAACAAAGCATCGAATTCGCGATCCGACAGCCCGTGCGGATGGTGTTCCCTTGGCTGCAGGGTCATCAGGTCGACGATGTTGACCACACGCACCTTGAGGCCGGGAATGTGGCGCCTCAGGATTTGAACGGCGGCCAGCGTCTCGAGCGTCGGCACGTCTCCGGCGCAGGCCATCACCACATCCGGCTCGGCCCCGCCGTCGGTCGACGCCCAACCCCATATGCCGATGCCGGCGTTGCAATGGACTTTCGCCTCGTCGATGGACAGCCACTGCCAGGAATTGGCTTTGCCGGCGACGATGATGTTGATGCGGTTCCATGTCCGCAGCACATGATCGGTCACGCAGAGCAGGCTGTTGGCATCCGCCGGCAGATAGACGCGCACGACATCCGCCTTCTTGTTCAACGCCACGTCGATGAAGCCCGGATCCTGGTGGCTGAAGCCGTTGTGCTCCTGCTGCCAGACATGGCTGGACAACAGATAGTTCAGCGAGGCGATCGGCCGCCGCCAGGCAAGCTTGCGGCAGGCATCGAGCCATTTCGCATGCTGGTTGAACATGGAATCGACGATATGCATGAAAGCCTCATAACAGGAGAAGAAGCCGTGGCGCCCAGTGAGCAGGTAACCCTCCAGCCAGCCCTGGCAGGTATGCTCGGATAGAATTTCCAGAACCCTGCCTTCTCGACCGAGATGCACGTCCTCGGGCAGGATCTCTTCCATCCAGACACGCTCCGTCACCTCGAAGACATCCTGCAGCCGGTTCGATGCCGTTTCATCGGGCCCGACGATGCGGAAGTTCCTGGTGCCTTGATTCAATGCCATGACGTCACGCAGGAAACGGCCCATCACACGGGTCGACTCCGCCTTGACGCCGCCGGGCCGCTCGACCGGGACGGCGTGCTCTTGCAAGGCGGGCAGTTCCAGAGACCGGCGCAGCAGGCCGCCATTGGCATGCGGGTTGGCGCTCATGCGCCTTTCACCTTTTGGCGCAGTAGCACGGACCGCAGCCACCGGCGCGCCGGCGGCATCGAAAAGCTCTTCGGGCCGGTAGCTTCTCATCCATTCCTCGAGCATCCTCAGATGCGCGGGGTTATCGGCGAGGCCGGAAAGCGGGACTTGGTGGGCGCGCCAGAATCCTTCGGTCTTCAGCCCGTCGACCTCCTTGGGACCGGTCCAGCCCTTCGGGCTTCGCAGCACGATCATCGGCCAGTTCGGCCGCGGCCGCGCGGTCTTCGCGCCGTTGCGAGCCGTGTCCTGAATCGCCTTGATGCGGTCGAGCGCATCGTCGAGCACGAGCGCCATTCGCTCATGCATGCATGCCGGATCGTCGCCCTCGACGAACAACGGCTCGTAACCATAGCCGACGAACAAGGCACGCAGCTCTTCTTCGGGAATGCGGGCGAGAATGGTGGGATTGGCGATCTTGTAGCCGTTGAGATGGAGGATCGGCAGCACCGCGCCGTCAAGCGCCGGGTTGAGGAACTTGTTGGAATGCCAGGAGGTGGCGAGTGGTCCGGTTTCCGCCTCGCCGTCGCCAACCACGCAGGCGACGACAAGGTCCGGGTTGTCGAAAGCCGCGCCATAGGCATGCGAGAGCGCGTAGCCAAGCTCGCCGCCTTCATGGATCGAGCCGGGCACGTCGGGCGCGGCATGGCTTGGGATGCCGCCCGGAAAGGAGAATTGCCGGAAAAGCTTCTTCATTCCAGCCTCGCCCGGCGCGACGTCCGGATTGATCTCGCTGTAGGTGCCTTCGAGGTAGCTATTGGCAACCATCGCGGGTCCGCCATGACCCGGACCGCAGACATAGATGACATTGGCGTCGCGTTTCCGGATCACCCGGTTCAAATGCGCATAGATGAAACTGAGGCCCGGCGACGTGCCCCAATGGCCGAGCAGCCGCGGCTTGACGTGCTCCAGCCGAAGCGGCTCGCGAAGCAGCGGATTGTCGAGCAGATAGATCTGCCCGATGGTCAGATAGTTGGCGGCACGCCAGTAGGCATCGATGTCGTGCAGTTCCTGTGCGGACAAGCGATTGATGCTGGGACGCTCGGTCATTTTCCGACTCCTTCGCTGGTGCCAGACCCACCCGGCTGAAGCTGAACGCTTAAAGGCCGCCGCCGGTTCACCACTGGTCGGTGTCAACAACGGGCGATTTCGATTTATCCGGGCAAGACCGGTCGAGCTTTGATCCATCGCAAATGTACCGCTGTGGGCGGCTCATTTTTCGGCGCATTGATCGAGCTCAAATTCTTCCTGTCATAATGGTCATATGTCTTGCAATCAGGCACTTAAGGTGAATTCCGCTCGATGAAAAATGCCGTCGCGAGACTTGTCGACACGTGCAACGCCGAAAGAAGCAAGGGATCGGACTTCCCACGATCTGGAGGAATGTGCTGAAGGCGCGCCCTTGCATGCGCGGACAACCCGTTCAGGACAGCGTGGAGAGCGGCCCTATTTTGCGGGTCCCTCTGATTACCGGCCAGTTCCTCGTGTTCCTGGGTTCGCATGTCATCCTGTTATGACCTGAGTACCAGAGCGTCCCTGTATTTTGACTTTCGCGCTCGCGCTCACCCCTTGCGTTCCTGCAGGATGTTGCCGCCGTCCACGACGAGAACGGCGCCGTTGACATAACTGGCTCCGTCGGACGCCAGGAACAGCACGGCCGCTGCGACTTCCTCGGGGCTGCCGGCGCGACCAAGCGGCGTGTTGCGGGCAGCGGTCAGTTCCTCAGGCGTCGAGGCGCCCGTCGCGATCCATCCCGGCGCCACGGCATTGACCGTGACGCCGCTGCGGCCGACCTCCAGGGCAAGCGCATGCGTCAGCCCGATCATGCCGGCCTTGGCCGCGGAGTAGGCGGCCTCGCCTTCATTGGATACGTAAGGCCCGGTCACCGATGCCATGTTGACGACGCGTCCATGGCCGCGCTGCACCATGCCGGCCAGAAAGCCGCGCGTGCTCAAGAAAGCAGTTTTCAGGCTGACATCGATGCCCCGATCCCAATCGCTTTCTGTGAGATCGAGAAACCGCCGCTGCAATGCCGGCTGGGCAACGGTGCCCATCCCGGCATTGTTGACGAGGACGTCGATCTCGCCGGTCTCGGAGCGTAAACGATCCACATCGCCCGAGAGCGTCAGGTCGGCCGCGAAAGCGCGGACATCGAGCCCCTCGCCCCGCAGTTCCGCCGCTCGTTGCTCGACGCGTGCGGATGAAGCGGTGATGGTGACCGAAACACCGGCCTCGGCCAACGCACGCGCGATCGCCACGCCGATGCCGTCGGCGGCGCCCGCGCCGGTCACCAGTGCCTTGCGGGATTTGCGGAACACGACCATTTGCCCTCCAGGATGCAGGCGCCGACATGCCGGCGCGGCCAATCACGGCCGCGACGACCCGAACCGGCTCAATAGCCGGCGCTGACGCCGAAATCGATCGAAAGCGCGGCTCCGGTGATCGGCGCCGCGCCCGGCTGGCACAGATAGTGGATGAAGGAAGCAATCTCCTCCACCTGGATGAACCTTGCTTTGTCCCCTTGCGGATAGTGCCCCAGGAGCCGGCGCTTGTAGCCGTCGGGGTCGTCCGCACCATAGGTCTTGGCCTGATATTCGATCATCGGCGTTGCCGTGTCGCCAGGACAGACGGCGTTGACCCTGATGCCTTGCGGGGCGAGTTCCAGCGCGAGAGCCTTGGTCAAGAGCACCAGTCCGCCCTTCGAGGCGCAATAGACGGAAGCCCCGTTGTTGCCGACGATGCCGGCGTCGGACGCAATGTTGACGATCACGCCCTGCGCCGCCGACAGATGCGCTATGGCTGCCGAGATCAGGAAGAAGGCTCCCTTGAGATTGACGTCCAGCACCAGGTCCCACTGATCTTCCTTGACCTCGCGTGCCGGTCCCTCGAGCCAGACCCCGGCGGCGTTGACGAGAATGTCGATCGCACCGCCCCACTCCCTGGCCTTGCCCACCACGTCGCGGCAGGCAGCGACGGAGCGGATATCGAGCGGCAAGCCGATCGCGCCCGCCCCGGCCGCGGCAATCTTGGCCACGGCGCCGTCGAGCTTGGGGCCGGGAAGATCCGCGAGCACGATCCGCTCGCCGTCGGCGGCGAAACGCAGTCCGGTCGCCAGACCCATTCCGCCAGCGCCGCCGGCGATCAGAACAGTCCTTCCAGCCATTCGATAGTCTCCAAAACGCAGCTCGGCAAAGGCAACCACGTCATGAAGCCATGTCGCATGGACCAGCCAGGCAAAACAATGATCTCAGCACCGCGATCATCCCAGCTCGAGCGTCGTGACGCCGAAAACCGTCGACTGGTCGTTGCCAGGCTTGCCGCCCTTGTACATGCGTGTCGTCGTGAAGCCCGGAACCATGCCGGCGGCCTGCAGCATGGCGGTGAATTGAACCTGGCCGGCCGGCACGTCGATATGCATTGCCTCACCGGCAGTTGCGTCCGACAGGTCCGCCAGCATCGCCAGGGCCAGGTCCGTCCGGTCTGCGAACAGCGGCCCGACCTTGAAACCCTGCCTGCAACGGCGCGCCACGCCGTAGCCGGTAATGCCGTTCGATCCGGCTGAGAGCAGCGCAATCCGCGGCGGCCGCAGCCACTCGCCAAGGAAGATTTCGCGCAGTGCTGGAAAGCACTTGCGATCGTAGGCGAAAATCTCAGCCGTGTCGCCGGCCGTCACGGGTCTTGTCTTGCCGCCCTCGGGCAAGCCGGATGGACCGCCGCTGTGGCGGACGGTCTCATAGGCAGGCACGAAGCCCATGCGCTGGTAGTTGGCCCGCTGCTCGGCCACCCCGTCGAGACCGATGATACGGTTGCCCAGACGCGCCATGCCGGCGTCCCAGACCGCCTTGCCGTGACCTTCGCCACGCCGGTCGGGCCGGCAGATGTAGAGGCCGATAAAGCCAAAGCCCGAGCCGTATGCGACGGCCGAAATGCCGGCCACCATCTCGCCGCCGACAAAGGCGCCGATGAACCCTTGCGGATCGACCGCCCGAAACGCCGCGGCATCGCCGGTGCCCGGATTCCAGCCCTCCTCCGCTGCCCAGCCAACAAGCGTTTCCACCTCGCTGGCGGTCAGCGTCCTGATTGTTCTCGGCATCGTTTCACTCAGGGTCGGCCATCACCGACCAGGATAGGCCGCCCTCCTCAGGCTGCAAAGTGCTGCGCGGATTCCTCGTCAACCATACGTTATCGACCGGCGCCGACCGGCGCGGCCGACGCCAAGGCGCATGTATTGGAGACCGTCGCGCTGGCCCGACAGAACGCGGCATCCTCGAAGCGCGGATCCTGCAGGATTGTCTGCGAATCGGCACCAGGGACGGAGCCCGGCCCCGGGAAGCACTCCCCGCAGCCCCGATGGCGCGGAACCTATGCTCGCCTGGCGGGACTCGTCAATTCAACGCAGGAGCTGCGGGCCCGACGGCTTTCCCGAACCGATGCAAAGAGTTAGCAGCGAATTCACCGCCTGATCGTTCGTTGTTCCAATGGGCAACTGGACACGACCGGCGAAGACTGGGAATCTTCATTTGTCGTTGCTTGGAATCGCATGGAGTGCCGTAGGAAATGCCGCTGAGTGCCGCAGAGATCGCCCGTCATCCGGCAGCGCTTCACGGTGTCCAGGAGCAGTCCAAGGCGCTCATCCATATTTATCAAACGAGCCCGCGGCTGGCTGCCGTGTTTGCCACCCAGCAGCGCTGGCTGCTCGCTCATGTCGGCTTGGCTCTGCATTTCCGGCGCGATCCCAACGACCGCCGCACCGACATGACGATGGCGCGTTTCATCGAGGTCGTGCGCCGCAATTCCGTGGCCAGCCGCAACACCGCCGAGGCTTTCGTCAAGGAGATGCTGCACTACAACATCGCGGAATATATTTCGGCCAGCGGTGATGGCCGCGCCCATCCGTTGCGGGTCACGGCGGGCACCATAGAGACCTTCACCGGCTGGATTTACGCGCATCTGCGAACGCTCGACCGCATAGATGGCGCGAACCGGCTGGAAAACTTCCTCGAGCGACCCGAGATGCTGCCCATCCTGCAGCCTCTGATCGCCGATGGATTGCTGGCCAGCGGCGCAGTGCGGGAGCCTGGGCAGACCTTTTCATTGTTCATCTGGCTAAACAACGGCGGCATCGTCATGGACTGGCTGATGTCCGGTATCGATCCTGAGGATGTCCATCTCGACAGGATACCGACCGGCGTCATCTCGGTCAGGGAATTCGCCCACTGGCTGAAGCTCTCACGCACCCATCTGGCGCGCAAACTGTATGATGCCGAGGCGCTCGGCAGCATCGGCTGGATCGGCCAGCGCGGCCATTCCGTGATGTGGGTTTCGAGGGCTTTCTTCGACGAATACATGGCCGTCCAGGCAGCCAAGCTCGCCGTAGTCGACGAGGCGATCGAAGCCTGTCTCTCAGCTCTGAAGAATCGCTGACCGTCAAGACTCCGCCCGGCGCCGCGCGAGACCGGTGCCCGCGATGGCGGGCGCCGCGCAGGCGGTCAAGCTCGCCATCATCGACGCGGCTTTCGCCACAAGCATGACGCAGGCGACGGGCTGATCGTTTCTATCCGGCCTTCAGGATAGCGGAAAAACGCGGATCGAAGGTTCGGCTGATCGGCTCTGCCGCGGCGCCGACCGCGATCGCCCAGGGATCGGTGGTACCCAGTTGCAGCCGTGGCAGGCGCCGGACCGGGCGATCCGCGATCGACGGCAGCAGCGGATGCATGGCCCGAAGCAGGAGCCGGGCGAGCGCCTCCGGCGCGCTGGAGGTGAGGATGACGGTTTGCGGATCGAAGATCGTTTCGATCAGATGCACGCTCCAGCGCAGGTCGGACGCCGCTCTTTCGACCCAGCGCATGACCCGCGGATCCTGCGCAAGCGCCAGTGCGCCAAGCGTCTGGTAAAGCCCCCTCTCGGTGGGGTCGAGGCCGAGATGCTGATAGAGCGAGGCCAGCGATGCACGGTGTTCGAGCGGCGTGGAACCGGGGCCGGCCGGCGAAAGCAGCGCCATGCCGACCTCGCCCGCATTGCCGTTGCCGCCGCTGTAGAGCTCGCCATTGAGGATCAGCCCGGCGGCGATGCCGTAACCGACATAAAGGCAGACGGCGTGATCGACGCCATGCGCCGCGCCGACGATCCGCTCCGCCGTCGCGCAGGCTGCCGCATCGTTCTGCAGGCCGACATTGAGTCCGGTACCGGCCGCAAGCGCCTCCACCAGCGGAAATTGCTGCCAGGCGGGCATCATCCATTTGTTGTCGGGGTTCTTCAGCCCGAAGGGTCCCGGCATGGCGACGCCCAGTCCGACCAGTCGCCGCTCGGACTGGGCAAACAAGGAAGCCAGCTCGCCCCTGACACGGTCGACCAGGCCGAGGATTATTTCCACGCCCTCTGAGGGCACGTCGAACGGCAGCCCCGCCTCGGCGCGTGCGATCACCTTGCCGACGAGGTCGACCACCACCACGCGTGTCAAATGCCGGTCGATCTGCAGCCCGATGGCGAAGGCCCCTTCGGGAACCAGCCGGTAGGGCGTGAAAGGTTGCCCCCTGCCCTTGCGCACCGCATCCAGCGCCACGACCAGGCCATCGCGCTCGAGATCCTCGATGATGTTGGAGACCGCCTGCTTGGTCAGCTGCGTCGCCCGTGCCAGGTCGGCGCGTGAAAGCGCGCCGTTGAGCCGCAGCGCCTCGATCATGACGCGGCGGTTATGGGCGCTCGTTCCCTCCTGGTTGGTGCCGCTTTTGGCGCGGATCGGGCTGATGTCGTGCACCGTCGTTTCCCCTCTTGACTCCATTAAAGGATTGATCGACTAATTAAGTCAAGCGAATTGACTTAATAGGTGAGACCCGCGCGGTTCTAAAAAAGACGGCAAAAGCTTTCGAGCTCCGCCGCGCGCCGTTGGGGATGGATCCGGTCAGACGCGATGCGAATTCGAGAAAGCGGCACAGCCTTGGCCGCCCACTCGCAGCCGTCGAAAATGGGAGAAAGACAAATGCTGAAATCGATCGGTAAGACACTTCTGGGCGCGGTGTTCGTTGGCGGGCTGCTCGTCCCCCACGCCTTTGCTGAAACCACCTTGAACGCGCTCTTCATGGCGCAGGCCGCCTATAGCGAGGCCGACGTGCGCTCGATGACGGAGGCCTTCACCAAGGCCAATCCGGACATCAAGGTCAATCTCGAATTCGTTCCCTATGAAGGCCTGCACGACAAGACCGTGCTCGCCCAAGGATCCGGCGGCGGCTATGACGTGGTGCTGTTCGACGTCATCTGGCCGGCCGAATATGCGACCAATAAGGTGCTGGTCGATGTCTCGTCGAAGATCACCGATGACATGAAGAAGGGCGTTCTGCCCGGGGCCTGGACCACCGTCCAGTATGACGGCAAGTACTATGGCATGCCGTGGATTCTCGACACCAAATACCTGTTCTACAACAAGGAAATCCTGGAAAAGGCAGGTATCAAGGCGCCGCCGAAGACCTGGGAAGAACTCGGCCAGCAGGCCAAGGCCATCCAGGACAAGGGCTTGCTGAAGACGCCGATCGCCTGGAGCTGGTCGCAGGCCGAAGCCGCCATCTGCGACTACACCACGCTGGTCAGCGCCTATGGCGGCGACTTCCTCAAGGACGGCAAGCCCGACTTCCAGAACGGCGGCGGTCTCTCGGCGCTGAAATACATGGTCGACAGCTACAAGTCGGGCCTGACCAATCCGAACTCCAAGGAATTCCTGGAAGAGGATGTGCGCAAGGTGTTCGAGAACGGCGACGCCGCTTTCGCGCTGAACTGGACCTACATGTACAACATGGCCAACGATCCGAAGGACTCCAAGGTCGCGGGCAAGGTCGGCGTCGTGCCGGCGCCGGGCGTTGCCGGCACCAGCGAGGTCTCGGCCGTCAACGGCTCGATGGGGCTTGGCGTCACGGCGGTGTCGAAGCACCCGGACGAAGCCTGGAAATATATCGAGTTCATGACCTCGCAGGCGACCCAGAACCAGTATGCCAAGCTGTCGCTGCCGATCTGGGCCTCGTCCTATGACGATCCGGCCGTCACCAAGGGCCAGGAAGAACTGATCGCCGCCGCCAAGCTCGGTCTTGCCGCGATGTATCCGCGCCCGACCACGCCGAAATACCAGCAGCTGTCGACGGCGCTGCAGCAGGCGATCCAGGAATCGCTGCTCGGCCAGGCGACACCGGAAGACGCGCTCAAGACCGCTGCCGAAAACAGCGGCCTCTGATCTGGCGTTCCTCCACGCGGGCGGCCTCATCCACGAGCGCCGCCCGTGCTGTTTCTAGAGCAATTCCAGGAAAAGTGTGAAGCGGTTTTCCGTCCGGAATTGCGTCAAAACAAAGAGATTGAGCGGTTCGCCGTTTCCGTGAAACGGTGAACCGCTCTGACCGGATGACAGGAGAGAGGCGCTCTGATGTCGGGCACCTGGATGACGACGCGCGCGTGGCTGTTGATGCTGCCGCTTCTGATGATCATGGTGGCCGTCATCGGCTGGCCGTTGGTCGATACTGTCAGGCTTTCCTTCACCGACGCCCAGTTGGTCGGCACGGCGGGCAACTACGTCGGCTTCGACAACTATACCAAGATGCTGACCAGCTCGAACTTCACCCGCACGCTCTCGACCACCACCTGGTTCGCGGTTATCTCGGTCGCCGCCGAGATGGTGATCGGCGTGCTTGCGGCCCTTCTGCTCAATCAGGAATTCCGCGGCCGCGCCGTGCTGCGCGGGCTGATGATCCTGCCTTGGGCGCTGCCCACCGTCGTCAACGCGACGCTCTGGCGGCTGATCTACAATCCCGAATATGGCGCGCTGAACGCGGCGCTGACGCAGCTCCATATCATAGACGATTACCGCTCCTGGCTAGGCGAGCCGGGAACGGCCCTGGCGGCGCTGATCGTCGCCGACTGTTGGAAGAATTTCCCGCTGGTCGCGCTGATTGCGCTCGCCGCCCTGCAAGCCGTGCCGCGCGACATCACCGCCGCGGCACTCGTCGACGGCGCCGGCCCGCTCAACCGCTTCCGATTCGTCATCCTGCCCTATCTTGCAGGCCCGCTGATGGTGGCGCTGGTGCTGCGCACCATTGAGGCCTTCAAGGTCTTCGACATCATCTGGGTCATGACGCGCGGCGGCCCGGCCAACAGCACGCGCTCGCTGTCGATCCTGGTCTACCAGGAAGCCTTCTCCTTCCAGCGCGCCGGCTCCGGCGCCTCGCTGGCGCTGATCGTCACCCTGCTCGTCACCGTGCTCGCCGTCGCCTATGCGACGCTGGTCAAGCAGACCGCGGGGAGCGCGGCCTGATGGAACGCAAGAGCCCGGTCTTCACCGCTTTCATCTACGCTTGCGCCATTCTGCTCGCCGTCGTGATCCTGGCGCCGCTCGCCTGGCTCTTCGTCATGAGCATATCGCCGGCCGCCGACCTCGCCGCCAAGCCGCTGCGCTGGTGGCCGCAGGCGGCCGACTTCTCTCGTTACACGCAGCTTCTATCGAGGGTCGAGAACAGTGCCGGCGCCGCCTTCACCGCATCGCTGCGCAACAGCCTGGAGGTCGCCGGCATGGCGACGCTCGCCGCTGTTGTCCTTGCCGTGCCGGCCGGCTGGGCCGTTTCGCGAACGCCTTCGGTCGGCTGGTCGCTGTCGATGGTGATCGCCACCTACATGCTGCCGCCGGTGGCCCTCTCCGTGCCGCTTTACATGGGCCTGTCCCATCTCGGCCTGCTCAACAACGTCTTCGGCTTGGCACTGATCTATCTGACGATCCTCGCGCCCTTCACCACCTGGCTGATGAAATCGGGGTTCGATTCCATCCCGCACGAGATCGAGGCCGCGGCGATGATCGACGGGGCGGGACTGTTCCAGACCTGGCGCATCATCACCTTGCCGCTGGCGGCGCCCGTGGTGGCGACATCGGCGCTGTTTGCCGTGCTGCTTGCCTGGGACGAGTTCTTCTACGCCCTGCTCTTCACCTCGGACCAGCGGGCAAAAACGCTGACGGTCGCCATCGCCGATCTGGCCGGCGGCCGCGTCTCCGACTACGGACTGATCGCCACGGCCGGCGTGCTTGCGGCCTTGCCGCCGGTGCTGATCGGCCTCGTCATGCAACGCGCGCTGATCTCGGGCCTGACCAGCGGCGGTGTGAAAGGATAATCATGACCGCAGACAAACAACGGCCGACAGGCCTCCTTGCCATCGACCGCGAGATGGCGCGCCAGCATGAGGATGCGCTTGCCTCGTTCGCCAGCAATCAAGAAGTAGCCGCCGAGATCGCTGCCTCGATCAACAAGAACGGCAGGCTCCTCCTGCTCGGCATGGGCGCCTCGCATGCCGTCGCCCGCGCAGTCGAGCCGCTCTATCGCGCGCACGGCATCGACGCCATCGCGCTGCCGCTGTCGGAGCAGCTCGGCCAGCCGCTTCCGCTGGCCGGCAAGACGGTGATCGTCACCTCTCAATCCGGCGAAAGCGCCGAGGTGCTGCGCTGGTTTGCCGAGACCGGCGATCGCACGGAGACCTTCGGCCTGACGCTCGAGGCCGGCTCATTCCTTGGCCGCACAGTGCCTTGCCTCGTCGGCGCCGGCGGTAGCGAGCTCGCCTTTGCCGCGACCCGCAGCCTGACCGTGACCTTCGCCCTGCATCTCGCCATCCTGACTGCGCTAGGCGACGATCCCGCCGGCGCGCTCGCCGGGCTCAAGGCGCCCCAGACGGTCGAGATCGATGCCGCGCTCGCGGCGCTCAGGATGGTCACGACCATCGTCACTTCCGGCCGCAAGCTTCAAGGCGTGGCTGAAGCCCTTGCGCTCGGCTTCACCGAATTGTCGCGCCTGCCTTGTTTCTCGCTCGAAGGCGGTCAGTTGCGCCACGGGCCGATGGAGATGCTGGGCCCAAGCATTGGCGTCGTGCTCTTCCGCGGCAACGACCCGACCGCCGACCTCGTCACCGCCATGGCCACTTCAGTGGTCGAGACCGGGGCCCCGCTGATCGTGTTCGACGCTTCGGGCAAACCGCCGGTCGCAGGCGCCGTCACATTGAGGTTCAAGCCCGCGTCCGGACTGGCGGCGATCTTTGCCATGCTGCCGGTGGCGCAAAGCCTGATGATCGCCTTCGCCGATTCCCGCGTCGAGAATGCCGGAACGCCGGTGCGCACCACCAAGATCACCAGGAGCGAGTGATGCGGCCGCTCGCGGTGATCGGCAACGTCAACGTCGACCTGATCGTCGGGCCGGTCGCGCCCTGGCCGAAGGCGGGCACGGAGACCGTCGTCGACCACGACGACCTGCGTGTCGGCGGCCAGGCCGGTAATACGGCGCTTGCCTGGCAGGCGCTGGGCATCGATTTCGAGATTGCCGCCAATCTTGGCGACGACCAGTTCGGGCGCTGGCTGCGCGAGGCATTCGGGGGCCGCGCCGCGAGATGGCCGGTCCACACGGAGGGCACGACGCTGTCGGTCGGTATGACCCATCCGGACGGCGAACGCACCTTCTTCACCACCCGCGGTCACCTGCCGCGCTTCAACCTCGACGACGTGCTTTCGGTTCTTGACGGCAAGCGGCTTTCGGGCGGTTACGCGCTGCTTTGCGGCTCCTTCCTGACCGACGACCTGACGCGCCAGTACGAGGCTTTTTTCGACTGGGCGGAGGCACACCGCATCGCCGTCGCGCTTGACACCGGCTGGCCGATGGACGGCTGGACGGCGCAAAATTGTGCCGCGGCGCGCGCCTGGCTGTCGCGTTGCGAGCTTGCGCTCTTCAACGAGGTCGAGACGACGACGCTGGCGGGGTTGAAGAATCCCACGGACGCGGCACGCAAGATCCGCGACGGCATGAAAAAAGCCGCGACCGTGGTCGTCAAGCGCGGACCCGAGGGCGCGATCGCTATCGGCCCGGACGGCCAGATCATCGATGCGACCGCGCCACGCGTCAACGTCGTCGACACGATCGGCGCCGGCGATGTCTTCAACGGCGCCTTTCTGGCGGCGCTTGCTCGGGAGCACGCTCTGGCACGTTGCCTTGCAGCGGCTGTTCAGGTGGCATCGCGGGCCATTTCCACCCTGCCCCGCGATTATGGCGGGCCGATTTTCTTCGAGGAAGCCATCCATGAGCGCGCTTGAAATCCGCGATATCCGCAAGAATTACGGCAGCGTCGAAACGCTGAAAGGCATCGACATCGCGCTCGAGAACGGCGAGTTCCTGGTGCTGCTGGGCTCCTCCGGCTGCGGCAAATCGACCTTGCTCAACATCATCGCTGGTCTTGCCGAGGCGACCAGCGGCGACGTGTTGATCGGCGGCCGGTCCGTGCTTGGCGTGCATCCGAAGAACCGCGACATCGCCATGGTCTTCCAGTCCTACGCGCTCTATCCGAACCTGACGGTGAGCCGCAACATCGGCTTCGGGCTGGAGATGCGCAAGGTTCCCGTCGCCGAGCGCGACAAGGCGGTGCGCGAGGCGGCGAAGCTTTTGCAAATCGAGAACCTGCTCGACCGCAAGCCCGGGCAGCTCTCCGGCGGCCAGCGCCAGCGCGTCGCCATCGGCCGGGCGTTGGTGCGCAAGCCGCAGGTCTTCCTGTTCGACGAACCGCTCTCCAACCTCGACGCCAAGCTGCGGCTCGAGATGCGCACCGAACTGAAGCGCCTGCATGAGATGCTGCGCACCACGGTCGTCTACGTCACCCACGACCAGATCGAGGCGATGACGCTGGCGACCCGCATCGCCGTCATGCGCGACGGTCGTGTCGAGCAGCTCGGCACGCCGGAAGAGATCTACAACCATCCGGCGACGCTCTATGTGGCAGGCTTCGTCGGCGCGCCTGCGATGAACATGCTGGAAGCTTTTGTCGAGGACGGCAAGCTCGCCATTGCCGGCACGGATGCGCGGCTGGCGCTGCCGGCGCACTACGCCAACGCAGGCCGCGACGGTGCTCAGGTCATTGTCGGGGTGAGGCCGGAAGCGCTCCGGCTGGGGCCGGGCAGCGGCGCCGATCTGTCACTGCCGGTCGAGATCGACGTCGTCGAACTGACCGGTCCCGAACAGGTCACCACGGCCCGGATCGGCGCGCAGAACTTGACGGCGACCTTGCCGCCGCGCGCCCGCGTCGCCAAGGGTCAGCCATGCGCGTTCGTCTTCGATGCGGACGCGCTCCGCCTCTTCGATCCGGCTACCGGCAAGGCTTTCTGAGCAATCGATCGCCTTCCGCCCGCATGGCCCGATCGATAGTCGAGCCGGGTCAGCTCGCGGGTGAGGGCTGACCCGTCGCTTCGTCCCTCAATCGATGTCGAACGACACGCCTTGCGCGAGCGGCAGCGCCTTGGAATAGTTCACCGTGTTGGTGGCGCGGCGCATATAAGCCTTCCAGGCGTCCGAGCCGCTCTCGCGGCCGCCGCCGGTCTCCTTCTCGCCGCCGAACGCGCCGCCGATCTCGGCGCCCGAGGTGCCGATATTGACGTTGGCGATGCCGCAATCCGAACCGTCGACGCCAAGGAAACGCTCCGATTCCTGCAGGTCGCGCGTGAAGATCGACGATGACAGGCCGGCGCCCACCGCATTGTGCTGTTCCAGCGCCTCGTCGAAATCGGAGTATTTCATCACGTAGAGGATCGGCGCGAAGGTCTCTTCCGTGACCGGCGAGACCTGGGCAGGCATTTCGACCAGTGCCGGATGCACGTAATAGGCGTCCGGATGGCCGTTCTCGACGCGCGCGCCGCCGGTCACCTTGCCGCCATGCGCTTCAGCCTCCTTCAATGCCTTCTGCATGTTGTCGAAGGCCGCCTTGTCGATCAGCGGACCGACCAGCGCCTTGCCCTCCAGCGGATTGCCGACCGAGACGGTCTCGTAGGCCTTCTTCAGCCGCGGCAAGAGCGCATCATAGACGCTGTCATGCACGAACAGGCGCCTCAGCGTGGTACAACGCTGGCCGGCCGTGCCCATGGCGCCGAAGGCAATCGCCCGCAGCGCCATGTCGAGATCGGCGGTGGGCGTGACGATGCCGGCATTGTTGCCGCCGAGCTCAAGCACGGCGCGCGCAAAACGCCTGGCGAGCCTGGGGCCGACCTCGCGGCCCATGCGGGTCGAGCCGGTGGCCGAGACCAGCGGCACCTTCGGATGATCCACCAGCACCTCGCCGGCGGCACGGTCACCGATCAACACCTGCAGCAGCCCTGCCGGCGCATCAGTGCCGAAACGCTTGGCGGCGCGCTTGAAGATCGCCTCGCAGGCAAGCGCCGTCAGCGGCGTCTTTTCCGACGGTTTCCACACCACCGCGTCGCCGCAGACGAAGGCCAGCGCCGAGTTCCAAGACCAAACGGCAACCGGGAAATTGAAGGCCGAGATCACCCCGACGACGCCGAGCGGATGCCAGGTCTCCATCATGCGGTGTCCGGGGCGCTCGGTGGCGATGGTGAGGCCATAGAGTTGCCGGGAAAGGCCGACGGCGAAATCGCAGATGTCGATCATCTCCTGGACTTCGCCCAGCCCCTCGGACGGGATCTTGCCGACCTCGATCGACACCAGCCGGCCAAGCTCGTCCTTATGCGCGCGCAGCTCCTCGCCGAGCAGGCGCACCAGCTCGCCGCGCTTTGGCCCCGGCACCAGCCGCCAGGCCTGGAAAGCCTTGTGCGCGGCATCGATGGCCTTGCCGGCGTCGGCGGCCGAGATCGACTTCAGCGCCGCGATCTGTTCGCCCGTCACCGGGCTGCGCACGATCAGGTCGCCCCCGGAAAGCGCATCCCCGGCGACGCCCAGTTTCTCAAGAAGTGAAGCAGTTTCCTTCGCTAACGTCATTTTTGTCCCTTTCATATCCCGCCGCTCATGGGACGGGCGTGGAAGCCATGCGCCATGTCCGTGCCGTCGGGCACAGCCGGGCGCTTTCATGGCGTGGCATTACGCGTTTCGGGGGAAAACCGCTACCCCGGCATGGTCCAAGGCCGGATTGCGAAATTGGGCCAGACGGCGAAGCCGGATCAGCGCGCTTTTTGGAAGGAAGACTTCTCAGTGCTTTCCTTGATCAGCCGGTCGATATGCATGCGGATATGCGCCGCCTCGGCCGCGGTGTTGGCCAGGGCGATGGCGCGGTCGAAGGCGATGCGCGCCTCGTCGTTGCGCCCAAGCTGCATCAGCAGCCCGCCCCTCAGCCCGAAGAAGTGGAAATAGCCCGACAGCCGCTCTTCCAGCGGCTCGATCATGGCAAGTGCGGCTTCCGGGCCGCGCACCTTGCTGACCGCGACGGCGCGGTTGAGCGTTACCACCGGCGACGGCTGCATCTGCTCCAGCAGACCATAGAGCAGGTCGATCTCGGTCCAGTCGGTATCCTCGGCCGTCGCCGCCCGCGCATGCAGCGCCGCGATCGCCGCCTGCACCTGATAAGGGCCGGGCTTGCGGTGGCGCAGCGCCTTGTCGACCAGCGCCAAGCCCTCGTCGATCATCTTGCGGCTCCAGAGCGAGCGGTCCTGGTCCTCGAGCAGCACGATCTCGCCGCCTTCGTCGAAACGCGCCGGTGCCCGCGCATGCTGGAGAAGCAGCAGCGCCGTCAGCCCCATGATTTCAGGTTCCTGCTGGAACAGCCTGAGCAGCAGCCGGGCGAGCCGGATCGCCTCCTCGCACAGCGGCGCGCGAGCGGGCGCCTCGCCGCCATTGCTCGAATAGCCCTCGTTGAAGATCAGATAGACCATTGCGGAGACTGCGGCGAGCCGCTCCGAGCGCTCAACCGCGCCCGGCGTCTCGAACGGCACGCCGGCATCGGCAATGCGCGCCTTGGCGCGGGTGATGCGCTGTTCCATGGCGCTCTCGCTGACGAGAAAGGCGCGCGCGATCTGCTTGACGGTGAGGCCGGACACGATGCGCAGCGCCACCGCGATCTGCTGCGTTGCCGGCAGATCCGGATGGCAGCAGATGAACAGAAGCCGCAGGATGTCGTCGCGGTAATGCGCGCCGTCCAGCCGCTCGGCCATGTCGCTCTCGGCGTCCTCCAAATCGGATACCTGGTCTTCCTCCGGCATCGGCGCCTGCTTGGCGCGCTTGCGCACCGCGTCGATGCCGCTGTTGCGGCCGACGAAGATCAGCCAGGCGGCCGGATCGCGGGGCGGCCCGTTCTTCGGCCAGTTCTTGAGCGCCCTCAGGCACGCGTCCTGGAAAGCCTCTTCCGCGGCGTCGAGGTCACGGAAGTAGCGCAGCAGCGCGCCCATCGCCTGCGGACGGGCGTTGCTGATTGCGGTGCTTATCCAGGCGATCTCTGTCATACCGCGACCTTTGTCGGATTGAAGACCGAAACCGGCCGGATCTCGTAGGAGCCGCCGCTCGGATTGACCTCGGAGAGCTCGCGCGCGAATTCGACCGCTTCGTCGAGATCGTTGCATTCGAGCGTGTAGAAGCCGAGGAATTGTTCCTTGGTCTCGGCGAACGGACCGTCGAGCACGATCGACTCCCCTTTGACCTTTCGCAGTGTCGTGGCCGCCGTCGTCGGCAACAGGCGCGCCACCGGCCCCAGCCGGCCCGCCTTGGCGTATTTGTCCTGCACGTTGAGGAGCTTTGCCATGACCTCGTCGTCCTGTTCCTTGCTCCAGGAGCAGACGACGTCTTCGGAGGCGTAGCAGAGGATGGCGTAAAGCATGGCAGGTCCTTTCCGTATCAAGGACGCGACACTAGGACCCTTCCCGACACCAGGTCGATAAAAAAATTTATCGAGGGATCACTGACTTGACGATCTCCGCAACCGCCTGTCAGGCGCCGCGCGCCTGCAGCCATCTGAGCACCAGCGTTTCTTCCTCGTCGAGACCGGATATGACGCGCTTGCGCTTATTGGCTTCGGCCATTTCGTCGAGCAGGCGCCCGTTGCTCCACGCCTCGAACACCAGCGGGTGGATGTAGCATTTGCGACAGACGGCACGGGTGTTGCCCAAGCGCTCGGCGACCTTGTCGACGATGCTGTTCGTCACCCGGTTTTGCTGCGTTTTGCGTTCCGGCAGTTCGGTCTGCGCAAACAGCGAAGCGGCGTGGATGGTGCCGCCCCAGGTGCGGAAATGCCTCGAGCTGAATTCGGCGCCGGAAGCTTCGCGAATATAGCGGTTGACGTCCTCCGAACGCACCGGCCGCCGGTCACCATCCTCATCGAGATATTGGAACAGCTTCTGTCCGGGCAGGTCCTGGGCGCCGCGCACGATCTTGGCGATGCGGCGATCGGCCAGCTTCAGCTTCCATTCCTTGCCCGACTTGCCCTTGAAGGCGAAGCGCAGACTGGAGCCCGTGATCTCGACATGGCGGTCGCGCAGCGTGGTCAGTCCGAAACTCTTGTTGTCGCGCGCATAGGCTGCGTTGCCGATCCGGATCATGGTGTTGTCGAGCAACCAGACCACCGAGGCGACGACGCGCTCCATCGGCAGTCCGTGGCGGCGCAGATCGGCATCGATCTGCCGCCTGAGGGCAGGCAGGCTTTGCGCGAAGGCGACGAGGCTGGAATATTTGACGCCGTCGCGTTCCTCGGTCCATTGCGGGTGATAGCGGTACTGCTTGCGGCCCCGCTGATCCCGGCCTGTCGCCTGGATATGGCCGTCCGGATCGGGTGATATCCATACATCCGTCCAGGCCGGCGGAATGACGATCGCCTTGATGCGGGCAAGTGTCTCCGCGCTGACCTTGCGCCCGTTCGGACCGACATAGGAAAATCCCTTGCCTTTTCTCAATCGTCGGACGCCGGGATCGGTGTCACTGACATAGCTGAGAGACGCGCGCTCGGCCGAATCCTGCGCACCGTCTTTCCGGCTTCGGTCCTCGCCTGCCGGCCGGTCGACGCAGGATCGCGATTGTTGCAGCATGATGGCTCCACGGAAGTTCCCGTAGATAAGCCGCGTAACCGGCGGCTGGTTCCGAAACAGCTTTCAGTCCCGCCGCTTGGCGGAGAGATCCGCCATCCAGAGCCCGCCGTCGTCGGCATGAGCGGGAATGTACTCTCGCCCGGCCGGCACGGCCTCGAGAACCAATCCCGACTCGTCCGCCAGATAGTCGTAGCCGATCTGCTGCAGCCGGCGATCCGGGTCGAGGCGATTGTAGAGGTCGCGACGCGCTGCGCGCCGCTTTGGCTCGATCATCTTCAAATGATAAAGATTGAGACCGCTATCCTCGAGCCTGAAGCCGATATCGTCGGGAAACCAGGCGCCGTGCAGATCTTTCGATCGATAACGGTCAGGGGGATAGGCGGCAAAAAGCCTGTGCTGCATCTTCTGGCCCCAGCGACCGTCGATCCTGTAGCTGGCCGGCGTATACAGTTCCCGACAGCGGAACCCCCAGGCGATGCGCCTGGACCCGCTGGTCAGGCGGCCGATCCGGCCGGCAACGGCTTGTTCCAGCCTTTCATCAGGATCCATGGCCAGAACCCAATCGGCGCCGGCCTCATGGGCCGCGGCGATAAGCGCACGCCGCCTCTGCGGCTCGCTGCTGAAAAGCCCCTCCGAGGCGCGGTCGTCATAGGCGATCCAGCCGTCGACGACAGGCTCGAGGTTGGCGATAAGGTCGGGCACGAGATGCTGATCGTAGCGGTAGCTGAAAACGGCGACGATTTTGCGCTGTGACCAAAACCATCGGCCGCGCCGCCGACGCGGCGGCTTCATCTCGATGGTGATCATCGCCGGTCCTCCGTCGTGTCGCCATGCCGGGCGCCGGCGGACGCCCCCAGCGATTTGGCGAACAATGCCAGCCACACGATCGGCAGCGACAGCCTTGCGAAGGTCCTGTCCTTGCCTGACAACCCCTCCTTGATCAGCTTGCCTACATTGCGCCGGTCGCGGAACACCTTTCGGAACGGACGCATCGGTTTTCCGGTGTCGAGGGACCGGAGATAGGCGCCATAGCGGCGCCCGCGGCGATACTGGTCGGCAAGCAAGCCGGACAAGCTCATCTCGTTGCGGTGAACGGTCAGGACCCTCGGTTCCCAGACCGGCCGCAGAGCCTCCGGCAGTCTGGCCATGAATTCGGTGTCTTCTCCGGACTTCAGCCCCTCGTCGAACGCTCCATATCGCTCGAACAGCTTCCGGTCGAACGAAACGCCGTAGCACTGCGCCTTCCCGGCCGGGAGACCGGGCAGGCGTCGCATATAGGTGACGAGATGCGCCGCGCAGGCGACTAGATTGCGCGGATGGCTGTTGAGGACGGCGCTCGCCACAGCCGCGGCACCCTCCCGGTGACGCTGCAGCCGGATTTCGGCCCATTGCGGACAGGCCAGGCAATCATCCGCGAGAAAGGCGATGAACGGAGCCTGCGTTGCAGCGATGCCGCGATTTCGCGCGGCCCCGGCAAACAACCGCTCCTCGACATCGATGACAGTTACGCCGATGCCGCAATCGGCAAGCAGCGCCATGGCGTCGCCGCCGCCGGAATTCACCACCACGATCTCGAGCGGAACATTCTGGTCGAGCACCGACCTTACCGCAGCCGCCAGTGAGGCGGGTGCCCGCAAACCAATCACCACGACCGCGAGATCCGGCCTTGCGGCCATCAGGCGCGTTGCAATTGGGCGGCCGGCGCCCAGAACCGGCGCCGCAACGCGATCTTCAGCCGATAGCGCATGCACCGCCAGACAGCCGCGCCCGTCCGTGGCGCAGCTTCGGCCACGCTGAGGAATCTTCCCGCCATGTCGAAATCACCGCGCGCATAATGAACGCGCGCGATCTTCAAGGCGACGAGGCCTTCCCTGGTCTTGAGCGACCGCTCCGCGATGCCGCAGGACCGGAGCCGGCGCAGCGCCAGGCGCCATTCGAGAAAGCAAGCGGCGGGCCTGATCGTGAAACGATCGTCGGAACGCTCCGCCGAGACGAAATAGATGAAGATCGGTCGCGTCAGGACCGCAAGCGAGGCTTTGGCCATCAGGCGCGCCCAAAACAGCGTGTCCTCGTCATAGGCGAGCCCGGTGGGGAACCTCGTGTCGCCGACAATCCGCCGCGACACCAGCGCGCTGCCGACTGCGATCGACCGTATCTGCCCTTCGAGATAGGCGCAGGCATTGGCCGGTCCGCTTGCCATGTAGCCGCCCGGCAGCTTGGTCGACCGCTCCTCGCCGCTGACCTGTCGGCGGTAGGCGCCGACCACCATGTCTGCTCCTCGATCCCCTACGGCCTTGGCCAGCAGTGCGCGCAGGCCGCCTTCCAGATGAATATCGTCGGCATCGATCAGATAGATCCATGGAAAGCGGGCCTGCTCCAGAGCCAGATTCCTAGAGCCGCCGGCGTCACGGCAGCTCGATTTGACGACGCGCAGCGGCAACCCGCACCGTAACGACAAATCCGAGGCGACGGCCGCGGTGGCGTCGGACGACGAATCGTCAACCAGCAGCACCTCGCCGATAACTTCTTTTTCCGAAACCAGTGAAGCGAGCGTCCGGGCAATCGTCCGAGCCGCATCATGTGCTGGTATGATGACGCTTACCGCTTCCAAATCTGTCTCCGCGCGCCATACCCACGCAGGCGCGCGCCCCCATCAATCCCGTGCCCAGGATACCGACGGCAGGCGCATTTGAGAAGCGCCCGCGGGCAATCGGGTTGTCGTTACACCTTTTCGACGACGACCGGAATGACGTCGACCGCTTGCTCGCCGACCTGGCCGCCGGTGGTCTTCAACACGCCGACGATCGGCGCAACGTCGGAATAGTCGCGGCCGTAGCCGACCGTGATATGGTCGTTGCTCGCCCGCATGCCGTTGGTCGGGTCGAACTCCTGCCACCCGGCATCGCGTCCGCACCAGGCCTTGACCCAGGCATGCATGGCATCGGCGCCCTCGAGCCGAGGCTTGCCCTTGGGTGGGATCGTGCGCAAAAAACCGCTGACATAACCGGCGGGAATGCCAAGCCCGCGCAGGCCGGCAATCATGATATGCGAGAAATCCTGGCAGACGCCGCGTTTCAGCGCGAAGGCGTCGCTTGCCCGCGTCTGCACCGTGGTTGCCTTGCCGTCATAGGTGAAATCGCGATGGATGCGGTTGCAGAGATCGGCCGCTGTTGCCACCGCCGAGCCGGCCAGGCTTTCCCGCGCATAGGCCGTGATCGCCGCATCGATGCCGGCATGGTCGCTGGCGGCGAGGAAATGATGCGGCGCGGACGGCAATAGCGAGCGTACCAGATCGAGCTCCGACCTCAGCCCGCTTATATCGGGCGAGACATCGAGACCTGGCTCGGGCCGCGAGACAGACACGCGCGCGCTCATGCGGATGTCGAGCGTCTCATGCGCGTCGCGAAAAGCGATCGAGGTGACGTTGTTCCCGAAGAAATCGGAAAAATCGGCACGCTCGGCCGGCGACGGCTGGAACGACAGCGAGGCGGCGATCACGCGCTGCACTCCGGCGATCGTCTGCGGCATGACGCGCACCTGGTGCCGTCCGCCACCGGCGGCAGCGGCGTAGTCGTAATGCAAATGGAGTTTGATGTCGTAGAGCATTAGGGCAATTCCAGCAAAAAAGCGCAGCCGTTGGGCTCGGCGGCTTCGCCGTAGCCTTGCGTCCGGAATTGCGCAAAAACAGAGAGATAGAGCATTGAAGGCGATCCTTTTCGCTGGAAACGCTCTAACCGAAATAGGCCTTGGAGAGGCTGTTGTAGAGATCGCCTATCTGGCCGGCGAGGTCGTCGAGCGCCTTGGCGCTCATGTCCGACGGCTCCATGACGGCTATTGCCGTGTTGAGCCGCAGTATCTCCTTGGCGGCGGGTGACATGTGCCCCTCGCCGCCGATCGAAGGCAGCATGCCGATCTCGGCCTTCAGCCGCTCGAGCTGGAACAGGATCGAGCGAGGATTGAGCGGGTCGAGCGCAAGCAGGTCGATCACCGTGCGCCGCCCGGCCTGCACCGGATATTGCCGGCGATGGGTCATGACGCTGTCGCCGATCTCCAGCATCATGTCCAGCGCCCCTTCCGGCGCCTCATTCCTTGTCAGCTGGCTGAGCGTGCGGGCGATCTGGATGCCGCGTTC
This sequence comes from Mesorhizobium sp. CA6, assembly GCF_020165035.1. Taxonomy (NCBI): domain Bacteria; kingdom Pseudomonadati; phylum Pseudomonadota; class Alphaproteobacteria; order Hyphomicrobiales; family Phyllobacteriaceae; genus Mesorhizobium; species Mesorhizobium sp. CA6. Next base: position 243,136 of record NZ_JAIUHI010000003.1, on the reverse strand, counting down.
CAGCCTGCGGCCGATCTCCAGGAAGCGCCAGCCGGTGAAGCGGTACATGTTCTCGTGCAGCAGGCCGGAAAAGCCGGCAAGCTTGCGCAGCATCACCGTCATCGCCCGCGTCGCGTCGTCTCCGGGCGCGACCGTCTCCGCGAATTTGTGGATGGTCTTGGACAGATCCTTCAGCGCCAGCCAGCCATCGGGAGAGAAGCGGTCGCGAATCTGGCCGGCGCTGTAGACCGCGCTGTCCAAAGTGCCGATCAACCCCGGTGGTATCGCCGTTTCGACGTCGATGCCGAACGGTTGCAGATAGTCCCTGATATCGGCGAGCAGCGGCATATCCGGATCGGACGTCTCGGCAAGCCGCACGTGATAGGCGCGCAGCACGCGCACCGTGTCTTCGGAGCGCTCGATATAGCGTCCGAGCCAGGTCAGGTTCTCGGCCGCGCGGCTGGGCAGGCTGCCCGGCATGGTGCGGGTGAAGCCGTCATGCTCCTGCGGCAACAATGTCTCGCGCTCGACCGGCCTGTCGCTGACCACCCAGACATCCGCCGCCTGGCCGCCGCGCTGCATGGCAATCGCCGTCGGGTCGAGCGAAAATCCGACACGGGCGAAGCCGCCGGGCATCACCGTCCAGCCTTCCGGCGTGCGCGCCAGATAGACGCGCAGGCTGGCAGGCCGCGGCTCCAGCAAGCCGTCGACGAACACCGGCGTGGTCGACAGCGTCACGGCTTCCTGGCCGACGAAGCCGGCGCCGTCCGCCTCGATGCGCGCGATGAGCTCGGCCCGCTCGCCGGCCGAAAGGGACGATCCGAGCCGGGTCGCGCCATCGTCCTCGAAGGCAAGCCGGGTCGAGAGCGCCGGGCCGACCACCATGCGGTCGATATTGGCCAGCACATGCGCGCGCTCCGCCTCTTGCCCGCACCACCAGGTGGCGATGCTCGGCAGCTTGAGATTGTCACCTTGCAGTTCTCGCGCGATCCTGGGCAGGAACGACAGCAATGCCCGCGTCTCCATCAGGCCCGAACCCAGCGCATTGACGGCCGATACGGAGCCGCGCCGGATTGCCTCGACCAATCCCGGTGTGCCGATCTGCGAGTCCGGCCTGAGCTCCAGCGGATCGGCGAAAGCGGCATCGAGCCTCCGCCACAGGACGCCGATCGGCATCAGGCCGGAAACGGTTCGCACCATCAGCCTGCCGCCGGAAACGGTCAGGTCCTCGCCCTCGAGCAGCATGATGCCCAGATAGCGGGCGATATAGGCGTGCTCGTAATAGGTTTCGTTGAGCGGTCCCGGCGTCAGGATGGCGACGCGGCCGCCCGACTCCCTTGCCATAGCGTTCAGCGCGTCGCGGAAGCGGCGGAAAAAGCCGGCAAGCCGATGCACATGCATCTCGCCATAGATATCCGACAGCGCACGCGTTGTGGCGACGCGGTTCTCCAGCGCGAAGCCTGCGCCCGACGGCGCCTGGGTGCGATCGCCCAGCATCCACCAGCGGCCGTCCGGGCCACGGCCGAGCTCGAAGGCGACCATATGCAGAAAATGCCCGTTGGCCGGCCGGACGCCGGCTATCGGGCGCAGATATTCCGGGCTGGCTGCAATCAGGCCGGCCGGCAGAATGCCTTTCTCGACCAACCGGTTCGGCCCGTAAATGTCGGACAGGATCGCCTCGAACAGGTCGGCGCGCTGGACGAGGCCGGCGCTGATCTCGGCCCATTCCTTCTCGTCGATCAGCAGCGGGACATGCGCGAGCGGCCACTCCCGCTCATTGGCGCCAGCCTGCTCATAGACACGGTAATAGACGCCGGCATCGCGCAGATACTGGTCGGCGCGGGCAAACCGCTGCCCGAGCCGATCCGCCCCGAGATCGTCGAGCGCGTCGATGAAGGAGCGCCAGGCCGGGCGCGGGCTGCCGGCCGCGTCGACCATCTCGTCGACGACGCCTTCGATCGGTCGGTAGCGTTCCAGCAGGCTCGGCGCCCGCGGCCTACCGCCCGCCCGTCTCTGATTCCCCTTGGCCATTGTCGATCAGAATCTCGCCGGCTGCCTGAGGTCAAGGGTCATGGGGAACTCTTCAGCAGCTTCTTCGTCACGCAGCACATAGCCGCCCGGCGTGTGGCCGCGCGGTTCGAACCGGGCAAGCCGTCGCGCCTCGGCCTCGTTGCCGTTGACTGGGAAGGTGTCGTAGTTGCGGCCGCCCGGATGCGCGACATGGTAGACGCAGCCGCCGACCGAGCGGCCCGACCAGCGGTCATAGATGTCGAAGACCAGCGGCGTGTTGACCGGCAGCGCCGGATGCAGGCCCGACGCCGGCTGCCAGGCCTTGAAGCGAACGCCGGCCACCGCGATCTCGCGATTGTCGGTGACCTTCATCGGCACGAGGCGGCCGTTGCAGAAGATGGCGTGACGCTCCGGATTGAGGCCTTCGGTTCGCACCTGCAGCCGCTCGACCGAGGAATCGACGAAGCGGACCGTGCCGCCGATAGCGCCCTGCTCGCCCATCACATGCCACGGCTCCAGCGCCTGCCTCAACTCCAGCTTGACGCCGGCATGTTGGACCTCGCCGCAGAACGGGAAACGGAATTCGAGCTGGGCGGCGAACCATTCGGGGCGGAAGTCGAAGCCGTTGAGCTTCATATCCTCCAGCACGTCGAGGAAATCCGCCCAGACGTAGTGCGGCAGCATGAAACGGTCGTGCAGCGAGGTGCCCCAGCGCACGAAGCGGCCGTCGAGCGGGTTCTTCCAGGCGCGGGCGACGATCGCGCGGACCAGCAATTGCTGCGCGAGGCTCATGCGCGCATTGGGCGGCATCTCGAAGCCGCGGAACTCGACCAGCCCGAGCCGGCCGGTCGGGCCATCCGGCGAGAACAGTTTGTCGATGCAGATTTCCGAACGGTGCGTGTTGCCGGTCACGTCGGTCAAGAGATTGCGGAACAGCCGGTCGACTAGCCACGGCAAGGGCGCCTCGCCCTTGTCAGGATGCGGCACCTGCGCCAGCGCGATCTCGAGCTCATAGAGCGAATCGTGCCGCGCCTCGTCGATGCGCGGCGCCTGGCTGGTCGGGCCGATGAACAGGCCCGAAAACAGGTAGGACAGGGACGGATGCCGCTGCCATTGCAGCACCAGGCTCTTCAGAAGGTCCGGCCGGCGCAGGAACGGGCTGTCATTGGGCGTCGCGCCGCCGACCACGACATGATTGCCGCCGCCGGTGCCGGTGTGGCGACCATCGATCATGAATTTGTCGGTACCGAGCCGCGACTGCCGCGCTTCCTCGTAGATAGCCGTGGTGGTGGCAACGCATGCCTGCCAGTTGGCGGCCGGATGGATGTTGACCTCGATCACGCCGGGATCGGGCGCGACGCGGATGACGTTGAGGCGCGGGTCGTGCGGCGGAGCATAGCCCTCGATATGCACCGGCAACCCGATGGCCTTGGCAGCATTTTCCGCCGCCGCCACCAGTTCGAGATAATCCTCCAGCGCCTCGACCGGCGGCATGAACACGCAGAGCCTGCCGTCGCGCGGCTCGACGGTGAGTGCGGTCCGCACCGCGCCGCCGATCTCGGTCAGTCGCTGCTCGACCCGCTCCTGCTGGGCCGTGGCGGCAGTGAAGGAGGCCTCAGCCTGCTGACGCGCCGTTTCGTCCGCGCCGCCGGCCGGAGCTTCCGGCAGGATTTCGGCGCGCGCCGGCAGCGGGCCACGCGGCACTGAGGGGTCGACGGGCACGATGTAAGGGAATTGCGCCGGCGGAACATAGGGCAACGTACCGAGCGGCAAGCGGTAGCCGACTGGAGAGTCGCCCGGCACCAGAAACAGGCGCCCGCGCCTGGTCTTCCATTTTTCCGAGCGCCAGCGCTGTCCAGCGGCCTGGCTGTTCCAGCGCTGCACCGGCAGCACATAGCCTGACGGCTTGGTCAGGCCGCGCTCGAACACGCGCGCCATGCGGCTGCGCTCTTCCGGGTCCTCCAGCTTCGAATTGGACGGATCGACATTGTCCGGCAGCTTGCCTTCCTTGAGCAGCCACTCGCCCGGATCCTCATAGGCCTCGCCGACCATCGCCTTGTCGATGCCGAGCTCGCCGGCGATCGCCGTGAGCAGGCTTTCGGCCTGTTCGGGTCCGATGGCGGCGCTGCTCGTCTCGCGCGCGATCAGCGACGGATCGCGCCAGATCGGCTCGCCATCGGTGCGCCAGTAGAGCGAAAAGGTCCAGCGTGGCAGGCTCTCGCCCGGATACCACTTGCCCTGGCCGTAATGCAGGAAGCCGCCCGGCGCAAAGCGCTCGCGCAGCCGGCGGATGAGCTGGTCCGCCTTGTCGCGTTTGGTCGGACCGACGGCCGCCGTGTTCCATTCCGCGGATTCGAAATCGTCGATCGACACGAACGTCGGCTCGCCGCCCATGGTGAGCCGCACGTCGCCGTCTTTCAGCACCGCGTCGACCTTTTCGCCCAGTCGATCGAGCGCCTCCCAACTTTCGTCCGAAAATGGCTTGGTGATGCGCGGATGCTCGGCGATGCGGTCGACCCGCATGTCGAAGTTGAAATCGACATTGGCGAAGCTCGCCATGCCTGAGATCGGCGCGGCATTGCGGAAATGCGGCGTCGCGGCAAGCGGCACATGGCTTTCGCCGGTGAGCAGGCCGGAGGTCGGGTCGAAGCCGATCCAGCCGGCGCCCGGAATATAGACCTCGCACCAGGCATGCAGGTCGGTGAAGTCGACAGCGGTTCCCGGCGGTCCGTCGAGCGAGACGAGATCCGGCTTCAACTGGATCAGATAGCCGGAGACGAAGCGCGCGGCGACGCCCAGATTGCGCAGGATCTGCACCAACAGCCAGCTCGAATCCCGGCACGAGCCCTTGCCGGCGGCCAATGTCTCCTCGGGCGAATAAACACCCGTCTCCATGCGCACGATATAGGCGATCTCGCGCTGCAGCCTTGCATTGAGGTCGACGAGGAAATTGACGGTGTTTGTCGGGCTGCGGCCGATCGTCCGAAGGAATGCCGTCAACAGCGGCCCGGCGGGCTCCGGCGCCCGGTAGATGGCGAGGTCTTCCCTGATCTCCTCCGGGTAGTCGAACGGGAAAGTCTCGGCGCTCTCCTCGACGAAGAAGTCGAACGGGTTATAGACCGTCATGTCGGCGACGAGGTCGACCTCGATCTTTAATTCCGTCACCGGCTCCGGGAAGACGAAGCGGGCGAGGAAGTTGCCGTAGGGATCCTGCTGCAGGTTGACGAAGTGGTTTGCCGGCTCGACCTTCAGCGAATGGCTGAGCACCTTGGTGCGAGAATGCGGCGCCGGCTGCAGCCTGATCACCTGGGGACCGAGCACCACCGGCCGGTCATATTTGTAATGGGTCAGGTGATGAACGGCTGCCTGAATTGCCATGGTGCCCCGGAGTTCGGCGTTTCAATTCGCCGAACCCTGACATAGATGCTGGCCATTCTCCAAGCAGAGATGTTGCGCTGCACCTAATTTAAGCAGCCTTGCCGGCTTAGAAAAACGCCTGGATCCCCGTCTGCGCCCGCCCGAGGATCAGCGCATGCACGTCATGCGTGCCCTCATAGGTGTTGACCGTCTCCAGGTTCTGCGCGTGGCGCATCACGTGATAGCCGATCTGGATGCCGTTGCCGCCATGCATGTCGCGGGCCTGGCGGGCGATGTCGAGCGCTTTGCCGCAATTGTTGCGCTTGACGATCGAGATCATCTCCGGCGCCATCTTGCCTTCGTCCATCAGCCGGCCGACGCGCAGCGAGCCCTGCAGTCCAAGCGCGATCTCGGTCTGCATGTCCGCGAGCTTCTTCTGGAACAGCTGCGTGCCGGCGAGCGGCTTGCCGAACTGTTTTCTGTCCAGGCCATACTGCCGCGCGCGATGCCAGCAATCCTCGGCCGCGCCCATCGCGCCCCAGGAAATGCCGTAGCGAGCCCGGTTGAGGCAGCCGAACGGACCGCCGAGGCCCTTGGCATTGGGCAGCAACGCGTCTTCACCGACTTCCACGCCTTCCAGCACCACCTCGCCGGTAATCGACGCCCGCAACGACAACTTGCCGCCGATCTTCGGGGCTGACAGTCCCTTCATGCCCTTTTCCAGCACAAAGCCGCGGATCTCATCCTTGCCGCTATCGCCCTTCAGCTTCGCCCAGACGACGAACACATCCGCGATCGGCGCATTCGAGATCCACATCTTGGAGCCGGAGAGTCTGTAGCCGTTCGCGGTCTTCTCGGCGCGCGTCTTCATCCCGCCCGGATCGGAGCCGGCATCCGGCTCGGTGAGTCCGAAACAGCCGATCCATTCGCCCGATGCCAGCTTCGGCAGGTATTTCTTGCGCTGCGCTTCCGAGCCATAGGCATGGATCGGATACATGACCAGCGAGGACTGCACGCTCATCATCGAGCGATAGCCGCTATCGATACGTTCAACTTCCCGCGCCACCAGCCCGTAGGTCACATATCCGGCGCCAAGCCCGCCATATTCTTCCGGAATGGTGATGCCGAGCAGGCCCGCTTCGCCCATCTCGCGGAAGATCGACGGGTCGGTCTTCTCGTCGGCATAGGCTTCCTCGATGCGCGGCGCCAGCTTGTCGGCGGCGAAGGCGGCAGCGCCGTCGCGCACCATGCGCTCGTCCTCGGAAAGCTGGTCCTCGATCAGGAAAGGATCGTTCCACACGAAGGCGTTCTTCTCGGCGGCCATGGCCTCGATCTCCCGACATATTGTTGAGGTGGCCGGCTTATCGGACTCCGCGTGCAAAAAATCAAACGAAATTGCATCACGGATCGATGAGCGTTAGTAATGGATCATGAATGTCCAGCGCCGCCTTCTACCCAACACCGCCGCCCTCGCCGCCTTCGAAGCGGTTGCGCGTCTCGGCTCCTTCACCGCCGCCGCGCGTGAGCTCGACCTGACGCAAGGGGCTGTCAGCAGGCAGATCAGCCTCTTAGAAGAGCAATTCGGTCGCCGGCTGTTCGAACGCGACAGCCGCAACGTCCGGCTGTCGCCGCCCGGCGAGATCTATGCCGAAGCGGTGCGCTCGGCGCTTGGCCAATTGCGTGATGCGGCGCTTGGATTGATGAGCAATCGGCATAGTGGCGTTCTCAACCTGGCCATCCTGCCGACCTTCGGCACACGCTGGCTGATGCCGCTGATCCCGGATTTCGTCGCCCGCCATCCCGATATCACCATCAACTTCGCCACCCGCATCGGACGCTTCAACTTCGCCCGCGAGCGGCTGGATGCCGCGATCCATCACGGCATGCCCGACTGGCCGGACGCCGATTGCACGCTCTTGATGCGCGAGACCGTGATGCCGGTGGCTTCGCCCAAATTCCTCGCCACCCGCGCCATCGTGACGCCGTCCGATATCAGCCGCCTGCCGCTGCTGCACATGGCGACCCGCCCCGGCGCCTGGAGCGAATGGTTCGAGCATCAGGGGCTTGAGGCCCCGACCGGGCCCGGCATGCAGTTCGAGCAGTTCGGCACGGTCGCGCAGGCTTGCATGGCCGGCCTCGGCGTGGCGCTGCTGCCGGAAATCCTGATTGCCGGCGAATTGCAGCGCGGCCAGCTGGTGCCGGCGCCGGGCACGCCGATGCAAAGCCACAGCGCCTATTACCTCGTCGTGCCGCACGACAAGCGCGGCCACCCGCCGGTCGCCAGCTTTCGCGACTGGCTGCTGGGCCAGATCGGCAAGGAGCCAGCAGTGCTCGCGTGGTAGCTATTTGCGCTTCATCGCCTCGGCGAGCGCCGCACCGAGCGCGCCCTGCGACGGCCGCTCCGGCTGGCGCTGCGGCGCTGGCGAGCGCGGCGCCGGCTTGCTGCCGCCGTGATCGCGCTGGCCGCCACGGGGCGCCCCGCCCTCGCCGCCATCCTTGCGCATCGACAGGCCGATGCGCTTGCGCTTGATGTCGACATCGACGACCCGCACCTTCACGACATCGCCGGCCTTCACCACTTCATGCGCGTCCTTGATGAAGCGGTCGGCCAGCTGCGAGACATGCACCAGCCCATCCTGGTGCACGCCAATATCGACGAAAGCGCCGAAGGCGGCGACATTGGTAACTGTGCCTTCGAGCAGCATGCCCGGCTTCAAATCCTTGATGTCGTCGACACCCTCGGCAAAGGTCGCCGTCTTGAAGCCGGGGCGCGGGTCGCGTCCGGGTTTTTCCAGCTCGGCGATGATGTCGCGCACAGTCGGCAGGCCGAAACGCTCGTCGACGAAGACGCGCGGGTCGAGCGCCTTCAGCGCGGCGCTGTCCCCCATCAGCGCGCGCACGTCGCGGCCGCAAGCGGCGACGATCTTCTTGGCCACACCATAGGCTTCCGGATGCACCGATGACGCGTCGAGCGGCTCTGTCCCGTTCGGTATGCGCAGAAAACCGGCGCTTTGCTCGAACGCGCGCGGCCCGAGCCGCGCCACCTTGAGCAGGTCCTTGCGGGTGGCAAACGGCCCGGCCGCGTCGCGATGCGCAACGATCGCCTCGGCGAGCGACGGCCCAAGACCCGACACGCGCGCCAAAAGCGGCGCCGAGGCCGTGTTGAGGTCGACACCGACAGCGTTCACCGCATCCTCGACCACCGCCTCCAGCGAACGGCCGAGCCGGTATTGGTCGACATCATGCTGGTACTGCCCGACGCCGATCGATTTCGGCTCGATCTTGACCAGCTCGGCCAACGGATCCTGCAGGCGCCTCGCGATCGACACCGCGCCGCGCAGCGAGACATCGAGGCCCGGGAATTCCGCCGCTGCCGTCGCCGAGGCCGAATAGACTGAGGCACCAGCCTCGCTGACGATCACCTTGAGAGGCTTCGGCCCGGCACCTGCCGGCAGGTCCGAAAGCATGTCGGCAACCAGCTTCTCGGTCTCGCGGCTGCCGGTACCGTTGCCGATCGAGATCAGCTCGACCTTGTGCTGGCGGATGAGGGCGGCGAGCTCGGCCTGCGTGCCGCGCACATCGTTCCTTGGCGGGAACGGATAGACGGTGGTGGTCGCCACCAGCTTGCCGGTGCCGTCGACCACCGCCACCTTGACGCCGGTGCGGATGCCTGGATCGAGCCCCATGGTCGGCCGCGAGCCGGCGGGCGCGGCCAGCAGCAGGTCCTTCAGGTTGCGGGCAAAGACATGGATCGCTTCTTCCTCGGCCCGCTCGCGCAGGTCGCGCATCAGGTCGAGCGTCAGATGCAGCGACAGTTTTATCCGCCAGGTCCAACCGGCTACCTCCATCAGCCATTTATCGCCGGGCAGCGTCGCGCCGATCGCATAGGCGTTGGCGATCATGCGCTCGACCGGCTTCACCGGCGATTGATCGTCGGCATCGACCTCGATGTCGAGCGACAGCACCTCTTCATTGCGGCCGCGCAGCATGGCCAGGGCACGGTGGCTGGGCACGCCTGCCCAGCGCTCGACATGGTCGAAATAGTCGGAGAATTTCGCGCCGGCCTCCTGCTTGCCGTCAACGACCCGAGCGCGCAGGAAGGCGCGTTCCTTCATATAGGCGCGCAGCTTGCCGACCAGATCCGCATTTTCGGCGAACTGCTCCGACAGGATGTCGCGTGCGCCTTCGAGCGCGGCCTTGGTGTCGGCCACCTCGTCCGTGACATAGGCGAGCGCAAGCTCGGCCGGAATTTTCGAGCGATCGGCGAGGATCGCCTCTGCGAGCGGCCCAAGCCCACGCTCCTTGGCGATTTCGGCCTTGGTGCGCCGCTTCGGCTTGTAGGGCAGATAGATGTCCTCGAGCTCCGCCTTTGTGGCGGCCGCCCCGATCTTGGCTTCCAGCTCCTCGGTAAGCTTGCCCTGCTCGCGGATGGAGCTGACGATGGTCTCGCGCCGCGCATCGAGCTCACGCAGATAGGCGAGCCGCTCGGAAAGGTCGCGCAATTGGGTGTCGTCGAGCCCGCCGGTGACTTCCTTGCGGTAACGCGCGACGAAGGGGACTGTCGCGCCTTCGTCGAGCAGCCCGATTGCCGCCGCTGCCTGTTCCGGCCGCGCGCCGATCTCGGCCGCGATGATTGCTGCGATGCGCTTGATGTCCGATGCCATGCTGGTCCCTGCGGAAAAGAGCGGCGACCATAGGACGGGAGAACCGCTGCGCCAACCGCAAGGGTTTCGTCACGCGCCGAAGGTCCACAGAAAACAGCTGTTGGAACCAGCCTCTGACCGGCTCAAACCATGCCGCTCAACGCTTCGAAGAACGCCACGATGTCCCCATCCAGCTTGTCGTCCACCGGTTCCGGCTGCGACGACATCTTGGCGATGACCACGTCCGTCTTCGGATTGACGTAAAGCCACTGGCCGTGAATGCCGATGCCGCAGAAGGCGCCGCTGTCGTGGCCGGTCTGATACCATTTGTTGCGGTAGCGTCCCTTCGGGAACAGGAACGCCATCGTGCCGCGTTGCCAGGCTTCATGGCTGCCGCCGGCCACCGTGTCGCGCACCCAGGCTTCCGGCACGATGCGGCGGCCATTGGCGATGCCGCCCTGCCGCATCATCTCGCCGATGCGGACAAGGTCGCGCGGCGTCATCGACATGCCACCGGCGGTGCGCGCCGTGCCTTCCATGTCGACGGTCACCGACATTTCGCTTCCAGCACCGAGCGGCTGCCACAGTTTCTCGCTGAGCAGGTCGCTGACACGCCTGCCGGAGGCCCGTTCGATCAGGATGCCGAGCACGTCTGAATTGGGCGAACGGTAGCGATAGGTCTGGCCATGCGGCTCGGCAAGCCGCTGGATGGTCATAAGGAACGCGGCGAGGCTTTCGGACCCGCCGCCGGGGTTCCACAGTGTCGAGCGGCGGTAGCGGGCGAAGGCGCTTTCCGGATCGAGATAGGCTTCCTCGAAATCGAGGCTGACCGTCATGTCGAGCACGTTGCGCACGCTCGCGTCGCCATAGGCTGAGCCCTTGGCTTCAGGGATGTAGTGCGTTACCGGCGCGTTGGGATCGAACAACCCCTCGCCTTCCAGTATGCCTGCGAGGATCGCCGTCACCGACTTGCTGATCGAAAAGATGATGTGGCGCGCTCCGAACGGCATGTGCGGCGCCGACCAGTCGCCGAAAGGCTTGCCGGCCTTCAGGATCGTCAGCCCGTCCGTGTTGGAACGCTTCAGGAAGCTCTCGACGGTCTCGCTGCCGCCGGCAAGCGATATCTTTTCCTCAAGCAATGCGCCGAGCGATTTCGCTTGGCTCTCGCCGGCGGGCGCCGCCGCGATATGCGCGCTCGGCACCAGCTCGCCGACATTCTGGAACGACCATCGGTTGAACGGCGAAAGCCGCCAGTTGTCGAGCCGCACATCCTTGCGGGCAAAGCCGTATCTGGCCTCGAACGCGGTCTTGCCGCTCATGATGCTCTCCCGGATCTTGTTTTGCGGTTTCAGGTCAGCGCGGCGGCGATGGCATGCACCGCCTTCTGCGTCGCCACCGAATAGGCGGAATTGACGAAATCCGGATAGCTCGAAAGCTTCACAACGACCAACCTGTGTTCCCAGCTCATGTGGATCAATTGGCCGAACACGCCGCGGCACATCAGCGAGCGTGAGCGCGAATCCTCGATCCAGAATTGGTTGCGGTAGCTGCCGTCGGGAAGGCTCGGGCTGAAATTCGGCCCGTGCTTGCCGCTGCGTGTCGCCTCGATCCAGTCGGCCGGGATCACGCCGCCGCCATTGTCGAGGATCAATTGCCCGAAGCGGCCATAGTCGCGCAGCGTCGCATTGAAGCCGCCATCGGCCAGCGCATAGCCGGCGCTATCGACGGTGAAGCAGGCGCTCTCGTCGGCGCCGAGCTTCTGCCAGAGCTCTTCCGAGACCAGCTGCGCCAGGCGCTTGCCGCTCACCCGTTCCATGATGAAGGCGAGCACGTCGGTCTCGATCGAGCGGTATTCGAACGCTTCGCCATGCGGGCGCACCTTGTCCTTCAGCCGCAGGATCAGCTCGAACAGGTGCGACGGCCACTCGAAGTCCGGGTCGCTGCCCGGCGGGATCGGCTTCCAGCCGGTCGCGACATCGACCTGGCCGATCTCGGAATAGCGGTCGGTATATTCCTCGGAAAAGCGCACGCCCGTCGTCATGTCGAGCACATGCTGCACCGTGGCGCCGGCCCAGCCGGTCTCGACAAGTTCCGGCAGATAGTCGGTGACCAGCTTGCCCGGATCGATCAGGCCGTGCCCGACCAGGATGCCGCACACCGCTCCGGTGACCGACTTCGCCATCGATTGCGACAGATGCAGCGTGCGCTCGTCCATGCCGTTGAAATAACGCTCATAGGCGATCCTGCCGTCCTTCAGCACCAGGAAGCCGTCGGCATAGGTTTCGTCGAGCAGGCTTGCGAGTGTCGTCGGCGCTCCGTTGCTGTCGACCACCGGCAGATCGTCGAGGTCCACCTCCGCGCGCTCGAGGCGATGGCGATGGCCGCTGCCGCGCCACACCTCGACGGTCGGCAGAAATTCGCGGATGTGCTGGAAGGCCCAGCGGTTCCAGGGCGGCCGGTCCCAGTCGAGCTTCGGCGGCACCAGCCTGGGTGGCGAGCCCTGCATAATCGGCGGCCGCGGATCGGAGTTGCGATAGGACGACAAGATTTCCTCCTCGATGCATGTCGCCCAAATGCGTAAGCGGTTTTTCGCAGAACGATATGCACAGAACCAGTCACAAGAAAGGGAGGCCGGAGCCTCCCCTCCTTCCATGCGCCGCGCTGTTTTATTTGCGCAGGTTGGTCCAGATCTTGTTGTAGATCTCCACCACGTCCGGCGGGCATGGCGGTACGAATTCCGGCGTCGGCGAGCCGGCCGGAGGGCTGATTTCCGGCGAGTTGGCAAACTCCGGCGGCAGGAATTTATGGCTGCCGGCGATGCCGTTGTCGTAACCGGCAAACTCGGAGATCAGCGCCGCGTTCTCAGGCGCCATGACGAAGTCCTGGAACAGCTTCGCGTTTTCGAGGTTCTTGGCGCCCTTCAGCACCGCGACATTGTCCATCCAACCTTCGATGCCTTCCTTCGGATAGGCATATTTGATCGCCGGAATCTTCTGCCGCGAACGGTAGCTGGCGCCGTTCCACTGCTCCGAGACGATGACGTCGCCGGAGGTGATCTTGGTGATGGTGTCGTAACTGAAGGTTTTCCACGACGGCTTGGCGGCCGTTAGGATGTCGTTGATTTTCTTCAAATTGGCCTTGTCGGCGCCGCACCGCGGCACGCCGGCATAGCGCTCGGCCGCATGCATGACGGTGTTGACGTCGTCCAGCATATTGATTTGGCCCTTCAGTTCATCGGGGGGATTGAACAGGATGGCCAGCGTGTTGATGTCGCCCTTGAACTTGTCCGTATTGACGGAGAACGCGGTCGTGCCGAATTGCCACGGCACGGTATAATGGCGGCCGTCGTCCCAATAAATGTTGAGGAAGCGCGGATCGATGTTCTTGCCGTTCGGCATCGCGTTGGGCTCGGTTTTTTCGAGCAGGCCTTCTTCGATCATGATCTTCACAGTGTAGTCGGACGGCACGACGATGTCGTAGCCGGAATTGCCGGCGCGCACCTTGGACAGCATGGTTTCGTTGGAATCGTAGTCGTCCAGCGTCACCTTGACGTTGTACTGCTTCTCGAATTTTTCGATCAGCTTGGGGTTGGTGTAGTCGCCCCAATTGTAGATGTGCAGTTCGCCGTCGGCGAGCGCCGGCACTGCCCATAGCAGAACGGCCGCGGACACGGCCGCCATCATCTTTCCAGACATTTTATGTTCTCCTTGCCTTCCCATTGTTGTGTTGGAGCTCGCGGATCATTTTGCTCGCCGCCGCGCGATCAGGAACGAGACCGAAACGAACAGGATCGACACCAGGAGCAAGATGGTCGAGATGGCGTTGATCTCCGGCGTCATCGGCCGCCGGATCTGGTTCCAGATGTAGAGGGGCAGCGTCGTCTGGCCGGGGCCGGCGACGAGTTGCGTGATGGTGAAATCGTCGAAGGAGACGATGAAGGCCAGCGCCGCGCCCGACATGATGCCGGGAACCAAAAGCGGCAGCGTGATGCGCTTGAAGGCGTTCCACGGCGTCGCATAGAGATCTGCTGCCGCGTATTCCAGCGTCAGGTCCATGTCCTCGAGCCGCGCCCTGATCGGCATATAGGCGAAGGGGATACAGAACACGGTGTGGGCGAGGATCAAATTGCCGATGCCGAAATTCAGCCCGAGCGTGCCGGCGATCAGCGCGAAGAACGAGAGCGTCGCCACCGCCGTGATGATCTCCGGCACCATCAACGGCAGGTTGATGACCATGAAAGCCGCGGCGAGCCCGCGCCATGGCTTCACCCGCGTCATGCCGATCGCGGCCAGCGTCGCGCAGATGGTTGAGACGATCGTCGCGGTCACCGAGATGATCAGCGTGTTCTTCGCCGCGCTATGGAATTCCTCGTTGAGCAGCGCGCTGCCGTACCAGTTGAGCGTGACGCCTTCCCAATGCGTGACCAGCGATCCGCTGTTCAGCGAGAAGATCATCAGGATCAGCACCGGTATATAAAGCACCAGCAAGCAGATGATAGCGATCGAGCGGAAGCCCGGCTGGTCCTTGATGTCCATGACGCGAGGCTCAGCCATGCTGCACCTTGCCCGACGTATTGCGGACATAGAAGTACAGCGCCACCAGCACTGCCGCCATCAGAATCAGCGCCTGCGCGCAGCCGAGCGGCCAGTTGCGGCCCGAACCGAATTGCTGCGCGATGAGATCGCCGATCATCAGGTGCACGCCGCCGCCCAGGATCAGCGGCGTCACATAAGCGCCGAGCGCCGGAATAAAGACGAGCAGGCAGCCGGCGATGATGCCGGGCTTGGACAGGGGGATGATCACCCGCCACAGCACCTGCCGGCGCGTCGCGTAAAGATCGTAGGCTGCCTCGACCAGGCGGAAGTCGAGTTTCTCCAGGCTCGAATAGAGCGGCAGCACCATGAACGGCAGGAAGGCGTAGAGCAGGCCGAGCTGGATGGCGAAATTGGTGTAGAGCATCGTGATCGGCCTATCGATCACGCCGAGCGCCAGAAGCGCATTGTTGATCAGCCCCTCGTCGCGGATGATGAACATGATCGCCAGCGTGCGGACCAGGAGGTTCGACCAGAACGGGATGGTAATCAGAAGCACCCACCAGTTGCGCTGCGCCGGCGGCCGCGTCGCCATGAAATAGGCGGTCGGAAAGCCGAGCAGCAGGCAGATGGTCGTCGTCACCACCGCGAACAGGAAGGAGCGCAGATAGATGATCAGGAAGTCCGGCGTGAACTGCAGCGTGTCGTCGAAAATGTCGCGCTGGAACAGGAAGTTCAGATAGGCGTCGGTCGAGAACTGCCACTGCACGCCGCCATAAGGCGCAGCGACCAGGAATGAATAGACGCAGATGATGACCAGCGGCAGCACGCCGAAAATGCCGATGATGATCAGCGCCGGCAGTGACAAGAGCCGGTTGCGCCGCGCGCTGGTTTTCACCGCCTGGGCTTCAAACAACGCGGCCTTGGAGAGCGGGGCTGAGGAGAGAGCAGCTGTCGTCATCAGTCTTTCAGGACGCGGGCGGCGTCCTCCTCGAACTGGATGCCGACCTTGGCGCCGGTCTCGTAGGTCACCGCGCTCGAACGGCTGTTCTGGTGGCGCACGATGAAATTCTCGCCGTCCCCGTCGAGTTTTACGTGGAAATGGGTGTCGGTGCCGAAATAGACGATGTTGGAGAGCGTGCCGGTAATCGTGCCCTTGGTCGGATCGGGTACCAGATCGGCATGCTCGGGACGCACCACCAGCGTCACCTCGCCGGTCGGATTGAAGCCTTCTGGATAGCCGGCACTAATCGTGGCGCTGCTGGCGAATTTGACCGTCGCCACGCCGCCCTGCTTCGACACCACAGTGCCGGGCAGGAAGTTCGTCTCGCCGATGAAGTCGGCGACGAAGCGTTCGGCAGGCCGGTCATAGATGTCGCGCGGCGTGCCGACCTGCAGGATCTTGCCGGCCGACATCACCGCGATGCGGTCGGACATGGTCAGCGCTTCCTCCTGGTCATGGGTGACGAAGATGAAGGTGATGCCGGTCTCGTTCTGCAGCCGCTTCAGCTCGATCTGCATTTCCTTGCGCAGCTTGTAGTCCAGCGCCGAGAGCGGCTCGTCGAGCAAGAGCACTTTCGGCTGCGGCGCCAGCGCCCGGGCCAGCGCCACGCGCTGCTGCTGGCCGCCTGAAATCTGGCTGGTGCGGCGGGCCTTCAGCGCCTCCATCTTGACCAGCTTCAGCATCTGGGCGACGCGCGCCTCGATCTCGGCTTTCGGCTTGCCCAGCATCTCCAGTCCGAAGCCGATATTCTGCGCCACCGTCATATGCGGGAAGAGCGCATAACTTTGGAAGACGGTGTTGACCGGGCGTTTGTAGGGCGGCAGCGGCGCGATGTCCTGGCCGTGCAGCAGAATTTCGCCGGCGGTTGGGAAATCGAAGCCGGCAATCAATCTCAGCAGCGTCGTCTTTCCGCATCCGGAGGGGCCGAGCAGTGTGAAAAACTCGTTCTCGCGGATCGACACCGATACCGTGTCGAGGGCGGCTACCTGGTTTTCGCCGGTTCCGAAAACCTTGCGAACACCGCGAACTTCGATCGCGTTCTTACCCGGTTGTTCCGGCACGATTACCCCATTGAGAGCGCCTGCTCTTGTCGGCAGGTGTGTTCCTGTTTTGATTGTCACCACAAGCCGGTCGGCTTGGCAACTGCGCAGCAGTGACTCGATCCCGAGTCCCCATTCAATTAAGCAATTCCTATGCCATCGTTAGGCTTGGTAGGTGATCCTCCCTCCACAGATGGTGGTCACCGGATGCACGGTGTGCAGCGCCTCCGGCGCGGTCGCCTCGATATCGGCCGACAAAACGACGATATCGGCGAGATATCCGGTTTTGAGGCGGCCCTTGCGATGTTCATTGAACTCCGCATAAGCGCCCTCGAGCGTGTAGCCCTCTATTGCCTCCTGCAACGAGAAGCTCTGGTCCGGCATGCCTTCTGCCCAAGGCTTGCGCATCACTGCCGCCTGGATCGACAGGATCGGATCGACCGGCGAGACCGGCCAGTCGGAAGCGAACACCACGCGCGCGCCTGCGTTTTTCAGCGTGCGCCAGGCATAGCTCAACGGCCACTTGTCGCGGCCGATGCGCGAGATCGTCGGCTCGAGCGGGAAGTTCAGTGCGCCGGGCGGATGCGCCGGCTGCATCGACGCCAACACGCCGAGCTCGGCGAAGCGCGGCACGTCGGCGGCCGTGATCACCTCGATATGCTCGACGCGATGCCGGCTGTCGCGCCGACCGTTCTTCTTCAGCGCCGCCTGATAGCCGTCGAGCACCGCCCGCACGGCGCCGTCGCCGATCGAGTGCACGGCAATCTGCAGGCCGCGCCTGTCGGCCTCGACCGCCACCTCGGCGAAATGCTCAGGCGAAAACAGCGGCTCGCCGCGCCATCCGGGGCGGTCGGCATAGTCGTCGACCATCACCGCCGTCCAGGAATCCAGCACGCCGTCATAGAAGACCTTGACCATGCCGGACGTCAGCCATTCTGAATTATAGGTCGCGGCCATTCGCGAGGCCTTTTCCAGCATCTCCAGCTTCATGAAGTTCTTGAAGTGGAACGGGATCTTGGTGCGGCAGAGCAGCCGCCCTTCCTTTTCCAGCCCGGCCAGCAGCTCCAGCTGATAGAGATTGCCGTCCATGTTCTGGATGGAGGTGATGCCATGCTTGGCGCACCACTCGAGGCCGCGATGCATCAGGTCCCGATCGGCAGCCAGTTCCTTCGCCGAAGGATAAGGATCGGGCTCCGCGCCTTCCAGGCCAAGCCGCGTCCGGTTGGCCCCGTAATGGTCGAGGACCGGTCCGAAGGCCTCGCCTTCGCGCAGCTCGCCGGCGGCGAGCCCGTCGGCCTCCATGACGATCTCGTTGCCTTGTCCGACCTCCCTGCCATTGAGCAGCCCGGCCTCTTCCAGGGCCTTGGTGTTCGCCCACATCGTATGGTGGTCCGAAGCCGACATGGCGAAGGGACGGTCGGGAATGATGCGGTCGAGATCGTGGCGCGTCACCGGCTCCGGCAGGATGGCATAGTCGACGCCGGCGCCGATCAGAAGCCTGGCGTCCGGGCGCTTCACCGCGAAGTCCTGGATCGCGTCGCGCAGCGCCTCGAAGCCGTGCACACCCGCCAGATGCAGATTGTCGAGCTCGGCCGCGCCGCCGAACAGATGCATATGCGCCTCGATGAAGCCCGGCAGAACGGAGCCGCCCTGTGCATCGACGACCTTTGTCGTCGGACCTTTGAGCTCCTCGATGGAAGGGCGGCTGCCAATGGCGATGATGGCGCCGTCTTTGACGGCAACGGCCTCGGCAGCGGGATTGTCATTGTCCATGGTCAGCACGCGGCCGTTGACGACCACAAGATCCGCACCACCATCCGCAACCGACATCGCGACTCCACATTTTGCTGAGGGACCGGCAACGCCAGATCCAACGAGCCGCCGCTCCACATGGACAGCGCCGTGGGACAAATCGATGCCGATGCGCCGTCTTCGAAATTCCCCTTGTTATCGTGGAAGACAGCGTGGATAAAGAATGCGACTGATTATTCGCGTTTGTCAACATGCCGGATTTAGAATGTACTGTGGACTGCACCGCACGCCGATGGCGAGGCCGAGCGGGGAACGGGGGCGACAAGCAGTGAAGCGCAGTCTCGACCGCAAGACCAGGATAGCGCTCGAACCGCGCAAGCAGCCGCGGCAACAACGGTCAAGCAAGGTGGTCGACAGGATTCTCGATGCGGCCCTGATCCTGACGCGAGAGCAAGGAACCAGAACGCCGACGACGCTCGCCATCGCGCAGCGCGCGGGCCTGTCGGTCGGTTCCGTCTATCAGTACTTTCCCAACAAGGAAGCCATTCTTCTGGACTTGGCCCGGCGCTGGCTGTCGTCTTTTCCCGAGGTGATCCGGAAACGCATCAACGTCCCTCGGCCGACCAACCGTGACGAGTTTCGGCGCGAGGTGCGCAAGCTCTTCGCCGACACATCGAGGCTCTATCTCGAAAACGCCACGCTGATGCCGGTGATCGAGGCCATATCCGGCAACGCCGACCTGAGGCCTATCCAGGACGAATACGACAAAGAGATCATCGCCCTTTACGCCGCGTGGCTGCGGCATGTGAATCCGGCGCTTGAAGACAAGATCGCAAGTCGGCTCGGCGTGCTGATGATGGAAGTCGGCCATGTCTGCCGGCTTGTCGGGCTGAAGAGGGACCGCAGGACATACGACCTCATCGAGGACGATGTGGAAACCATGTGGCTCGCCCTGGTCAGCCCCCATCTCAATCTCGAGTGATTTCGTACTTCCAATCGATTTCGCACTTCCAGGGGAGTTTCCATGAAAACTGTCTATTCGCCACTTCATGCCGGCCATTCAGGCCAGATGGAACTGGTCACGTCGGCCATCGTGCCGGGTTTCGAGAAGCCGTCGCGGGCCGAATTCATCAAGGCGCGAGTTGAGAGCGAGAAGCTCGGGCCGATCATCGGACCGACCGAGCACGACCTCGCCGCCGCGAAACGTGTGCATGAAGCCGCCTACATCGATTTCCTGCCGACGGTGTGGCCGCAATGGGTCGCCGCCGGCTTCACGGGATCGGCGATGGGGTTCACCTGGCCGACGCGCGGCCTGCGCGGCGATGTGCCGCCGAAGCGCGTCGATGCCTTGCTCGGCTATTATTCCTTCGACGCCGGGGCCACCTTCGTCGAAGGCACCTGGGCGGCGATCAAGTCGTCCTATGATGTGGCGCTGACCGCCGCCGCTTTGGTCAAGGACAGCGAGCGCAGCGCCTTCGCGCTTTGCCGCCCGCCCGGCCATCATGCCGGCGCTGCCTTCATGGGCGGCTACTGTTTCATCAACAACGCCGCCGTCGTCGCGCAGTGGTTCCGCGACCAAGGCGCCAAGCGCGTTTCAATCCTCGATGTCGATTACCATCACGGCAACGGCACGCAGGAAATCTTCTATCGCCGCGGCGACGTCCAGGTGCTCAACCTGCATGGCGATCCGATGGTCGAGTATCCCTTCTTCCTCGGCCATGCCGACGAGCGCGGCGAAGGCGACGGCGAAGGTTTCAACGTCAATTACCCGATGCCTTTCGGCACCGATTGGGACGGCTGGAGCGCGTCGCTGGAGGACGCCTGCGCCAGGCTCGCGGCCTACGCCCCTGATGTCGTCATCGTCTCGCTCGGCGTCGATACTTTCGAGAAGGACCCGATCAGCCAGTTCAAGCTGAAGAGCGAGGATTATCCCAAGATCGGTCGCCGTATCGCCAAGCTCGGCCTGCCGACGTTGTTCGTCATGGAAGGCGGCTACGCCGTGGAAGAGATCGGCATCAACGCCGTCGGCGTGCTGACCGGCTTCGAGGATCGCTAAGCCCCTGTTCAAGGCCATGCGCTCCCGGATGCAACCGGGGGCGTATTTTTTTACGACCTCGCCTCGAAATCATCGACTCAATTCAGCTTTGAACTACCGCCAAATAACGCGAAGACCGGCTGCTGAGTCGCAATGCGAGTCCATCGGATTCGATTTTGTCAAATCGCGTTTGATGTCAGATTCATCTGCGGGTAGATTAGACCCGAATCAGCCGGTCCACGGGGGCGCGGCGACCACCCAAAGTCTCGAGTCCGGCGCCAGGCCGGCACCAGACGCGGACGGTTTCGCGTTCCCTAGAAGGATTCGGCGCGGTTGGGCGCCGTTCGCGCCCGTGAGTGTGTCTTCGTAAACGTGACGCGTTTCGGGTCCGGCCGTTGGCTTCGCCAGCACCGGGCACAAGGATCGATTCCGGCAAGAATCCAAGAATTAAAATGAGCAGTCCCGCCGCGCTTCTCCAACCCGACGCTTCAGGCTCGCGCCTGACGTCGCGCGGCGATCTCACCAGCTTCTTCATGCAGCTCGCCGCCGATATCGGCGCCGACAGCTACATGCTGGTCGCCATCGTGCATGACCAGGACCGTAACGATGCGCGCATCGTCTCCTCCAACTGGATCTTCGACGCCATCGAGCTGATCGGCAAAAGGCTGATCGCCAATTTGGCGCTGGGCCCCTTGACCGTGGCGCCGGGCGTACGCCCGAAGCCGTTGGTGGCGGCGCACGCGCCCGACGCCGGCGCGTTGCTGACCGGCGAGGAAGCCCGCCTGCTCGACGTGCTCGGCCACGCCGAAATCTATTCGCTGCGGCTCAATGTCGGCCGGCAGCGCCTGTTCGTGCTGTTCTCGGCCGCCGAGGCAGGCAGGATCGACCTGGCCGCGCTGATGAAGGCGCAGCTCAAATGCTGCTATGCGCTTTCCAGCATCCCGCAGCTGATCGCGGCGGCATCCATGCAGGATCCGCTGTCGGACCGCGAACGCGAATGCCTGTTCTGGGTCTCGGAAGGCAAGACCACCGATGAGGTGGCCGTCATCCTCGGCGTCTCGTCGAACACCGTCAACAGCTACATCACGCACGCCATCCAGAAGTTCGCGGCCAGCAACCGCGCGATGGCGATCGCGACCGCGATCAGGAGCGGCATCATTTGAAGCACGCACAGGTCAAAGAGGCGGCCGCCGCCCTTTTCAACGATCAGCGCAATCCGTTCGGCGCCTTCTCGCTCGGCTCGGAGACCCATCAAGCGGTCACCATTCCGGATGCCGTGCGTCGCTGCCGCTGGATTGCTGTCGATATCAACGCCTCGGCCTTCGGTCTCTATTTCGTCAGCCCCTCGCCCGAGCGCGCGCGTCTCGTGGCGTGTTTCGATTCCGACTATCCCGGCACCGCTGTCGCGACCAAATTCATCTCCGGCGCCAATGGCGAGGACATGGTGCGCCATAGCCGGCTCTCGACGGCGCCGCGCTGGTGGGCCGACGACGGCAGCGCCGGATCGCGGCAGGTCTTCCACTCGCTCGCCTGGGCCGAGCCGACCACGCCGCTGGCGCCCGGCACCAACGGCATCGCCTTTCCGGTGCATGCCGATCGCGGCCAATGCGGGCTGGTCGTCTTTCTCGGCTCGGAGATCGCGCTGTCCGACGAAACGCTGTGCGAGATCCACGCCCGCTCCTTCGCGCTTTTCGCGGCGGTTGCCCGCATCCGCCCCGGCGACACCGGCAGGGCGCGTTCGATCTCCAAGCGCGAGCTGGAATGCCTGAAGCTGACCGCCAACGGCAACACCAGCGAGGAGATCGCCAAGCTCCTCAAGCTCTCGGTGCATACCGCCAACCAGTACCTCACCCAGTCGACGCAGAAGCTCAACGCGGTCAACCGCAACCAGGCGGTCGCCAAGGCGTTGCGGCTCGGCTTGATCGAGTGACGTCACGCCTGCGGCGCTGAACGTGCCGCGGCTAAAGCATGTCTCCCGAAAGTGGGAACCGGTTTCGGGGCAAAGACATGCGCAAAATCAAAAGCCTAAAGCGCAGAGAGCGAATCCAAAAGATTGCGACGCGCTTTAGGTTGGCTCGCCTGCTATCAATCTCAGGGGAATGCCAGCGGCTCGGTCCTGCGGATGCGAGCCTCTTCGATCGCGTCCTCGAGCAAGGCCGTGTTGTGCTCGGGCGTCTCGCCAGGCTTCTCGAACGACACGTAGTTGACCGTCACGGCTGCCTCGTGCTCGATCAGCGTAAGCTGGAAATAGACTGTCACGCCGCGCGGCCGAAGCTCGAGGTCGAGCACGATGCGCGGGCTGCCGCTCCAGTCGACATGCGCCTCGCCGCCATGGCCGAGCCGCAGCATGCCCGGCCGGAAGTAGAGCTCGGCCGCCGAATCCACCAGGTCCGAGAGGCAGGCGAAATGCTCAAGCCGGATGAAGGCGATATAGTCGGCAACGTCGATGAGCCTCAATTCGCCCACCACGGGCTCGATGGCGCTGGCGACGATCAGCTCGCGGGAATTGGCGTGTGGTTGCCGGTCCATGGGTTAGCGGCGTCCGTTCATTGGGTTGCTTTTCGCGCTGCCTTCTTCGAGTAGACGATCCGCACCAACTCGGCGACCGCCTGGTAGAATTGCGACGGGATCACGCTATCAACCGAAACTTGCTTGTACATGGAGCGCGCTAGCGCCACGTCCTCGAAGATCGGGATGTTGTTCTCCCTGGCGATCTCACGGATCTTGAGCGCCACCAGGTCCTGTCCCTTGGCCAGCACGATTGGCGCGGAATCCTCCTCGCGCACATATTTCAGCGCGATCGAATAGTGCGTCGGATTGGCGATCACCAGCGTGGCGCGCGGCACGGCCGTCATCATGCGTTTGCGCGCCCGGTCGCGCGCCAGCGAGCGCAGCCGCGACTTGACGATCGGATCGCCTTCCGACTGCTTCAGCTCGTCCTTGACTTCCTGCTTGGTCATGCGCAGGTCGCGCCGCCAGTGGAAACGCGACCAGACGATGTCGACCACCGCGATCAGCCCCATGACGAAGACGATCGCCACCAATATGTCGACGAAGATGCCGCGTATGACCAGGCCGAACGAGGCCGGATTGGTGATCATGCCGGCGAGCAGCTTGCGATGGTCTTCCGAGAGCGTGAAGCTCAGCACCGCGATGGCAAAGCCGAGCTTGGCCAGCGACTTCAGGAACTCGACCCAGCCCTGCACGCCGAACATCCGGCTCCAGCCCTTGGCGATCGAGATGCGCGACAGCTGCGGCCTGATCCGCTCGCCGACGATTTGCGGCATGTTCTGGAACACCGAGGCGCCGATGCCGGCAACCGTCAAGAGCACCAGCAGGCTGACGACGGCGCCGCCGATCTCGACCAAGACCTGCTTGTAGAGCGAGATGACGTCGGTCTCGGTGTCCATCGGCCAGGCTTCCGGCTTTTCCAGGAACGTCGACAGGAACATGCCGAGATCCACGATCGCGTCCTTGGCGTAGAAGACGGCGAAAACCAGTATGGCGAGGAAGGAGGCAAAGATCGCGGTCTCACGCGAATGGGGCAGCTTGCCCTGTTCGATCGTGTCGCGAATCTTCTTTTCTGTGGCTTCCTCGGTTTTGGAATCCTTGTCGACCGCTTCAGCCATGGCGCTCTGACCGGGCTATGATCGTCAGGCGGCTTCGGCGGTGGCGGTCTGCATCGAGGGCAGCTCGAAAGCCCCTTCGCGCGACAGCCGGATGGCGGCGACCGATATGCTCTTGCGCGCCGCCATGATGTCGGCAAGCGCGATGCCTTCCGATCCCTGTCCGAGCTCGGATTCGATCATGCGGCGGGAGCGTGCGCCGATCGCCGAGAGCACCGATTCGGCGAGTTCCGGCGGCGCGCCGCGCAGCGCCAGCGTGACCAGTTCTGTCGATAGCCCGTCGAACAGCAGAACCCGGGCTTTTTGCGGCAGCAGCGGCAGATCGTCGAAGGCGAACAGCCGCGACCTGACGCCGGCGAGATCTGGCGTGCCGGCTTCCTCCAGGTCCTGCATAAGGTCGTCCAGTTCCGGCTTCGCCATTTCATTGAGCATGCTGGCGACGCGCTCCTGGCCGGCAGTGGTGTCCCGGCTGGCTTTCTGCGACAGCACGCTCACGCGCAGCTGGTTCTCGACGATCCGCGATGCCGCGTCCGGGATGTTGGCCATTGTCACCATGCGCTTGATGATCTGGCTGCGCATCGGTTTTTCCATGGTGAGCAGCACGTTAGCGGCTGTCTGCGGCGCAAGCTTCGACAGCACCATGGCCGATGTCTGCGGATGCTCGCCCGCAAGGAAGCTGCCAAGGCGCGCCGGCTCGAGCTTTTCTAGGTCCGGCCATATCGGCGCAGGTCCTTCCGGGACAGGCTCGAATTTCTTGTCGCCCATGATGGCGCTCATTTCCTCGGGCGACAGCGATTCGTTGAGGATCGTGTCCATCCGGTCGGCTGAATCGAGCAGGCCGGCGCCCTCGGTGAACTCGGCTTCGAACTCGGCGACGATCCGTTCCAGATCAGCCTGCGGAATGGTGCGTAGGAGACGCGCGCCCTCGATCAGCGCCTTCAGCTCGTCCTGTTTGAAGAATTTGAGCAGGCGGCTGGCCGCGGGCTTGCCCATGGCCACCAATATGGCCGCCGCCTTTTGCGGACGTGTGAGCGCCAATGCCGTCGTCATACGTGTTGTCCTCGCTGCCGATTGGTCCGCCCGCTGGCCATTCTCAGGCGCTCTTCGTCGCGGCGATGATTTCGGTGAGCCGGATGCCGAAACGCGTCGGATCGCTTTCCAGCACCGTGATCTCGCCGCGCGCTATTCTGCGGCCGTTGACCACGACGTCGACCGGCTCGCCGATGCGGCGGTTGAGCGCGACGGTGGAACCCTTTTGCAGCGCCATCAGCTCCGACACGGGCATCTCCGTGCTGCCGAGGATGATCTGCACGTCGACCGGAATGGTCATGATGATCGAGGAATTGGCACCCGAATACAGCGCCCCATCCGGGCGCTTTTCCTCTTCCCGCAGCACGCCGCGCAGTTCCTCGATGGCGCGGTCGAGCTGTTCGTCGGGCTGATCGGGTTCGGCTTCCACCTTGGTTTTTGCCATCTGTCGTCTCCATGAATCCCGTGCCTGGCGTCAGCCCGGCATCAGTCCGTCGATGAAATCCTGCCCGGCGTCATGCGGATGGCTGATGCGGACGGTGTAGTTCTGCCCCAGCTTGCCGAACTCGCAGACAAACAGGGTCTTGTCGCGGGCGCCGAGCCTGGCGTTGACCTGCGCGTTCTCCTCCAATTCGATCACCTGGCCGGGCTCGAACGCGGCGAGGTCGCCGAGCGTCAGCCGGGCGAGCGGCATCGTCGCTTCGAGCCGGACGGTCGAGCGCATCACCTCTTCGGAGAAGCGGGCCCGCCAGTCGAATTCACTGGCTTCGCCTTCTTCGGTTCTGGCGGTGGCTCCGCGCGTAGACAGAAGGACGCGCTGCGGAATCATCACCGTGATGGTGCCGGTATCGGTCGGCGTGGAGACACCGAACACGATGCGGACCGCGGCGCCGTCGCGCAGCACGCGCCGCCTCGCTTCGCCGCCCGACGTCGCCTTTGGCACCGGCAGGCGCAGCTCGAGCGAGCGCTTGCCCGATCCGTTGAGCGCCGCCGCGACCTCCTGGAACACCATGGTCGCGACATCGGCCTCGATCTGCGACAGGTCGCGCTCGATCGGCGCCACCGGCTGGTCGGGATCGCCGCCGAACAGCGCGCTCACCATGACGGCCACCGCATGCGCATCCATCACCAGCGTCATAGCGTCGGCCGAGGCCGGCGAGGACACGATGGTCAGCGCGAAGGCATCGCCGGCGCGCGACCGCGCCTCTGGAACGCGGCCGACCTCTACCACTTGCAGATCGACGGTCACCGCCGCGCCGAGTTCTGCGACAAGCGCCTTCTGCAGCAACGGCAGCGCCCGCTCGGCCATGCCGCGGCCGACGCCGATCACCTGCGCCGCCTCGCCGCTGTCGCCGACGAGCCGCTCGATGATCAAGGCCCGCGTTTCTGACGGACTGGCCGGACTGGTCATGACGGCAGGCGGCCCTGTCTGCGATGGAGCATGCTCAGGCCGCCTTCTTCTCGGCGGTGCCGGCGTTCATGGTGCTCTGCTCCACCGCATCGATCGTCGGACGTTCGTAAGAGGATATGGTCTTGCGGCCGAATTCGATCGCCACCTGCGGCAGGGCGCCGTTCATATACGCAAGCAGTGTCTGTTTGACGATGATGTAGAGGCGGTTCTTCTTTTCGCGCACCGTCTTGATCTTGGTGGCAACCGGACCGACCACGGCATAGGACAGGAAGATGCCGAGGAAGGTTCCGACGAGTGCCGCGCCGATCAGGCCGCCGAGGATTTCCGGCGACTGGTCCAGCGCACCCATCGCCTTTACCACGCCGAGCACGGCCGCGACGATGCCCAGCGCCGGCAGGCCGTCGCCGACCGCGACCATCGCGTGATAGGCCTTCAGCTTGTCGGTACGGATCGTCTGGATCTCCTCGTCCATCAGCGCCTCGATCTCATGCGAGCGGGCGTTGCCGATGATGATGATGCGGCAGTAGTCGCAGATGAAATGGGTCAGGTCGTGGTTCTTCAGCACGGTCGGAAAGGCCTGGAAGATGGCCGACTCCTCCGGATTGTCGATATGCGCCTCGACCTCGCTGCGCGACTTCGAGCGCAGTTCGCGCATCAGGCTGTGCAGGACGCCCAGCGTCTCGAGGTAGTCGCGCTCCTTCGGCACCGCCTGCTTGAAGGCTTCGAGAATGCCCTTGCCGGTATCCTTGACCGTCTTCATCGGATTGGCGACGAGGAAGGTGCCGAGCGCGGCGCCGCAGATCACCACCGCTTCCCACGGCTGCAGCAGCACATGCAGATGGCCGCCCATGGCCATAAAGCCGCCGAGAACGCAGCCGAGCGTCACCACAAGTCCGATCAGAATGCCCACGACAGGTCCTTCCGCATGTCACATCGTGGATCAGGGATAGTCCCCGTGCCTTGTGTGAGGCTTGAATCGAGGCAGCGAACGCGATTCAGCTTCGCGCAAGGAAGTGACGCTATCGTGCGGGGATAGCTTCGGCCGGAGGCATGCCCTTTGCTTAGCACCTACATCAGCTACCAGTTGATCGCCAAAGACATCCCTAAGTCTATCGCCCGCATCGAGCAGCAGCCGACGGTCGATCGCGATACCCAATACTATCTGGCCAACATCACCAAGGTGAAATCGATCGACGATTTCGTCAACAACGACCGCCTGTTCAAATACGCCATGAAGGCTTACGGGCTGGAGAACATGGACTATGCCAAGGCCTTTATGGTCAAGGCGCTGAAGGAAGGCGTCTCCAATCCCGACAGCTTCGCCAACAAGCTGACAGACAAGCGCTACGCGCAGTTTGTCGCCGCATTCAACTTCGCGGCGGATGGCGCCGATGCGACGGTGTACAATCCGGCGCAGCAGCTGGTCACGAAGAACTACGCAATGCAGGCTGAGATCGCCGGTCTCGACCCGGATTCGGACTATGTGAAGGGCGAGACGACATATTATCTCGCCAACATCACCAAGGTGAAATCGGTCGACGACCTGATGTCGAACGACCGGCTCTACACCTACGCGCTGGCCGCATTCGGTCTCGACTCCGCCACCGAAGACAAGGACCTGATCAGGCAGGTCCTTGAGGGCGGTGTGCGCGATCCGGACAGCGTTGCCAACAAGCAGACCAACAAGGCCTATGCCGGGCTGGCCTCGGCCCTCAACTTCGAGCAGTACGGCGCAAATGCCACCACCTATGTTCCAGCGCAGCAGCCGACCGTCGACAAATACCTGCGCCAGACCTTGGAAGAGGACGCCGGCCAGACCAACGAGGGCGTGCGGCTGGCGCTCTATTTCCAACGCAAGGCGCCGGACATCACCAGCTGGTACGACGTGCTGGCCGACACCGCTTTGGCCAGCGTGGCGCGTACCGCGCTCGGCCTGCCCGATTCCTTCGCTACCGCCGACATCGACAAGCAGGCGCAGCTGTTCGAGCAGAAGCTCGACATCAAAGACTTCACCGACCCCGAGAAGCTCAGCAAATTCCTGACCCGCTTCACCAGCATGTACGAGATCAACCACCCCACCTCGACAGCGGTGACGTCGGTCAGCGTGCTCTTCGCGCAGCCGACCAGTGTCGGCATATCCACCGACCTGATGATGGCCATGCAGCAGTTGAAGTTCTGAGAAGATCATGCAGGATAGCCTTTACGTCGCCCTTTCCTCGCAGATCGCGCTCGAGCGCCGTCTCGACACCATCGCCGACAACGTCGCCAACGCCTCGACAATCGGCTTTCGCGCCACCGGCGTGAAGTTCGAGGACGTGGTTTCGGGCACCGGGCCGAAGTCCGTTTCCTTCGCCTCCTCCGGCAAGACCTATCTTTCCGGCGCGCATGGCGCGCTGACCGAAACCGGCAACCCGTTCGACTTCGCCGTCCAGGGCGACGCCTGGTTCGCCATCGAGACGCCCGCCGGCACGGTGATGACGCGCGACGGCCGCTTCTCCATGAACGAGAACGGCGAATTGATGTCGATCGAAGGCTACCCCGTCCTGGACGGCGGCGGCGCCCCGATCCAGCTCGATCCGCGCAACGGCCCGCCCAAGGCGGGCGCCGACGGCTCGCTCAGGCAGAACGATCAGCTGGTCGGCGCGATCGGCCTCTATAATTTCGACCCCGGCGAGAATTTCGTCCGCTACGGCAATTCGGGTGTCGTTCCGGCGCGCACGCCCGAACCCGTCACCGACCGTTCGGACGTCGGTGTCGCCCAAGGATTTCTGGAAGAGTCGAACGTCAACCCGGTGCTGGAAATGACTCGGCTGATCCAGGTGCAGCGCGCTTTCGAGAACACGGCGGCGCTGATGCGGCAGGCCGATTCCTCCACCGACGACGCGATCAAGACGCTCGGCTCGAAGTGACGGCATGACGACCGGCTCGTCCCTGTTGCGCGCTTCCGACAGCCCGGCGGATACTGGACGGCCCGACAGGTTGGCCGCGCTCGAACGCATCTGGCAGCGGTTCGACGATCCGCAGGCACTGCTTTCACGCGGCGGCCGCGTCGTCGAGATCTCGCCGACGCATTACAAGGTCCGCGGCCTGTCCGGGATTGCCAGGCTCGGCGACATCGTCGAGCAGCGCGGCAAGGCCGGCGCACGCCGCGGCGAGATCGTCAAGATCGGCAGCGACGAGGTGGTGGTCGCGCCTTTCGAACGCAGCGCCGACGCCGGCATCGGCGATGCCGTCTTTCGCCGCGGCCCGCTCGCCGTCGCGCCGCATGTTTCCTGGCGCGGGCGCGCCATCGATGCCTTGACCCGCGTCATTGACGGCGGACCGCCGCTGATCAGGCCGAATGCCGCCGAGGTCGCGCATCGCGCGACGCCCGGCGCCCTGGCGCGTCAGCGCGTCGGCACCGGCTTCCTCACCGGCGTCAGGGTCATAGACATCTTCACGCCGCTCTGCTTCGGCCAGCGGCTCGGCATCTTCGCCGGCTCCGGCGTCGGCAAGTCGACGCTGCTTGCGATGCTGGCCGGCGCCGAGGCCTTCGATACGGTGGTCGTGGCGCTGATCGGCGAGCGCGGCCGGGAGGTGCGCGAATTCCTCGAGGATACGATCGGCGCCCAGAGCATGGCCAAGACCGTCGCCGTCGTCGCCACCAGCGACGAAAGCGCCATGATGCGCCGGCGCGCGCCCGATACAGCCATGTGCGTGGCAGAGCATTTCCGCGACCAGGGCCATCGCGTGCTGCTGGTGCTGGATTCCATCACCCGCTTCGCCCATGCGCTGCGTGAGGTGGCGACGGGAACCGGCGAGCCGCCGGTCGCGCGCGGCTATCCGGCCTCGGTCTTCACCGACCTGCCGAAGCTGCTCGAACGAGCCGGGCCGGGGGCCGAAGGCAAGGGTTCGATCACCGCCATCATCTCCGTGCTGGTCGACGGCGACGACCACAACGATCCGGTCGCCGATTCGGTGCGCGGCATCCTCGACGGCCACGTCGTGCTCGACCGCGCGCTTGCCGAGCAGGGTCGTTATCCGCCGGTCAATCCGCTGTCGTCGATCTCGCGCCTCGCCGACAAGGCCTGGAGCACGGAGCAGCGCATGCTCGTGACAAGGCTGAAATCGATGATCGCGCGCTTCGAGGACACGCGCGACATCCGTCTGCTGGGCGCTTACCAGAGCGGCGCCGATGCCGAGCTCGACATCGCGGTGCGCCAGGTGCCGCTGATCTATGAGGCGCTCACGCAATCGCCGAGAGACCGCGCATCGGCCGATCCGTTCGCCGACCTCGCCCGCCACCTCAAGGGGAAGCTGAATGGCGATCAAGGAGACTGAGCTCCAATACACCGAGCGCATGTTGCGCGACATGCTTGCCGAGGCCGAGGCGGCGGAGAAAGCCGCTGCCGATGAAGCAAGAATTGCCAGGAACAAAGCCGCGCGCGCCAGGACGGAGAAGGCGACGGCTCTTCTAAACAGAGCCAACAGGCCGCATCCGCCGAGAGCGACCGCCGACATGGCGCAGGCCAGCCGCGATTCGTTGCTCGATGGCCTTTTTCCCCGCACCGAGTGGCCGGAACCGCCGAAAGCCCAGTTCCCGCGCCTCGCCGACAAGAGCGCGGACCGCCGCAGCGATTTCGTCATCGCCGCGCTCGGCATCACGCTCGGCCTGATCTGCGCCCTGTTTCCCTGGTACATCTTCTTCAACCAGGAGCAGTTCGGCGTTCAGGCCATCAAGTTCGGCGGCAGCGGCAGCAATTCCGGACGCGAGGGCGGCGGCGTTGTGGCCGAACGCAGCGAGCCGCTGACGGTCAAGGACATTCCCAATGCCGATATCGACCTGTTTGCCACCGGAACGGTGCAGGACGACCCCGCGCCGGCGCCCGGCGATCAGCCCTTCCCGGCCGCCGCTTCGGAATTCAAGATGGTGCATGTCGCCAACGGCCGCGCCATGATCGAGGACGATACCGGTCTGTGGATCGTGCAGCGCGGCTCCGTCCTGCCAGATTCCAGCCGCGTCGCCTCGATCGAGCAGCGCGGCGGCAAATGGGTGATCGTCACCAGCGCCGATAAGGTGATCCAGCTCTCGAAGTAGCCGCTAGAGCATGATGCCGAAAAGTGTGAAGCGGTTTTCGGACGACGTCGTGCTCTATTCCTT
This sequence comes from Mesorhizobium sp. CA6, assembly GCF_020165035.1. Classification (NCBI taxonomy): domain Bacteria; kingdom Pseudomonadati; phylum Pseudomonadota; class Alphaproteobacteria; order Hyphomicrobiales; family Phyllobacteriaceae; genus Mesorhizobium; species Mesorhizobium sp. CA6. Next base: position 211,579 of record NZ_JAIUHI010000003.1, on the reverse strand, counting down.
GATTTAGAAGCGGATTCAGATTTCAGGTCCATAGAACAGAAATCATACGGCTCCAGGGCGCAAGCCCACCCCGCGCAAGGTCCACGCAAGACTGGCCGCCTAGTCTTGCGCGTACTTGCCCGGGAGATTCCCATGGAACCCGTAAATCTTTTCGATCTCGCCACGCGGCAGTCGCAATGGCTGGCCGTGCGCCAGTCGGCGATTGCCTCCAACATCGCCAATGCCAACACGCCCGGCTACACCGCCAATGACGTCGAGCCCTTCGAAAAGGTCCTCGACCGGACCGCGGTGACGCTTGCCGCCACGCAGACTGGCCACCTTGGCGCCAAAGCGGCCAATGCCGGCTTCAACGTCAAGCCGGAGGACCCTGACGGCGCGATCATGCCGTCGAAGAACACCGTGGTTCTCGAACAGGAGTTGATGAAAGCCGGCGAGGTTCGCCGCTCCTTCGAGCTCAACACGGCGATCGTCAAGGCCTTCCACTCGATGATGACGATGGTGGTGAAGAGCTGATCATGGATGCGCTGACTGCAGCCCTCAAAGTCGCGGCATCCGGCCTTGGCGCCCAGTCCGAGCGGCTGCGCGTGGTCTCGGAGAACCTTGCCAACGCCCAGTCGACCGGCAGCACGCCCGGCGCCGATCCCTATCGCCGCAAGACCATCACCTTCCAGTCCGAGGTCGACCGCGCAACCGGCGGCTCGCTGGTGGAAGTCAACGCGATCTCCCGCGATCCTTCGGACTTCCCGATCGAATTCCAGCCCGGCAACGAAGCCGCCGACGCCAAAGGGTACGTCAAGATGCCCAACGTCAACACATTGGTCGAAATGGCCGACATGAGCGAGGCGAACCGCTCCTATGAAGCCAACCTGCAGGTCATCAAGCAGGCTCGCGATCTGATTTCCATGACCATCGACCTGATGAGGAACCAGTAATGATCGGCGGTATCGGGGCAATACAATTCAAGACGGCGGTTGACGGGGCGGAGCAGGCGTCACCGAACCTGCTGCAGGGCGGTGTCGGAACGCAGACCGGCGAAAGCGTCGGCAGCAGCTTCGCCGAGGTGCTCAGCCAAGCGGCGACGAAGACCGTCAACACCCTGCAGGGCGCCGAGCAGATGTCGATACAGGCCCTGAAGGGCGACGCCGATACGCGCCAGGTAGTCGATGCGGTGCTGAGCGCCCAGCAGGCGCTGCAGACCACCATCGCGATCCGCGACAAGGTCGTCTCGGCCTATCTCGAAATCAGCCGCATGAGTATCTAGCGTCATGAAAGCCCTTGCCATCGCCGCCACCGGCATGAACGCCCAGCAGACCAACCTGGAAGTCATCGCCAACAACATCGCCAACATCAACACCACCGGCTACAAGCGGGCGCGGGCCGAATTCTCCGACCTGCTCTACCAGGTCGACCGCACCCAAGGGGTGCCCAACCGTTCCAACACCTCGCTGGTGCCGGAAGGCGTCTCGATCGGTCTTGGCGTCAAGACGACGGCGGTGCGCAACGTCCACACGCAAGGCGAGCTGACCAGCACCGGCAACAGCTTCGACCTGGCGTTGACCGGCAGGGGCTGGTTCCAGATCGAGGGCGCCGATGGAGCCACGCTCTACAGCCGCGCCGGCGCCTTCAACACCAACGCCACCGGGCAGCTCGTGACGGTCGACGGCGCCAATGTCATTCCGGCCATCTCTGTGCCGACCGACGCGGTCGAGGTGATCGTCAACAAGACAGGCCAGGTCTTCGCCCGCATCCAGGGCCAGACCGACCTCCAGCTGCTCGGCCAGCTTCAGATCGCCAACTTCGCCAACGAGGCGGGCCTGGCGCCGCTCGGCGACAACCTCTTCCAGGAAACGGCCGCCTCAGGCCCGGCCAATGTGGGCGTCCCCGGCGATCCGGGCTTCGCCACGATCCAGCAGGGCTATCTCGAATCCTCCAACGTCGATCCGGTGAAGGAAATCACCGAGCTGATTTCGGCGCAGCGCGCCTACGAAATGAATTCCAAGGTCATCCAGGCCGCCGACGACATGGCCTCGGTGGTCTCCAAGAACATCAGGTAACGGATGATGGCCGGGCCGATCTCCTCCGCACTCCGTCGCGCCGTGCTGGCCACCGCCCTGGTGGCCGCCGGCACGCCGGCTTTGGCGCAGGACCCGACCGGCCAGTCGGCAAACCAGATCGCCGCCGGCCAGGCCGTCGGCGAGGCCGTGCTGATCCCCAACCGGGTCATCTATCCCGGCGAGACCATCGAGCCCGCCTCGCTCAAGCAGGTGATGCTCATCCCCGGCAAGCACAAGCCGGACGGCATGGCGACGCGCTCGGAGGAGCTTCAGGGCAAGGTTGCCAAGCGCACGCTGCTGCCCGGCCGCTACATCCCGGTGACTGCCATCCGCGACGCCTGGCTGGTCGAGCAGGGCGCTTCCGTCCAGGTCTATTTCACCGCCGGCTCGCTCACCATTTCGGCCGCCGGCGTCACGCTGCAGCCAGGTGCTGCCGGTGACCAGATCAAGATCCGCAACACCGACAGCGGCAAGATCATCTCCGGCACGGTGATGGCCGACGGCACCATCAAGGTCGGCGCTTCGTGATGCGCGCCTTTGTTCTTCTGCTGAGCGCCGCCATCGGCCTGCAGCCGGCATTGGCGGATGGGCTGACGCCCAAGGCCAAGCGGGAGCTCGCGCAGAAAAACGGCGGTGTCTACGACGATCCGGAATACGATCCGGCCACCACCCAGCGCATGTTCCGGGTCTCGACCGGGCCAAGCACGCTGCCGCCCGGTCAGGTCGCGGCGCGCATCAAGGACATCGCCCAGCTGCAGAGCGCGCGCGACAACCAGCTCGTCGGCTATGGCCTGGTCATCGGCCTCGCCGGAACCGGCGACAGCCTGCGCAACTCGCCGTTCACCGAACAGTCGATCCGGGCCATGCTGGAGAATCTCGGCATTGCCACCGAAGACGGCCGCGCGCGCTCCAAGAACGTGGCCGCGGTCATCGTCACCGCCAACATGCCGCCCTTCGTCCAGTCGGGCAGCCGCATCGACATCGACGTCTCCTCGATGGGCGACGCCACCTCGCTCGCCGGCGGCACGCTGGTGATGACGCCGCTGAAGGCGGCCGACGGCGAGATCTATGCCGTCGGGCAGGGCTCGGTGATCGTCGGCGGTTTCACCGCCCAGGGCCAGGCCGAGCAGTTGACGCAAGGCGTGCCGACCGCCGGCCGCGTGCCGAACGGCGCCATCGTCGAGCGCTCGGTGCCGGCCGAGTTCGATGACCAGGGCGTGTTGACGCTGCAATTGCGCAATCCCGATTTCTCGACCGCCATCCGCATCGCCGACGCCATCAACGACTACACCTCGCAGCGCTTCGGCATGCGGGTCGCCGCCGAACGCGATGCCCGCACGGTGCAGATCAGGCGGCCGAGGAATGTCTCGGCCGCGCGTTTTTATGCCGAGATCGAAAATCTAGTCGTCGAATCCGACGCGCCTGCCCGCGTCGTCATCGACGAGCGCACCGGCACCATCGTCATCGGCAGCAATGTCAGGATCTCGCGTGTGGCGATCAGCCACGGCACCCTCACCGTGCGCATCACAGAAGCGCCGAAGGTGGTTCAGCCGGAACCCTTCTCCAGGGGTCACACCGCTGTCGAGCCCTTCACCGCCATCGAGGCGAGCCGGCCCGACGCGCGCGTTGCCGTGCTCGACGGTCCCGACCTCGAAACGCTGGTCTCGGGCCTCAATCGCCTCGGCGTGAAGCCCGACGGCATCATCGCCATCCTGCAAGGCATCAAATCGGCCGGCGCCTTGCAGGCCGATCTGGTTCTCCAATAGGCATGCCGATGATCGCGCTTTCCTCCCCAACACCCCGCCGTCACCTGAGCTTCCGGGCCATCGCAGCAATGGTTGCTCTGCTTGGCGGCACCGCTGCCCATGCGGACGAGGTACGACAGGTGTTGCCGGGCGGTCAGGCGCCCGTTCAGCCGGCACAGCTCACACATGAAAACGCGCCGCTTCAGCCGGCTGCGCTCGCAGGCGGCAAGGCGCCGGACGAAAGCGAGATCCAGCGCTTCTGCTCCAACATCGCGGATGCCGCGCGCGACCGCCGCTACGCTCTCCAGGCCGAGGAATTGAAGCAGCTGCAGGCCGGCATCGACGAGCGTATGAAAGCACTGGAGGCGAAGCGGGCAGAATACGAGGAATGGCTGAAGCGCCGCGAGGTGTTCCTGGCGCGTGCCGAGGACGGCGTCGTCAAGATCTATGCCGGCATGAAGCCCGATGCCGCCGCCGAACGTCTGGCGATGGTCAACGCCGAGCTCGCGGCGGCCATCCTGATGAAGCTCGATTCGCGCAAGGCCGGCGTCATCCTGAACGAAATGGACCAGAAGGCGGCGGCGACGCTCACCGGCATCATGGCCAGCGCGGCGCGAAGGGTTGATCCGTCATGAAGTTGAAATTGCTGGCCCTGATCGCCCTCGCCACCCTGGCCGGCTGCGGTACCGATCTCAGGGAGGTCGGCAGGGAGCCCGCTTTGTCGCCGGTCGGCTCCGGCATCGGCGAAGGCGGTTCCAGCCCTTACAACTACCCCGAGCCGCCTGCCTCCCGGCCGAAGAAATTCTCGCTGTGGGACGATCGCCAGAGCCGGCTCTTTACCGATCCGCGCGCGCTGCGCGCCGGCGACATCCTGACCGTCAACATCAGGCTCAACGACAAGGCCAATTTCAAGAACCAGAACGACCGCAGCCGCACCGCCGCGCGGAAGCTTGGCTATGACATCAATCTAGGATGGGAAAAGGCAAGCACCAGCGGCAAGGGCGACGCCGGCCTGAGCTCCAGCACCGAGACCAATGCCGATGGGGAGATCAAACGTTCGGAAAACCTCGAGCTCAATGTCGCCGCCGTCGTCACAGACGTGCTGCCCAACGGCAATCTGATGATCAGGGGCTCGCAGGAGGTCCGCGTCAATTACGAGCTTCGGGTGCTGACCATCGCCGGCATGGTCCGTCCGTCCGACATCGGCGCGGAAAACACCATCCCCTACGAGCGCATCGCCGAGGCGCGCATTTCCTATGGCGGCCGTGGCCGTGTGAGCGAGGTCCAGCAGCCGGCCTATGGCCAGCAGATCCTCGACCAAGTGCTTCCCTTCTAGGACCGGGAGAGCGCTGCCGTGGCAAATGTCGAGCAAGTCCAGCCGAAAAAGGGACCTTCCCTGGCGATCCAACTCGCCATGCTGTTGGCCATGACCGTCGCGGCCGTCGGCATGGGTTGGCTTTCCGGCGGCTATCTCCAGCAAGGCGAGACCCCGGCACCGGTGCCGGCGGCGCCGGAGAACGCCGGCGCCGCGGAAAAACCCGCCGAAGGCGGCAAGGCGGGCGCCGGGCCAGCGCTGGTGCAGCTGGCGCCGATCACCACCAATCTCGCCTCGCCGTCGGAAGTCTGGATCCGGCTGGAGGCGTCGCTGCTCTACGATGCCCCGCAGCCGCAGGAAGTGACCGAGCAGATTCACCAGGACCTGCTTGCCTATGTGCGCACCCTCAAGCTGCATCAGATCGAAGGCGCCAGCGGATACCAGCATCTCAAGGCCGATCTCGAGGAGCGCGCGGCGCTGCGCAGCGGCGGCCACGTCAAACAGGTTCTCGTCAGGACGATGCTGCTCGAATGAGAAAGTTCCTCATAGCCACGGCGCTCATCGTCGTCACCACCTCCGTCGCGGCGGCCCAGCAGCTCGATCTTGGCGGCATCGGCAAGGCCGACGGCACGACCGTCGGCTACCTGATCCAGATGTTCGGCCTGCTCACAGTGCTTTCGGTGGCCCCGGGCCTTTTGATCATGGTGACGAGCTTCACCCGCTTCGTCATCGCCTTCTCGATCCTGCGCGCCGGCATCGGCCTGCAATCGACGCCGGCCAACCTGATCCTGATCTCGCTGTCGCTGTTCATGACCTTCTATGTCATGGCGCCGACTTTCGACCAGGCCTGGAACACTGGCGTGAAGCCGCTGATGGACAACCAGATCACGCAGGGCGAGGCGTTCGAGAAAATCTCCGGCCCGTTCCGCGACTTCATGTTGCACAATGTGCGCGACAAGGATTTCGACCTCTTCGCCGACCTCGCCCGCGAGCGCGGCCAGACCGTCTCGCGCGAGACTGTCGACCTGCGCATCCTGGTGCCGGCCTTCATGATCTCGGAGATCCGCCGCGGCTTCGAGATCGGCTTCCTCATCGTCCTGCCCTTCCTCGTCATCGACCTGATCGTCGCCACCGTCACCATGGCCATGGGCATGATGATGCTGCCGCCGACGGTGGTATCGCTGCCGTTCAAGATCCTGTTTTTCGTGCTGATCGACGGCTGGAACCTTCTGGTCGGCAGCCTGGTGCGATCCTTCACCTGATCGATCCCGCCGGACCGCGCGCAAGCGTGCCGCGTCACGTCTCGACGGCTTGAGCAAAGTGCGCGCAAGCCTTCCAACATTATTTTCGATTAACCGTCCGATTTAGGTCTTTGGTAGGGACTTCCCGCCATAGTCGCTCGCAGATGGCGGGTGACCCGACTGAGCGGTCATTGGCATGATGCCGCACCGTCATACCGGACATGCCGGTATGTAAAAAAAATCCGTGTAAAAAATAGGTACGAGTAACCATGGCCAGTATCATGACCAATGCCTCGGCGCTGACCGCGCTGCAGAGCTTGAACGCCACCCAGAAGAACCTCGACACCACCCAGGCCCGCATCTCGACGGGTTATCGCGTCTCGCAGGCTTCCGACAACGCCGCTTACTGGTCGATCGCCACCACGATGCGCTCCGACAACCAGGCCATGTCCACCGTCTCGGACGCGCTCGGCCTCGGCGCCTCGAAGGTCGATACCGCCTACACCGGCATGGACAGTGCGATCTCGACCATCAACCAGATCCAGCAGAAGCTGACCGCTTCCTACGGCCAGACCGATGCTTCCAAGGAAAAGACCCAGGTCGAAATCGCCGCTCTTCAGAACCAATTGAAGGCCTATGCCGACGGCGCCACCTTCTCCGGCACGAACATGCTGTCGGTCAACAGCGGCGCCACCGCCACGAGCGCAGCCGACGTCAAGATCGTTTCGGCCTTCAACCGCGATGCCACCGGCGCAGTTTCGATCTCGACGATCGACGTCAAGGTCGACAGCATCAAGCTGTATGAAGCCGGCACCGCGGCTGGCGTGTCGAAAGGTATCCTCGACGCCGACCGCGTCGGTGCGACTGGCGCTGTCACCACCACTGCGCAAAACCCGACCCTGGGTGCGGCAGCTGCGGCGGGCGACACCTATTCGGTCGCCACGATGAAGATCTTCTCCGGCACCACCGCTGCAAGCGATACCCAGATCGCGGATATGATGAAAGTCGTCGACGCCGCGCTGAAGGACATGACGACCGCCGCGACCAAGCTCGGCGCCGCTAAGAGCTCGATCAACCTGCAGAAGACCTTCACCTCGAGCCTGATGGACTCCATCGATCGCGGCGTCGGCCAGCTCGTCGATGCCGACATGAACAAGGAATCGACCCGCCTCCAGGCGCTGCAGGTTCAGCAGCAGCTCGGTGTCCAGGCGCTGTCGATCGCCAACGGCTCGTCGCAGTCGATCCTGTCGCTCTTCCGCGGCTGATCGCTTCATACTGACCGGACCAAAGCATCGGGCCGCGCCAAAAGCGCGGCCCGATTTGCGTTTGCTCAAGGCTCGCGCAACCCTCGTTCCCTAACCTCTCGGAAGCCTACTTTTAACAGGCCATTAACCATATCGCGCTAGGTATGGTTAACCAATCACTTAGGTTGTCGAATCGGCCCGACCGGCACGATTCGCAACCCATGGACAGGTCGAGACCCGGCCTGCGTGGCATGCCGGCTTTTGAGAAGGAGCGAGTTTCTTGGCGAGCATCATGACGAACGCTGCGGCGTTGACTGCACTTCAAAGCCTCAACGCCACCAACAAATCGCTCGAGCAGACGCAGGCCCGGATCTCGACCGGCTACCGGGTCTCCGAGGCCTCCGACAACGCCGCCTACTGGTCGATCGCCACCACCATGCGCTCCGACAATTCGGCGCTGTCGACTGTGCAGGATGCTCTCGGTCTCGGCGCCTCGAAGGTCGACACCGCCTATACCGGCATGAACAACGTCCTTTCGACGATCGGCCAGATCAAGACCAAGCTTTTGTCGGCTGTCGGCCAATCGGGTGCAAACAAGGCCAAGACGCAGACCGAAATCACCACGCTGCAGGCGCAGATGAAATCCTTCGCCGATGCCGCCACCTTCTCCGGCTCGAATTATCTTTCGGTCACGTCAACCCAAGTCGCGGCCGCCAATGACGGCGTCCAGCCCGACGCCCAGATCGTCTCCTCGTTCAACCGCTCCTCGTCCGGCGCCATCTCGCTCGGAACCATCGACATCAATGTCGAGAGCACCAAGCTGTTCGATTCCGGCCTCGCAACGGCCGTCAAGAACCAGGGCATTCTCGATCGCAAGACTTCGATCTACTCCACCGCCGCCGACCAGTCGGCATATGACGCCGCCTATGCGGCCTCGATCGCCGGCGGCGCCACCGACATTGCCGCCAACACCGCGGGCCAGGCCGCTGTGTCGGGCTCGCCCGTCAAGATCGACAACGTCTCCGCCTTCAATCTCGACATCACGGCAACGGGCGTGACCGACGACATCATCACGCAGATGGTCACCAAGATCGACAACGTCATGAGTCAGCTTACCGACGCCGCCACCGTGCTCGGCGCCGCCAAGAGCTCGATCGACCTGCAGAAGACCTTCACCCAGAGCCTGATGGACTCCATCGACCGCGGCGTCGGTCAGCTCGTCGATGCCGACATGAACAAGGAATCGACCCGCCTTCAGGCGCTGCAGGTGCAGCAGCAGCTCGGCATCCAGTCGCTGTCGATCGCCAACAGCTCCTCTCAGTCGATCCTGGCGCTGTTCAAGAACGGCTAATCGGCAGAAATATTCCGACCGGCGAAAGGCCGCGCCTCGGGCGCGGCCTTTTTCGTTTTTCGATAAGAGCCGGGTCGACGCTTTGCTAGACCTTCGGCGGCACGCCTATCATCCTCGCACAAGCTTCGCGGTCTAGTCTTCCGGCGGACAGTCATGCTGGGAGCGGTTGAATCGTGCCGGAACAGATCCAGAGCGTCATCGCGAATTTGAAGAGCTTCGGCGTTAGGCGTCTGGCGCTCATGGGCGGCATCGCGGCCCTGGTCATGGCCGTCATCGGCATCGCGTCGGTCTATCTCAACCGCCCGGCCTATGAGACGCTCTATGTCGGCCTCGAGCGTTCCGACGTCAATCAGATCGGACTGGTGCTGGCCGACGCCGGCATCGGCTTCGATGTGGGCTCTGACGGCACATCCGTGATGGTGCCGGCCGGCACCACCGCGCAGGCGCGCATGCTGCTTGCCGAGAAAGGCCTGCCGACCAGCGCCAACGCCGGCTATGAGCTGTTCGACAATGTCGGCTCGCTCGGCCTCACCTCCTTCATGCAGCAGATCACCCGCGTGCGCGCCCTGGAAGGCGAGATCGCGCGCACCATCCAGTCGATCTCCGGCGTCAAGGCGGCTCGAGTCCACATCGTCATGTCCGAGCGTGCCAATTTCCGTCGCGACGAGCAGCAGCCCTCCGCCTCGGTGGTCATCCGCTATGCGGGCAGCGATGCCGAGAAGAGCGCCATGTCGATCCGCCACCTCGTCGCCGCGGCCGTTCCCGGCCTCTCGGCCGACAAGGTCACCGTGCTCGATTCCAACGGCAATCTTTTGGCCGCCGGCGACGACCCGTCCAACACGAGCGCCGCGCGCACGCTGGGCGTCGAGCAGACGGTCGAGGCGCAGATCGGCGACAACATCCGCCGCGCGCTCACCCCTTATCTCGGCCCGGACAATTTCCGCGCCAGCGTCAAGGCCGACATCAACACCGACACGCGCCAGACCGAGGAGACGATCTTCGATCCGAACTCGCGCGTCGAGCGTTCGGTGCAGTCAGTGAAGACCAACGAGGCCAGCAACCAGAAGCAGGCTTCGACCCCGACCAGCGTCGAGCAGAACCTGCCCGAGACGCAGACCACCACCACCGAAGGCCCGCAATCCACCTCGCAGAACGACCGCAAGGAAGAGATCACGAACTACGAGATCAATTCCAAGAAGATCGCCACCGTCTCCAACGGTTACACGGTCAACAAGATGTCGATCGCGGTCGTGGTCAACCAGGATCGCCTGAAGACCATCCTCGGCAAGGACGCCACGCCGGAGCAGATCGCCAAGCGAGTCGCCGATATCCAGAAGATGGTCGCCTCGGCGACCGGCTTCGACGACAAGCGCGGCGACATCATCGACGTCTCGGCGGTCGAATTCATCAACGGCCTCGACGGCGAGCCGATAGATCAGCCTGGCATTCTCGCCTCGATCGGCACCTATACCGGCACGCTGATCAATGCCGGCGCCTTCATCGTCGTCGTCTTCCTGGTGGCGTTCTTCGGCCTCAAGCCGATGGCCGCCGCGCTGACGGCGTCGGCGAGGCCCGCGGCCATTGCCGGCCCGAGCTTCGACGACGTGCAGCGTTCCTTGCCGACGCCCGATGCGCCGGTCGCCGCGATCACCGCCGAGGCCCCGGCCGGCGCCCTGCCCGGCGCGCGCGCCGGTGCAACCCCGCTCGATGACCTGCGCCAGAAAATCCGGCCGGCGCCGCAGGACCGGCTTGCCCGCATGGTCGACCTCAACGAGGAGCGCACCGCGCAGATTCTGCGCAAATGGGCAGCCGTCCCGGAAGCCGTAGGTTAGGCCATGGCCTCCGCAGCCCTCTTCGATCTCCTGCCCGATTTTGGTTCGCGCACGCCGCGTGCCAATCAGGCGCCGACCGCGCGCGACGCCGAGCATCTGCCGGCCGCGCCGGAGCCGCAGGCCGATATCGGCGCGCTGATCGCCGAGGCCGTGGCCGACGCGGAGGCAGCGCTCGAGGCGCGCCTCGCGCTGGCCCATCAGGCAGCGCTCGACGCCGAGCGCCAGGCCAGCAACCAGGCCGCGCAAACTTTCCTTGAGAGCTTCGGCGGCGATCTCGGCGCCGCCCTCGCCACGCGCATCGAGGCCATGGAGCAGCGCGTTGCCGAGCTTGCCGGCGCAACCGTCGCCCGTATCGTCGGCGGCCTTCTCAGCGACGACCTGCAGGAGCGTTCGCTCGCTGCCCTTTCCCGCGCCATCAGTGCGGCGGTCGCCGACAGCGAGGCCGTGCGCATCGCCGTCCGCGGCCCGTTGTCGCTGTTCGAGCCGCTGCAGGCGGCGCTCGGATCCCGCGCCGCCAATCTCGACTTCAGCGAGGCGCCGGGCTTCGACCTGACCGTCACCATCGACGAAACCGTGTTCGAGACGCGTATCGCCGAGTGGTCGGCGTCCTTGTCGGAGGTCCTGTCATGAGCGCCGTCGACCATGCCGACCCCCGGCACGAGATCATCATCGTCAAGCGCAATCACGACGGTCATGACGACGGCCACCATGGTGGCGTATGGAAGATCGCCTTCGCCGACTTCATGACGGCGATGATGTGCTTCTTCCTCGTCATGTGGCTGATCAACGCCGCCAACGAGCAGACCAAGGCGGCCGTCGCCAGCTATTTCAATCCGGTCGAGCTGATCGATCGCAACTCCAGCCGCAAGGGCCTGGAAGATTTGGGCGACGGCCCGAGCAAGGTCGGATTGACCGCGGACAACCCGCAGCAGGGCGCGACCAAGGCGGGCGATGACGGCAAGGGCGGCGCCGGTTCCTCCGAGCGCCGGCAGACGAAGGCCGGAGCGCAGGATGCCCAGCTCTCCGATGAAAAGCTGTTTGCCGATCCCTACGCGGTGCTGGCGGAAATAGCCGCCGACACAGGCGTGATGCAGAACGTCAGCGCCAAGGGCGAAGGCGGCGCCCAGGCGGCCGGTCCGGCAACCGGCGCATCCGGCGGCGAGTCCTACCGCGATCCGTTCGCGCCGGATTTCTGGTCGCAGCAAGTGGCGGCGCCTGGCGCCGAGGCCACCGCCGAACGCGCCAGGATCGAAGGCGATCCGGTCAAGCCCGGCGAGAAGGTCGCCGCCGTCGCGGTGCCGAAGGTGAAGGTCGTTCCGGCCGCTCCTGCCCTGACGGCCGCGCCGCTGGAGCCGCTGGCAACCCCGCAAAAGACCGACGCTAAGAGCGGGCCAAAGGCCGCGCAAGGCGACGCCGAGAAGGCGTCGGGCGAAGCAGACAAGACCGAGAAAGCCCAAGGCGGGAAAGCTGAAGTCGACAAGCGCGAGGCTGCAGCGGTCGACACCAAAGCCGAACCTGCGAAGGCGGAAAAGACTGAATCCGAGCAAGCCGCCGACAAAGGCGAAAAGGCGCCGAGCAAAGCCGCTCTTCAGGAAGCGGCGGATATCAAGAAGGAGCTCGCCAAGGCATTCCTACCGGGTGAAAAGCTCGCCGACGGCGTCTCGGTCGAGGCCACCGACAAGGGTGTCGTCATTTCGATCACCGACCAGCTCGATTTCGGCATGTTCGAGATCGGCTCGGCCATGCCGCGCCGCGAGCTGGTGCTGGCGATGGAAAAGATCGGCCACATCATCAACCAGAAGAAGGGCACCATCACCATCAGCGGCCACACCGACGCGCGGCCGTTTCGCAGCGACACTTACGACAACTGGCGGCTGTCCACCGCGCGCGCCCATTCGGCCTACTATATGCTGGTGCGCGGGGGCGTCGACGAAAGCCGCATCACCGAGGTCGCGGGCTTCGCCGACCGGAAGCCAAAGATCGCCTCCGATCCGATGGCTGCCGCGAACCGACGCATCGAAATCCTGATGGCGGCCGGCGGATGAGGGCCAGGACCGTCATCGGCCGTTCGATGAAGCGCTTCACTGTTTCAGCGAAACGGCGAACCGCTCCATCTCTTTGCCTTGGCGCAATTCCGAATGGAAAACCGCCTCACGCTTTTCCCGGAATGGCGCTGGCGCTGGCGCTGTTCGTTGCCGGGCCGTCATCGGCGGCATTGGCGCAGGACGCCCTGCAACCCTATCAGCTGGTGCGTTCGCTGCAGCTGATCCAGGATCGTATTGCCGGCGGCGATCATGCCGCGTTGCCGATGCAGGCAAAACTCCTCGAAATGATCGACGCCCGGGTGCGCAATGCCGATGCCGAGGATTTCAAGGAGCCGAAGAACTTCCGCGCTCTGCTCGTCTACGGCATGAGCGGCGGCAACCCGGTGACGGTCGCGGCGGCGGCTTCGCGTGCAATAACCGACCCGCAAAGCCTGGCCATCGCCAAAGGCGTCGTCGCCTATCTGAGCGGCCGGCCGGCCGAGGCGATCGAAATGCTGAAGCCGATCGATCCGATGGGCGTGCCCGCCGACCTCGGCGCCTTCCTGGCGCTGGTCAAGGGCTCGCTGCTTGCGACCGATGATCCTGCGGCAGCGCTGAACCTGCTCGACGAGGCGCGCCTGCTCAGCCCCGGCACGTTGGTCGAGGAGGCAGCGCTTCGACGCTCCGTGGGCATCGCGGCCGCACAGGGCGACGCCGCCCGTTTCGCGCTGGCTTCGACCCAGTATGTCGCCTCCTATCTCTATTCGCCTTACGCCAGCCAGTTCGCCGATGCCTTTGTTTCCGGCGTCATTACGCTGCACATGGCGATCAGCCAGGACAAGATCGCCGACATCACCTCGATGATGGATCCCGAGCGCGAGAAAGTTATCTACCTGCGCATCGCACGCCGTGCCGCGATCGACGGGATGACCGAGCTCTCGGCTTTCGCCTCAGCGAAGGCCGAGCGGGGCCGCAACGGCAACGGCAGCCAGGATGACCCGCGCACCCAGCTCTATTCGAGCCTTTCCACCATGACATCGGCCAATGTCGATGAAGTGCGCGCCAAGCTCGGCAAGATCGATCGCGGCAAGCTTTCGCAAAGCGACCGCGACCTGCTCGACGCCGCGCAGGCCGTGGCGGGCGAAGTGATGGCGCCGGTGAAAGCGCCCGCAAATGCCGAAACCGCACCGACGATCGTTGCAAGAGGCGACAGAGGGAAATCCGCGACCGAGGCCTCAGCCGACCCGGCCGATGCGGACTTGCCTCCCGTGGAAGGAGCGATGCCCGAACAGGTAGCGGTCGCGGCACGCGATCCGGCGGTCGCGGTGAGCGATCCGCCGGTCGCGCCGAGCGACCAGGCGAAAGACGCGGCGCCCGCCGCTTCGCCGCCCCCTGTCCAGCAGCCCGCGCGAGCATCGGCTGAAACCCTGGCGGCCGCTCCGGCTCCGACCGGCGCCGCGCCGGTGGTTAAGGCATCCGCGCCGGCGAAGCCCGATATGCAAGACCCGATCGATGCGGCGGTCACCAGCACGCGGCGTCAGCTCGACCAGATCGACCAACTCCTCGGAGCAGCCCCAAAATGACCAGCGTCAACCAGACCTTGCCGGGCTTTGCTTCGACACAGGCCCAGTCCCGGCAGCACACTGCCGGCGACAAGGATGGGGATCAGAATTTCGGCAAGATTGTGCATGGGACCGAGAGCCCACAGGACAAGCACACGGCCGGACCGGTAATACCCAACGCGCATCCGGCAAGGCGCTTGCCGGCCAATGCCGGCAGGCATGAGCCGGACCAGGACCCGCAGGGGAAAACCGGTTCGCAGAAGGCGACGGGAAAGTCCGCGAAGACCGACGGGCAATCCTTATCCGCGAAGCAGACCGCAGATAAGGATACCGCGGCGCAATCCGACGATCCCGCGCCGCTGCAGGACCGCTTGCCGTTGCTGATGGCGCTGGGCGACATGAAGCATTTCGCGCAATCGTCGGGCGCGGGCGGCGCTGATGGTGAAGAAGCCGCCGGCGACCACGGATCGCTGGAACTGCGGCTGCGCGCCGGCAAGCGCACGGCGATTGACAGTTCCGCCGAGCCGCTGTCGCGATCCACCCGTTCGACGGCAGCGGACGATTCCGGCCCCGATTTTGGGCTAAAGCCGATGAAGGCGCAAATGGCTCTCGATATGCCGGGCCGGCGTGATGCCGATGCCTTGCCGGCGCAAGGGGATGATCCGGCGGCCGGTAGCCCGTTGCCGCCGCAAGGCTGGCGGCCGGCTTCCGCATCCAAGGCTTCGCTGCAATCGCAGTCGGCCGCGCAGCAGACTCCGGGCAAGCCGTCTTCTTCCGCCGGACGCATGGAAGTCGTCAGCCAGCAGAGCTTCCCGGCGCCGGCGCAAAATCCGATCGGCCAGACGGCATCGGCGCTGGTTGAAGGGCTTGCCTCCGACAATGGCGTCCAGCAAGCCTTTGCAAGCGCCTCGACGGGCTCCCAGACGACCAATTCTGTTGCCGTTCCGACACACGTGCTGAAGATCGAGCTGCACCCTTCGGAGCTCGGATCGGTTGTCGCCAGCCTGCGGCTCTCGGGGGAGCGACTTTCGATTGAGATGAAGCCCGAGACACACGAGGCATACCGCCGTCTCACCGCCGACAGCGACGCCGTCGTCAAGTCGATGCGCAGCCTCGGCTTCGACGTCGACAAGGTCACCATACTGCAACCCTCGATAGCAGCGCATGCGGCCAGCCGCGCCGACGCAACCAGCGCCATGCCGATGTCGACAGGCCGTGACCAGCCTTCGTTCCAGCCTGGGAACTCGGGCAGCAACGGCGCGGGCGGCGGCCGGCAACCGGGAAGGAACAATGGCGCACAGGAATTCGGTCGACCCGCTTCGCCTCTTCGCGAGCGTGCTGACGACGATATGTATATCTAGTTTCGCTGCCGGCGCGGCCAGCGCCGCTGCCAATCCCTGCGAGCCGGAGATCCTGCGCGCCGCCGATCGCTACGGGGTGCCCGCCGGAATCCTGTACGCCGTCGGCCTGACCGAGACCGGAAAGAAGGGCAGCCTTCAGCCTAATGCCTTGAATATAGAAGGAAAAGCTGTGTTTCCTCGCAGTCGCGGCGAAGCGCTCGCCGCATTCGAGAACGCGCGTCGCGAGGGCAAGACGCTGATCGATCTCGGCTGCATGCAGATCAACCATCGCTATCACGGCGCGCAGTTCCGCAGCGTCGAGGACATGCTCGACCCGCATCGCAATGTCGACTACGCGGCGCGCTTCCTGGTCAGCCTGCATGCCCGGCACATGACCTGGTCAATGGCCGTCGCCCGCTATCATGCCGGCCCCGACAACGACCCCGCGCAGAAGGTCTATGTCTGCCGCGTCATCGCCAACATGGTCGCCACCGGCTTCGGCAAATGGACTCCGAATGCCAGCACCTTCTGCAATCAGTAGTTGTTGTACGTGAGAAGCCGGTCGACCTTCGCCAGCCTATCCGCCGACCCCGATACTCGTCGGCCAACAGTTGGCGCGAATACACCAGCGCAACCGCTTTTATTACGGCTCCCAAAAAAACTCCCAAGAAAATAGCTACAAGAAATGATGGTTTTTCAGGATTCATCGAGCCGGGTACGCCTTTCCCCACGGGGCAAGTGAAATGATTCGGAGGGCGGGCCGATGATCGTGATCGTTGACGAGCGAGAGCTCGTGACAGAGGGCTACTCTTCACTTTTCGATCGCGAGGGGGTGGCCACTGCCGGCTTCGCGCCAGGCGAATTCGGCGAGTGGGTGAGTTCCGCTGCCGACACCGATCTCAGATCCGTCAGGGCCTTTCTCATCGGCGACTGCCGCGAAGGCGCGATATCGCCGCGCCAGATCCGCGACCGCACCGGCGCGCCGGTGATCGCACTGAGCGAACATCACTCGCTCGAGCACACGCTGCGGCTGTTCGAAAGCGGCGTCGACGATGTCGTGCGCAAGCCGGTGCATATCCGAGAGATTCTCGCCCGCATCACCGCCATCCGCCGCCGCGGCTCCGAAGAGGCCGCCTATACCGAGGTCGGGTCGATGCGGATCTTCATGGACGGCCGCGATCCGGAGATCAACGGCGAGCCGCTGCCGTTGCCGCGGCGCGAGCGGCGCATCCTGGAATATCTGGCCGGCAACCGCGGCCGGCGCGTGACCAAGACCCAGGTCTTCAACGCCATCTACGGCATCTTTGACGAGGAGGTCGAGGAGAACGTGGTTGAGAGTCACATCTCGAAGCTGCGCAAGAAGCTGCGCGAGAAGCTTGGTCACGATCCGATCGATTCCAAGAGGTTCCTCGGCTATCGGCTGGTGTTTTGATGGCCGCCCTCGAGCGTGATCCCGAACCGAAGATCAGCGAAAGCAAAAAGTGGGAACCGGTTTTCGGACAAGGATCATGCTCCAACAAAGAGTCAGTGCGTGACGGCGATTCAACGAAGCGCCATCACGCTCTAGGCCCATCCCGCGCCAGCCTCGCGCAAGACACGAGGCATAGTTTTACGGCCTGCTACCCAGGCACTGCGGAGATCCATCGATGAGCCTCTACGGAATGATGCGGACCGGCGTTTCCGGCATGAACGCGCAGGCCAACCGCCTCTCCGCGGTGGCCGACAACATCGCCAACTCCGACACCACCGGCTACAAGCGCTCTTCGGCCGAGTTCTCGTCACTGATCATGCCCGGCACCGGCGGCGCCTATAATTCCGGTGGCGTGACCACCACGATCCGCTCGGCCGTCAGCACGCAAGGCGTCATGACCTACACCACCTCGGTGTCCGATCTTGCCGTCAACGGCGACGGCTTCTTCGTCGTCCAGGATGCCGGCGGCACGCCCTACCTCACTCGCGCCGGTTCCTTCGTTCCGGATGCGCAGGGCCGGCTGGTCAATGCCGCGGGCTACCAGCTCATGGCCTACGACTACGCCAATGGCGATCCGGCAGCGACCGCCAACGGCTTCGAGGGCCTCGTGCCGGTGCAGATCTCCGATCAGCAAATGACGGCGACGCCGAGCACCGAGGGCCTGTTTTCCGGCAACCTGCCCGCGGGCGCGACGCCGCCCTCCGGTCCGCTGCCGTCCAGTAACAGCGCGACCGCCGAATACACGTCGAAAACCTCGCTGGTCGCCTATGACAATCTCGGCAACAAGAAGCTGCTCGACGTCTATTTCACCAAGACCGGCACCGGAACATGGGAAGTCTCGGTCTTCGATCAGTCGAAGGCGACCCCCGGCACCTCCTTCCCCTATACCGGCGGTGCGCTAGGATCGGCCAACCTCACCTTCGACACCACCACCGGCAAGCTCACCGGCGCGACCACAGGCGCCTCCTTCACCGTTCCGGGCGGCCAGACCCTCAACCTCGATCTCTCCAAGCTGACCCAGCTCGGCACCGGCTTCACCGTCGCCGACGCCAAGGTCAACGGCAACGCCCCGAGCTCCATCCAGAAGGTCCAGATCGGCCAGGACGGCGTCATCTACGCTCAGTTCGCGGACGGCTCGACCAAGGCGCTTTACAAGATCCCGCTTGCCGACGTTCAGAGCCCCGACAACCTCACCGCAATGCCCGGCAACATCTATGTGCAGAGCACCGACTCCGGCGCCGTCCACATCGGCTTTGCCAATGAGGGCAAGCTCGGCTCCATCGTCTCCGGGGCGCTCGAAAACTCCAACGTCGATATCGCCGAGGAACTGACCAACATGATTGCGGCGCAGCGCAGCTACACCGCCAATTCCAAGGTCTTCCAGACCGGCTCGGACCTGATGGACGTCCTCGTCAACTTGAAGAGATAAACGACGGGCGCCGCCCGTGAAAGATCAGCATGTCGCTTTCCTCCGCACTAAGCATTGCCCAATCGGCGCTCCTGGCCACGTCCAAGCAGACCAGCGTCGTATCGCGCAATGTGGCCGACGCGTCGAACCCTGACTATACCCGCCGCATCACCGTGGTGACCAGCACGGCGCCGGGTGCCCGGGCGGTGGAAATCCAGCGCGCCGCGAACGAGCTCCTGTTCCGCCAGAACCTTTCGGCGCTGTCGGCATGGAGCGGCCAGAGCGCGCTTTACAACGGCATGGATCAACTCGAACTGTCGGTCAACGGGGTCGACAACGCGTCGTCTCCCTCGACGGCCATCGCCAAGCTGCAACAATCTCTGCAGCTTTACGCCACGACGCCATCGAACCAGAACCTCGGCACCAGCGTCATCGATGCCGCCAAGCAGGTGGTGAATTCTCTCAACAGCGGCACCAAGGCGATCCAGGACTTCCGCACCCAGGCCGACAGCCAGATCGCCACCGCCGTCGACGACCTCAACTCCCTGCTCGGCCAGTTCCAGGACGCCAACAAGGCCGTCATCTCCGGCACGCGATCTGGCACCGACGTGTCCGACGCGCTCGATCAGCGCGACGCCCTCCTGAAGAAGATATCGGAATATGTCCCGGTATCGACCTTCACGCGCGGCGACAACGACATGGTCGTCACCACCAAGGACGGCACGACGCTGTTCGAGACCGTGCCGCGCTCGGTGACCTTCGCGCCATCGGCCGGCTATTCGGCCGGCACGCCCGGCAACACGGTCTACATCGACAATGTGCCGGTCTCGGCCGGCACTGGCGACAACGCGACCGCCGACGGCAAGCTTGCGGGCCTGCTGAAGCTGCGCGACGGCGTCGCCTCGACCATGCAGAGCCAGCTCGACGAGATCGCGCGCGGCCTTATCACCGCATTTGCCGAAACCGCGCCATCGCAGCCCAATGCGGCCGGCCTGTTCACATGGTCCGGCGCGCCGGCAATCCCGGCCGCCGGCACCCTGGTCGACGGCCTCGCCGGATCGATCGGCGTCAACGCCGCCTTCGATCCGAGCGCTGGCGGCAATCCCGCGCTGTTGCGCGACGGCGGCGCCAACGGCGCGGCCTATGTCGTCAACACCGGCAACGCATCCTATTCGGACCTTCTGATCAGCTATGGCAACAAGCTCGATCAGCCGATGGCCTTCGATGCCTCGGCCGGCATCGCCGTCAGCTCCGGCGTCTCCGATTACGCGGCCAATGCCATCGGATGGTTCGAAGGCGTGCGCCAGCAGGCCTCGACCAACGCCGACAGCAAGCAGGCGCTGGCAGCGCGAACGGCCGAGGCGCTGTCCAACGATACCGGGGTCAATGTCGACCAGGAGATGTCCCTGCTTCTCGACCTCGAGCACACCTATCAGGCCTCGGCGCATATGATGAAGACCGTGAGCGACATGCTGGACGCCCTGATGAGCGCGGTAGGATAATTCATGAAAGCGACAGCCGTTTCCTCAGCCGCCATCTCCAACGCCCTGCGTTACCAGCAAGCGAAAATGCAGGCCGACCTTGTGAAGGCGACGACGGAATCCACGACCGGCAAGGTCGCGGATGTCGGTCTGGCGCTTGGCGGGCGCACGACCCAGGCCGTCACCTTCCAGCGCGACCTCGACCGGCTGAACGGCATCGTCGATTCCAACGCGCTCGTCACCGCGCGACTGACATCGACCCAGGATTCGCTCGGCCAGATCGCCGGTGCCGCGCAGAGCTTCCTGTCGGCACTGACCAGCGGCGTGTCGGGCGACTCCTCGACCAGCATCCTGCAGACCGCCGGCGCCTCGGCGCTGCAGCAGATGACGGGTATTTTGAACACCAGCGTCAACGGCGAATATCTGTTTGCCGGCACCAACACCGACGTCAAGCCGATCGACGATTTCAACGCCACGGGCTCGCCGGCCAAAGCCGCCTTCGATGCGGCCTTCTCGAGCTATTTCGGCTTTGCCCAAACCGACCCGGCGGCGGCCAACATCACCGCTGCCCAGATGGACGACTTCATCACCACCAAAGTCGAGCCGCAATTCCTGGGCGCCGGCTGGCAGGCCAACTGGTCGAGCGCCACCGATGAGCAGATCACCAGCCGCATCTCGCTCAACGAAACCACGCAGACCTCGGTCAGCGCCAACGAGCAGGGTATCCGCAAGCTCGCCATGGCGTCCGCCATGGTCAGCAGCCTGCTTACCGGCAGCATCAGCGAGGCCGCCCAGAACGCGGTCGTCAGCCGCGCGCAGGCGCTGGTCGGCGAAGCCATCGGCGGCATTACCCAGGTGCGGGCCGAAACGGGCCTTGCCCAGCAGCGCGTATCCGACGCCAGCGACCGCATGAAAACCCAGGTCGACCTGTTCGAGAAGCATATCGTCGATCTCGAAGGCGTCGATCCCGCGGAAGCCGCTACCCGGGTCGCCGACCTGACACAGCATATCGAGACCTCCTTCGCCTTGACCGCGCGTCTGCAGCAGCTCAGCCTGCTGAACTATCTGACTTGAACACGTAAACCGGAACGCCAGAGCGCCGACGATGTATCAATTCTCCTACGCCGACATCCAGACCGACTCCGTCGCCGATGCCAAGGACCGGGAGCGGCAGCTGCTCACCCGGTCGATCGACATGCTGGCGGCGGCAGCAGCCGTTGGCACCGAGTCGATGGAAGCCGTCGAGGCGCTGCATTTCACCAACCGCATCTGGACCACCTTCGTCGAGGATCTCGGCTCCAGCGACAACGCCCTGCCCAAGGAACTGCGCGCCAACCTGATCTCGATCGGCTTATGGCTGCTGCGCGAGACGGAAGACATCCGCCAGGGCCGCACCAACAATTTCGAAGGACTGATCGAGGTCTCCCAGATCATCCGAGACGGCATCCAATGACCAACACGCTGAAGATCTCACTAAAGCCCAACGAGAAGATCTATATCAACGGCGCGGTCATCCGCGTCGACCGCAAGGTTACCATCGAGCTGATGAACGACGTGCAGTTCCTGCTCGAAAGCCACGTCCTCCAGGCCGATCAGGCCTCTACGCCGCTCAGGCAGCTTTATTTCATCGTGCAGATCATGCTGATCAACCCGCTCGGCGCCCCCGAGGCGCGCGAGATGTTCCGCCGCTCGCTGCCGATGCTGATCGCAAGCTTCGACAACCAGGACATCTGCAAGAGCCTGAAGCAGATCGACCGGATGGTCGGCGAGGGTGATATCTACGAGGCGCTGAAAGCGATCCGCGCGCTCTATCCGCTCGAGCGCAGGGTGCTCGAAGACGATGACGACATTCCCCAAACGCCGCGCGCGCTGGCTGTAGGAGCATAAGATGGCCGTCGACATGACGACAACGATCCCGGTTGGCGCCAACCAGGCCAGCCAGAAGACTTCCAAGACGGCGGTTGACTACCAGTCGTTCCTGAAGCTCCTGATCGCCGAGATGAAGAACCAGGATCCGACCAAACCGATGGATTCCACGCAATATGTCGCGCAGCTCGCCACCTTCTCCCAAGTCGAGCAGTCGGTGCAGAGCAACACCAAGCTCGACCAGATCATGCAGTCCTCGGCATTGTCGCAGGCCGACGCGCTGATCGGCCGCTCGATCACCTCGGCTGACGGCCAAACAACCGGAACGGTGGCTTCGGTGACGCTCTCCAGCAGCGGCCTGATCGCCGTGCTGCAGGACGGCACCCAGGTTCCCGTCGGCGCGGGCGTGTCGATCAAGCCGGCCGCATAAGCAGGTCTCCCGAAAGTGGTTCCGGTTTCGGGGCAAAGACATGCTTAAAATCAAAAACCTAGAGCAGGTCGCGTGAAACCTTTTTCACGCGACCTGCTTTAGCCGGTTCGCATAAGAGTCAGCCATGAACGAGGCCGATGCCCTCGATATCGTCCAGTACGCCGTGTGGACGGTTCTTACCGCTTCCGCTCCCGTGGTGCTGGTGGCGATGGTGGTCGGCATCGGCATCGCGCTCATCCAGGCGCTGACCCAGATCCAGGAAATCACCCTGACCTTCGTGCCGAAGATCGTCGCCATCATGCTCGTGGTGGCGCTGACCGGCCCCTTCATCGGCGGCCAGATCTCGGCCTTCACCAACGTCATCTTCGAACGCATCGAGCACGGCTTCTGACGCAAGGCAGCGAGCGTCGGGTGGCCTCCGCCCCGACCCGGATGATCTTGCGGCGGCATCTGTAGCAGCTAGATTGTGAAGCGCGCCGGCATCGGCCGGTGCCCTTGTCCTAAGCCACTTTCAGGAAGCGATGCATCAGGCAAGAACGGCCGGCGGGCCATGTGCGCAATAGCCGGCGTCTGGCGAAAGCGCGATCCGATCGGCAGCGGCGATCGTCGCGACGTCGCGCGCATGATGCAGGCACTGGCGCATCGCGGTCCCGACGATCACGGCAACTGGAACGACGCCCGCTTGGCGCTCGGCCATCGCCGGCTGACCATCATCGACCCATCGCCCGCCGCGCGCGAGCCGATGTTGACCGCATCCGGCGACGGTGTGCTGTGCTACAATGGCGAGGTCTATAATTTTCGCTCGTTGCGCAAGTCGCTGGAGGCGGAAGGCCTGACATTCCGCACGGTGTCCGACACCGAGGTGGTGCTTCAGGCCCTGCATCACTGGGGCCCGCAAAAGGCGGTGCCGTTGTTCGACGGCATGTTCTCCTTCGCCTATTTCGATGCCCGCGTCGGCGCCTTGTGGCTTGCCAGGGACAGGCTGGGCATCAAACCGATGTCGGTCGCCGAGACCGGCGACCGCCTGCTGTTCGCCTCAGAGGACAAGGCGATCCTCGCCTGCCACGACTTTACCCGCCGGATCGACACGCGCGAGCTGACGCTGCGGCTGGCTTGGCAGAGCCGCGATTCGAGCTACAGCGTCTTCGACGGCATCGAGCGCCTGCCGCCGGCCGGCCTCTGGAAGATCACGGCGCAGGGCATCGAGAAGCGCCGCTTCTGGCATGTCCTCGACGTCCTCGAGACCGCGCGCATCGCCGGCGACAAGACATCCGACGCCGAACACATGGCGACGCTCCGGACACTGCTCGAGGAAAGTGTCGAGCTGCATTGCATCGCCGATACCAGCCTTGCCACCGCCTGCAGCGGCGGCATCGATTCCGGCCTGATCACCGCGCTTGCCAAACGCTTCAGGCCTGAGATGCATGGTTACGTTGTCGACCCGAAGCTCGGCCGCAGCGAGGCCGAGGATGCCGAGCGGACCGGTCGGCATGTCGGCGTCAGCCTGCGCCGGGTGCCTTTGGACAAGGACCGGTTCCTCGAACTCTGGCCGCGCGCGGTCTGGCACCTCGAAACCGACGGCTGGCATGCCAGCCACGCGGCGCTGCTGGCGCTTGCCGAGCAGTGCCGCGCCGACGGCGTCAAGGTGCTGCTGACCGGCGAGGGTTCCGACGAGCTTTTCGGCGGCTACAAATGGCAGGCATCGACGGTCAGGCTCTGGCGCCAGTCCTGGCTGCAGCGCCTGTTCCGGTCGAAGGCCGGGCGTGACCGCAAATTCGCTGAATTGCGCCGCGCCCCGTTCCGCAACTCGATCGGTCGCGGCTCGCCGACGGACCGCGCCATGGCGCTCAGAGCCCTGTCCCCCGAGCTGAACTTCCTGCAGACCAAGCTGTTCGACAGGTTGGACGGTGTCGCGCCGCCCGGCGATCGCGCTTTCCTGGCAAGCTGTTTTTACGACCTCTATTCGCACCTGCAGGACCTGCTGCACCGGCACGACCGGTTGAGCATGGCGGCGTCCGTCGAGCTCAGGGTGCCGTTCCTCGAGAACCGGCTGATCGACTTCGCCCTTCATCTGCCGCGACGGCAGAAATATCGCGACGGGACCGGCAAGTGGCTGCTCAAGCAGGTCGCCGAACGCCATCTGCCGCGCGAGAACATTCGCGCCGCAAAGAACGGCTTCGAGATGGATGCCGCTTTTTCGGCTGGCACGCAGGGCCTGCTGCGCGGTGGCCTGCTGCGCGACGCGATGAAATGGTCTGCTTCCGAATTGGACGACCTGATCGACATGGCAAGCAGCCAGGAAACGTCGCGCCTGCGTCTCGTCGGCATGGAAATGCTGCTCAGGCTTTACATGAATGGCGAGACAACAGGCGCGTTGACCGAGGCCCTGCATGCCGAGGGGAGAGGCGCGAAATAACCCAAAGTTGGTCCAGACAGGCCAGATGCTTGGCTTAAAGCTTCGCCGACGCATTTTCGCCTTTGCCATCCTGTTGTTGGGTCGCACTCTTTGGCGAGTCGCCCGCCTGCGCGGGCGCGGCGAGCCTCTATAGCGGACGAAGGCGCAACCATGATCGACGACGAGCCGGAAAGCGAACGCGTCTCCGCGCTGGCGCCGTTCCGGCACGGCATCTTCCGCGCCGTCTGGTCGGCCAGCCTGGTGTCGAATTTCGGCGGCCTGATCCAGGGCGTGGGCGCCGCCTGGATGATGACCACGATCGCCACCTCGCCCTACCAGGTGGCGCTGGTCCAGGCCTCGACCACCTTGCCGATCATGCTGTTCGCGCTCGTTGCCGGCGCCATCGCCGACAGCTTCAACCGCCGCAAGGTGATGCTGGTGGCGCAGACCTTCATGCTGGTCGTCTCGGCGCTGCTGACCTTGTTCACCTGGCAAGGCTGGATGACGCCCTGGACGCTGCTTGCCTTCACCTTCCTGATCGACAGCGGCACGGCGCTGAACAGCCCGTCATGGCAGGCCTCGGTCGGCGACATGGTGCCGCGCGCCAAGGTGCCGGCGGCAGTCGCGCTCAATTCGCTGGGCTTCAACATCACCCGCAGTGTCGGCCCGGCCATCGGCGGCGTCATCGTCGCCGCCGCGGGTGCGGCGGCCGCCTTCGCCGCCAACGCCGTGAGCTATATCGGCCTGATCGTCGTGCTCGCCCGCTGGAAGCCGGCGCTGCCCGAGCAAACCCTGCCGCGCGAGTCGCTTGGCGCGGCGATGGGCGCCGGCCTGCGCTATGTCGCCATGTCGCCCAACATCGCCAAGGTGCTGGTCCGAGGTTCGGCCTTCGGCTTCAGCGCCGGCGCGGTGCTGGCGCTTCTTCCCCTGGTGGCGCGCGATGTCGTCAAGGGCGATGCGCTGACCTACGGTATCATGCTCGGCGCCTTCGGCATCGGCGCGGTCGGCGGCGCGCTGATCAGCGTGCGGCTCAGGCAGCTGCTGTCCAGCGAAACGATGGTGCGCATGGCCTTTAGCGGCTTCGCGCTATGCGCCCTCAACGCCGCAGTCAGCCACAATGCCTGGCAGACATCGGCGGGCCTGCTCATCGGCGGCGCCTGCTGGGTGATCGCTCTCTCGCATTTCAATGTCACGGTGCAGATGTCGACGCCGCGCTGGGTGGTCGGCCGCGTGCTGTCGATCTACCAGACGGCGACCTTCGGCGGCATCGCGCTGGGCAGCTGGATCTGGGGTGTCGTCGCCGACGCGCATGGCGCGGAGACCGCGCTGACCGCGGCGGCGGTCGCGATGCTCGCCGGCGGCGCCATCGGCTTCGTCCTGCCGCTGCCGCGGCAGACGGTGCTCAACCTCGATCCGCTCAACCGCTTCAAGGAACCGATGCTGGCGCTCGACCTCAAGCCGCGCAGCGGCCCGATCGCCATCATGATCGAGTACATCATCCGCGAGGAAGACGTGCCGGAATTCCTGGCGACCATGGCCGAGCGCGGCCGCATCCGCCGCCGTGACGGCGCCCGCAACTGGACCTTGGCCCGCGACCTCGAAAATCCGTCGGTGTGGATCGAGCACTACCACACGCCGACCTGGGTCGAGTATATCCGCCACAACCGGCGCGCCACCCATGCCGACGCCGTGGTCGGCGAACGCATCCGCGCGCTGCACAGCGGCGACAACCCGCCGCGCGTGCGCCGCATGATCGAGCGTCCGACCACCGCGGGCACGACGCTTGTCTCGCCGAAGGGGCCGATCGATCACTGATCGCACGTCGTCCGAAGCCTGCTTCGGGCAAACGACATGCGCCGAAGGATCAAGGATCAGCCGGCGCTCTGGATCATGTAGAGCTTGCGCGTGGTCTCGTGGATGCGCCACTCGCCCTTCCATCCCTGCGGCAGGACGAGGAGGTCTCCCGGCCCCAGCTCACGCATCTGGCCATCGGCGCGGCTCACCGCGACGCGGCCGGAGATGATGTGGCAGATCTCCGACGAGTTCGTGCGGTCGGCGGTGAAGCGGCCAGGAGTGCATTCCCAGATGCCGATATCGACGCTCCCGTCCGGCGACTGGAAGAAGGATCGCGCGGCCTCCAGCTGACCCCCTTCGATCGAGGTCGGTTTCGGTGAAAAGGCGCCGATGTCGGCCTTGGCGAGGTCGTGGAAAGTCGAAAGATCGATCAAGCGGGTCTCCATGATCAATGACCGGTGAGGCTGTCCGCCAAGGCGGCAAGCTTCGAGGTATGCGCAAGCCCGGCGGCCTCGCGGTTATCAGCGATGCGGTAGAGCTGGTACATCGAATGGACACCCAGCCAGCGGAACGGCTCCGGCTCCCAGGGCCGTACCTTGCGGTTGACCCAGGGCAGCCGCGTCAGCTCGGTATCCTGGGCGAGCACGAGGTCGGTCAGCGTGCGCCCCGACAGGTTGGAGCTCGACACGCCGAGCCCGACATAGCCGCCGGCCCAGCCGATCCGCGTCGCGGGATCAAGGCCGACTGTGGTGCACCAGTCGCGCGGCACGCCGAGCACGCCGCACCAGGCGTGGTCGATGCGGCACCCAGCCGTCTGCGGCAGGAGCGTCGTCAGGATCGTGTGCAGCTGTTCGATCGTCGCCTGCTGCGTCTGGCCGTTGACGTCGGTGCGCGACCCGTAGCGGTAAGGCACGCCGCGGCCGCCCATGGTGATGCGCCCCTCGCGCGTGCGCTGAGCATAGCAGTAGGCATGCGCGGCATTGCCGAGCAGCTCGTGCCCCTCCCAGCCGATCTTGCGCCAGAGCTCTTCCGGCAGCGGTTCTGTGACGATCTGCGCGCTGTTGAGCGCGAGCCAAGTCCGCTCCTCGCCAGGGATGCCGGCCGTGAACCCTTCGGTGGCGCGGATGATGGTTTCCGCCCGCACCGTGCCGCGATCCGTAGTCACGACGCCCTTCGCAATGGCGGTAACCGGCGTCTTCTCGTAGATCGAAACGCCTAGACGCTCGACCGCCGCCGCGAGCCCACGCACGAGCTTGGCCGGCTGCACCCGCGCCTGGCCGTGAATGACGAAGCCGCCGAGCACATTCCGGATGTTGATGCGCGCCCGCGTCGCCTCGGCGTCGAGCAGCTCGATGCGTTCGGGATCGGCATCCCAGGAGCGGATCGTCTCGCATTCCTCGCGCACGCGCTCCAGCTGCGCCGGATTGGTGGCGACCGTCAGATTGTCGACGCGGCGGATATCGGCATCGATGCCTTCCTCCGTCGCGACCCGGATCACCTCGTCGACGCAGCCGGCCATCGCCTTCTGCATGGTGGTGACGCCTTGCCGTGTCGAGGTCTTCAGATACTTCTCGCGCGACCAGCCGAAGCCGCCCGACAGCCAGCCGCCATTGCGTCCCGAGGCGCCGAAGCCGGCAAACTCGCGTTCGATGAGCACGATGCGCAGCGATGGCTTCGCCTTCTTCAGATAGTAGGCGGTCCACAGCCCCGTATAGCCGGCGCCGACGATCGCCACATCCGCCTCGATGTCGCCGGGCAAAGGCG
This sequence comes from Mesorhizobium sp. CA6, assembly GCF_020165035.1. Classification (NCBI taxonomy): domain Bacteria; kingdom Pseudomonadati; phylum Pseudomonadota; class Alphaproteobacteria; order Hyphomicrobiales; family Phyllobacteriaceae; genus Mesorhizobium; species Mesorhizobium sp. CA6. The sequence continues at coordinate 183,262 of NZ_JAIUHI010000003.1, read as the reverse complement.
CGCGTGGCGCGGGGATGTGACCCAGATCCGCATACCAGAACGAAATGTCGCCGTTGCGCTTGACTTGCATGGGATGGTTTCCGCCAAAGCAATTCGAGGAAAAGTGTGAAACGGTTTCCGTCCGGAATTGCGTTTAAACAAAGATGATCAGGTAAGCGTGGTGTCGGCCGTGCTATCGTCGGGCAGGAGTTTCGCATCCGCGCCGTCGAAGCACAGCTCGACCTTCTCGCCGAGCCCGAAACTTTCGCCGGCGAGCGGCGAACGCACGATCGCGGTCGAGCCGTCGCCAAGCTTCACCTCATATTTCGACCCCGAACCGAGGTAGATCGCCTCGGCGATCGTTCCCGACAGCCGGTTCGTGCCGGCGGCATCCTGGCCCGGCCGGCGGATGGCAAGCTTTTCCGGCCGCAGCAGCATCACCGGACGGGCTTCGCCCGCGAGGCGACGCTGCGCGCTGACCGTCTCGCCGGCGATGGTCAGCGCCGTGCTTGTGCCGTCGCTCTTAACCCCACCGCGCAGCACGGTGGAATCGCCGATGAAGCGACCAACGAACAAAGTCGCCGGCTCGTCATAGAGCTGGCGGCCAGTGCCGACCTGCTCGATCCGCCCGCGGTTGAACACGGCGATCCGGTCCGACAGCACCAGCGCCTCCTCCTGGTCGTGCGTGACATAGACGAAGGTGGTGCCGAGCTCGCGATGGATGCGCTTGATCTCGAGCTGCAGCCATTCGCGCAGTTTCTTGTCGAGCGCGCCGAGCGGCTCGTCCATCAGAAGCAGCGGCGGATCGAAGACGATGGCGCGGGCCAGCGCCACGCGCTGCTGCTGCCCGCCCGACAGCTCACTCGGATAGCGATGCGCGAAGTCGCCCATCTTGACCATGTCGAGCGCTCTTGCGACGCGCTTCTTGCGCTCGTCCTGCTTGATGCCGCGCAATGTCAGCGGGTAGGCGACGTTGCGGCCGACGGTCATATGCGGGAACAGCGCATAGTGCTGGAAGACGACGCCGATATTGCGCTTGTGCGCGGGCACGCCGACGACGCTCTTTCCCCCGACCAAAAGCTTGCCGCTGGTCACGTCGGTAAAGCCGGCAATCACGTTGAGCGTCGTCGTCTTGCCCGAGCCGCTCGGTCCGAGCAGCGTCATGAACTCGCCGGGCTCGATCCTGAGCGAGACGCCGTCCAGCGCCTTGAAGGAGCCATAGGCCTTGCTGATCGTATCGAGGTCGATCGCGGCGCCGCGATTTTCCGCTCTCGGGTTCATAGGCGTCCCTTCCGCTCGCGGCCAAGGAGGAGCATGCCGCCGCCGATCAGGATCGTGGTGGCGAACAAAAGGATGGTGCCGACGGCCGCGACCGTCGGATCGGCGTCGCGCGTGATCGAGGAAAATATCTGCACCGGCAATGTCTTGAGATAGGGATTGGTGATGAACAGCGACACCACGATCTCGTCGAAGGAAGTGGCGAAGGCGAACAGCAGGCCCGACAGGATGCCGGGCAGGATCAGCGGCAGCGTCACCGTGCGGAACGTGGTCAGCGCGCCGGCGCCGAGGCTTGCCGCCGCCGTTTCCAGCCGCCGGTCGAACACTTCGAGATTGGCCGAGACCGCGATCAGCACGAAGGGCAGCGCAAGGATGGTATGCGCCAGCACGAAGCCCGTCAGCGTGCCGACGAGCTGCGCGTCGAGATAGACGGCATAGATGCCGATGGCCAGAACGACGCCCGGCACGACCATCGGCGTCAGCATCAGCATGCGCAAGAGATTGGCCGGCCGCGGCTTCATCCGGTCGAGGCCGAAGGCGGCCAGCGTGCCGAGCACCGTCGCCAGCACCGCCACCAGCGAAGCGACCTTGAGCGAGTTGAGGAAGCTGGTCGACCATTCCGGATTGGTGGCGAAGTTCTGGTACCACTGCCAGGAAAAGCCCTGCGGCGGAAAGGCAAGCGACTTGTTCTCGTTGAACGACATCGGCACGACGACCAGCGTCGGCGCCACCAGCCAGATCGCCACGAGCAGGCAGACGAGACCGAGGATGAGGCGGGTGAGCGGCTTCATCTCCATCAGCGTCGCCCCGCTTCCCGGTGCCTGGACCGCATCACCGGGGCCGCCAGCGCCAGCAAGACGAAGGTCGCGACCAGGAGCACCACGCCCATGGCGCCGCCGCGTCCCCATTGCAGAAGGCTCAGCACCTGTGTCTGCACCAGGGTCGACAGCATGGTGGAGCGCGGTCCGCCGAGCAGCGCCGGCGTGATATAGAAACCCAGCGCCAGGATGAAGACGATGATGGCGCCGGCATAGACGCCCGGCAGCGACAGCGGCAGGTAGACCGTGAAGAAGGCGCGCGACGGCCGCGCGCCCAGGCTTCCCGCCGCTTGCACCAGCCTGAGGTCGATGCCCTTCATCACCGAATAGAGCGGCAGGATCATGAAGGGCAGCAGCACCTGCGCCATGCCGATCACCACGCCGGTCTGGGTGCGGATCAGCCGGACCCCGTCGAAGCCGGCTGATCTCAGCAGCGAATTGATGACGCCGGAATCCTGCAGCAGGATCACCCAGGAGAGCGTGCGCACCACGCCGCTCACCCAGAACGGGATCAAGACGCAAAGCACCAAGACGAGCCGCACGCGCGGCCCGACCGCGGTCATCAGATAGGCGTAAGGATAAGCGCAGGCCACACAGACCACGGTCACCCAGGCCGAAATGGTAAAGGTGCGCTGGAGCACCGTCAGGTTGACGGGCGCGCCGAAGAACCAGGCGTAGTTCTGCATGCCCCATTGCGGCTCAGACAGGCTGCGTAGCACGATGGTCAGCAGCGGGTAGCCGATCACGGCCACCAACAGGAACAGCGCCGGCAGCGTGAGCGCGTAAGGCCGCCACGCCCAGCCCGCCCGTTGCGGGGCGGAGGGGGTCGTCGGTTCGAGCGCGCTCACGGAGTTCGCCTCTCTCAGCCGGTCAGTTGCCGGCCATCAGCGCGGACCACTTCTCCTGCGCCACGGCGAAGTTCGGCACCCAGAACTTGAAGTTCTGCTTGTAGCCCTGCTTCTGGCGCTCCGGCGTGTTGGTGAGGAAGGCGGCGACGGAAGCGTCGACCTTGGGCCGCGCCTCGCTGTTGATCGGCGTGTAGGAGGTCTTCTCGGTCAGGATCTCCTGGGCATTCTTGCCGAGATAGGCGTTGAGCAGCGCGTAAGCGGCATCCGTGTCCTTGACGCCGACCGGGATCGTCATCTGGTCCATCACCACCAGCCAATCCTGCCATGCGGGTGCGTATTTGGCGCCGTTCTTGACCGCGGTCATGGCGCGGCCGGTCCACATCATCAGCATGTCGGCCTCGCCGGATTCGGCGAGCTGCTGCGATTCAGCGCCCGTCTTCCAGAAGATAGTGTCGGGGCCGAGCTTGCGGACCACGTCGATGGCCTTGTCGATATCGGCCACCGTCATTGCTTTCGGATCGCCGCCGGCAACCTTGAAGGCCTGTTCGAGCAGGCCGCCGGTCGGGCTGCCGGAGCCGTCGATGCCGCGCACGCCCGGGAACTTTTCGGTGTCGAAGAAGTCGGCCCAGCTCTTGGGCGGATTATCCTTGTACTTCTCCTTGTTGTACATCAGCACGACACCGTAATTCATCGCCGGCACCGAGCATTCGCCGACCTGGCCTTCCGGGATTTTCGAGACGTCGAGCTTGGTCAGGTCGAGCTTCTGGAACAGCTTGCCGCAATAGACGTAAGGCGGCAGGTCGTCGGTATCGACGACGTCCCAGGTGACATTGCCGGATTCGACCTGCGCCTGCAGCTTGGCGATCTCGGTCGGACCGTCATTGAGCAGCTTGACGCCGGACTTGTCGACGAACTCCTTCAGCGCCGCCGTCTGGCCGTCCTGATAGATGCCGCCATAGGAGACGAAGGTCAGGGTCTTGCCTTTGAGCGAGCCTTCCTTCACCTCGCCTGCCACGGGCTTGTCCTGCGCGAAGGCCGCGCCGGTCAGAACGCCGAGCGCCAGGACGGCGCCGATGCCATATCTCGATTTCAACATAACGATGACTCTCCCATTCATGCCCGCATTTTGGTCGGTTACCTGGCGGCGGGCGGTTTCCAGGTCGTGTATTGGTCGAGCTCGGCGCGCGCCGAGGTCGGCGGCGCGATGATCCACATCACTTCGGCCCGGCCGCTGCCGATGTTCTCCGTGCGATGCGGAGTGGCCGTTGTGTATTCGACGCTGTCGCCCTCTTCGAGGACATGACGCGCCTCGCCGAGCGAGACCTCGACAATGCCGCGCAGCACGATCAGCATCTCATGTGCGTCGCCATGCGTGTATTGGTCGGGGCCGGTCGAGCCGCCGATCTCGAACTCGCCGACATAGACTTCCATGTCGCTGAGCGGCGGCCGCGACAAGAGCATCTTGCGGCAGCCGTCGCTGGGCGGCAGGCTTGGGCGCTCGCTGCGCCTGAGCACGCCGTGGTGATTTTGAGCCGCGCTTTCCGCAAACAGCAGCGCGACGCTGACTCCCAGCGCGGAAGCGATCTGATTGAGCGATGCCGTGCTGGCCCCGGTCAGGCCGCGCTCGAGCTGGCTGATGAAGCTGGCGCTGGTTCCGGTCGCCTCGGCGAGGTCGCGCAAGGAAAGGCGGCGAGCAAGGCGAAGGCTCTTGAGCCGCATGCCCAGAGCCTGATGGGCAAGCGTTGCGGCCGCACCGGCGGCGTTTGCCGCCTGCGCCCGACCGTTGCCAGATGCCTTGGGCATTCATGTTCCTCCACTGAACAACTTGTACAGTGCCACTGTACAGATGGCAAGAGGCATGGTTGCGCGGTCGGGCCGCATCCTCGCGGCTGCCGAGCCAGGGCTTCAGTTGAAAGAGAGGGCTAGCCCTCACCCGACAGATCCCGCCGCGCCTTGTCGAGCTCTTCGGCATAACGGCGCATCAGATGGCTCTCGGTGAGCAGGCCAAGCACGATGCGCTCGTCGAAATCCTCGACCACCGCCAGTTCCTCGGCCCCGGTGCGCTGGAAGGTCTCGGCGGCGGTCTGGACATTCATCGACGGCACCAGCACCGCGTCCTTGAACTGGGCGAGCGCGCTCACCGGCATTTCGCCATCGGCGCGGTCGCTGTGCAGTTCCGGCACCAGCAGCATGCCGACATATTGGTCGGCCTGCTCGACGGCGATGACCCGCTGCGCCGAGCCGAGCGGGATCTCCTTGCGGAATTCGGAGAGCGTGGTCGAGGCAGGGATGGTGCGGACGTCCTTGCGCATCATCGTGCCGACGGTGAGACTGCGCATCCAGCCGACGTCATGGGCGCTGCGGATCGTTTCGCCGCGCAGGTGGAAACGCCAGGTCGAGAAGGAGTAGCCGAAGGTCTCGCGCACCAGGATCGCCGACATGATCGACGCGGCCAGCACCACGCCGGTGAGCGTCAGGTCGCGGGTGGATTCCAGCGCCAGGAACGTCATGGTCAGCGGACCGCCGACGACGCCCACCGCAAGCGAGGTCATGCCGACGACGGCGGCGACCGCCGGGTCGATGCCAGCCGACGGCGCGGTCAGCGCCATGACGCCGGCAAAGACCTTGCCGAGCAAGGCCCCCAGAAACAGCGAGGCGAAGAACAGGCCGCCGCGGAAGCCCGAGCCGAGCGAGATGGCGGAGGCCGCCAGCTTCATCACGAAGACGCTCGCCACCACGGGAAGGGCATAATTCATGGCGAACTCGCGGTGCAGCGCGCCATGGCCGCTGGAGAGCACCTGCGGCGTGACCAGCCCGAGCAAGCCGACGAAGATGCCGCCGATGAACGGCCTGACCGACACGTCGATCGACAACCGCACAAAGAGCCGCTCGACGATGCTCACCAGATGCATGATCGCGATCGAGGCAGCCCCGCCGAGCAGCCCCAGCAGCAGGAATGGCACGTATTCGCCGGCGGTCAGATTCGGCAGACCTGAGAGTTCCAGCGGGAACGGCACGCCGCCGAACATTTCCGCCGTCAGCGAAGCGGCGATCGCCGCCGCCATCACCGGCGCCACATTGGCGACGGAGTAGATGCCGATGACCAGCTCGAAACCGTAGAAGGCGCCGGTCAGCGGCGCGTCGAAAGCGGCGGCGATCGCGCCGGCCGCGCCGCAGCCGACCAGCATGCGGACATCGTTGCGGCGCAGCCGGAAAGCGCGGGCAAGTCGGGAAGCTACTCCGGAGCCGATCTGCGTGTAACCGGCTTCCAGCCCGACCGAGGCGCCGAAGCCGCTTGAGATCATCGTCTGCGCCACGATGATGAAAGTATCGGTGAGCGACATGCGCCCGCCATAGAGGGCGTTGGCTTCGATCGGGTCGACAGGTGTGCGGAACTTGCGCTTTCTGAGCCAGATGACGGAAAGGCCGAGCAGCAGGCCGCCGATCGCCGGGAACATCGCCTGCACCGGATCGGCGAGCGAGAACATCGCCGAAAGCCTGCCGCCCGGCTGCACGTCGAACAGCAGGTAATGCATGCCTTGCACCAACGCGCTCATGCCGGTGACCAGCGCGCCCGCGATGACGCCGATCATGCCGGCCATCAGCACGATCACGATGCCGCGCGCCTCGAGCACGGGGATCGAGCTGATCAGCACCGCGCGAAGCCGGCGGGCGTAAACTTGTGGGTCGTTTCTGGCAGGCAACGAAGCGGCTCGCCGGTATGCGAAAGATAAGAACTGCCGTGCCTGATACGCGCGGCGGCTTTGCGTGGCAACCGCAATGCCGACCGCATGTGGCGCCATTTTGGCGTTGCGCCGCATTAGCCTTAAGCAAGACTTGCCGCGTGACCAGGAGATAGACTTAGTCGGGCACCGGTATGGTGAGAGGGCCGGAATCGTCTTGTACGACGAAGATCGCCAGCAGCTCCGCCCTCCGGCCTCTCCGCCGAGGAGGAACGCGCTGTGCGGCGCTGGCTGGTCGCCGTCGCGACCGCGGATGCGGCACAGCCGTAAATGCCTCACACGATCAGGTCGGCGCGCCGCCGTCCGTCTCGAAAAGCGTGAGCTTGCGCTCGGCGATGCCGAGCTCAGCCCAGCTCGCGCGCCATTCGGCGATATGCGCCGATTTGAAATGCGCTTCGAGCGCGGCGCGGTCGCTCCAGGCCTCCGAGACATGGATGAGCCCGGCATCCAGCACGTCCTGCGCGTAGGAATAGCCGAGGCAGCCGGGCTCGGCACGGCTCGCCGAGATCATTCGCTGCATCGCCGGCTTTGCCTGTCCGAGCCTGTCGGACGGCAGGCGGATCGTGCCGATGATCAGGAGCATGCGATTTCCTTCCGATAGGTGGCTAAGGCGCCGTAGCCGCTCTCCCACCTTCGCGCAAGCTTGGAGGGCTACGGTCGAGGGCCTGCCCTGTGCGTGGCTGCCCTGGATTTGAGGACGACATGGCGATCAGCGAAACACTTCCGTCCGGCCTGGCGGTCAAGAACGGCCGCGACATCTTCTTCGCGCTCGGCATCGTCTTCATCCTGGCGGTGCTGTTCCTGCCGATTCCGGCCTTCCTGATCGATATCGGCCTCGCCTTCTCGATCGCGCTTTCGGTGCTGATCCTGATGGTGGCGCTGTGGATCCAGCGGCCGCTCGACTTCTCGTCCTTCCCGACCGTGCTGCTCATCGCCACCATGCTCAGGCTATCGCTCAACATTGCTACCACGCGCATGATCCTGTCGCACGGCAACGAGGGCACGCATGCCGCCGGCTATGTCATCTCGGGCTTCTCGAAGCTGGTGATGTCGAGCGACTTCGTCATCGGCCTCATCGTCTTCATGATCCTGATCGTGGTGAACTTCATCGTCATCACCAAGGGCGCGACCCGTATCGCCGAGGTCGGCGCGCGCTTCACGCTCGACGCCATTCCCGGCAAGCAGATGTCGATCGACGCCGACCTTTCCGCCGGCATGATCGACGAGAAGACCGCGCAGCTGCGCCGCCGCGAGCTGGAGGAGGAGAGCTCCTTCTTCGGCTCGATGGACGGCGCCTCGAAATTCGTGCGCGGCGACGCCATCGCCGGCCTGATCATCACCGCCATCAATATCGTCGGCGGCATCGCCATCGGCTATCTGCGCCACGGCATGGGCCTTGGCCAGGCGGCCGACGTCTTCATCAAGCTGTCGGTCGGCGACGGCCTCGTCACCCAGATCCCGGCGCTTATCGTCTCGCTCGCCGCGGGCATGCTCGTCTCCAAGGGCGGCACGCGCGGCTCGACCAACCAGGCGGTGTTCGGCCAGCTCGGCGCGCATCCGCGCGCGCTCTACGTCGCGGCCTCGCTGCTGGTCATCCTCGGCCTGATGCCCGGCCTGCCCCTGTTCCCCTTCTTCGCGCTTGCCGGCGGCATGGCCGGCCTCGGCTACATCATCCCGCTGCGCCTGAGCCGCGAGCGTGCCGCCGCCGAAGCCCTGAAGACGCAGGAAAAGGCGAACAAGGTCGAGGAGGAGAAGAACTCGGTCAAGGCCTCGCTGGTCACCGCCGAGATCGAGCTTCTAATCGGCAAGCAGCTTTCGACCAGGCTGATGGTGGCGCACCAGGAACTGGTGTTCCGCATGTCGAAAATGCGCAAGAAATTCGCCCAGCAATATGGCTTCGTGGTGCCGGAGGTTCGCGTCGCCGACGACTTCGCCATCCCGCCGAAGAGCTATCAGATCAAGGTGCACGGCACAGTGGTCGCCGAATACCAGATGCGGGTCGGCGAGATCATGGTGCTGCTCGGCACGCGCGGCGTGCCGGAAATCCCCGGCGAGGAAATCCGCGAGCCGGCCTTCGGCATGCGCGCCTATTCCGTGCTCGAAACCTTCGCCGAGGATCTGAGACGCGAGAACTTCACCTTCGCCGACAACATGTCGGTGCTGCTCACGCATCTCTCCGAGGTGATACGCAACAACCTGCCGCAGCTTCTGTCCTACAAGGACATGAAGGCGCTCCTGGAGCGGCTCGACCCGGAATACCGCAAGCTCGCCGACGAGATATGCACCTCGCACATCTCCTATCCGGGCCTGCAGGCCGTGCTGAAGCTGCTGCTCGCCGAGCGCGTCTCGATCCGCAACCTGCATTTGATCATCGAGGCGATCGCCGAGATCGCGCCGCATGTGCGCCGCACCGAGCAGATCGTCGAGCACGTGCGCATCCGCATGGCGCAGCAGATCTGCGGCGACCTCTCCGAAGGCGGCACGCTCAAGGTGCTGCGCCTGGGCAACCGCTGGGATCTCGCCTTCCATCAGAGCCTCAAGCGCGACGCCAAGGGCGAGGTGCGCGAGTTCGACATCGATCCGCGTCAGCTCGAGGAATTCGGCCAGGACGCCACCAAGGCAATCCGCAAGCATCTCGAGGCCGGCGAGCGTTTTGTGCTCGTCACCGCGCCCGACGCCCGTCCCTATGTACGCATGATCATCGAGCGGCTGTTCACGACGCTTCCCGTTCTCAGCCATGTCGAGATCGCCAAGGGCGTCGAGATCAAGGTGCTCGGAACGATCTCGTGAACGCGCTCTCGCAAGGCGTCGTCATCGCCGCCTTCCTCGCCTTCTGCCGTATCGGCGCCTGCTTCATGCTGATGCCCGGGCTGTCCAGCGCCCGCGTGCCGCTGCAGATCCGGCTGTTCGTTTCGCTCGCCGCCACCGGCGGCCTGCTCGCTTTCCTGTGGGACCGCATCTACCCGTTCGTCGATCCGCGCCCGCAGGTCCTGGCGCCGATGATCGTCTCGGAGCTCCTGGTCGGTGGCCTGATCGGCGCCATGACCAGGCTCTATATGGAGGCGCTGCGCTTCATGGGTTCGGCCATCGCCATGCTGATCGGCTATGGCGGCTCGGGCGGACCGGCGATCGAGGAGCCGGAACCGCAGGCGGCGCTTGCCGCCATCATCTCGTTCTCGGCGCTGCTTCTGCTCTTCGTCTTCGACTTCGACCACGAGATCGTCAAGGCGCTCGTCGCCTCCTACCAGGTCGCTCCGGTCAACGTGTTCTTCAACCCGCAGGCCGCCCTGGTCGACGTCACCGACACGGTGTCCGACGCCTTCTTTCTGGTCATCCGCCTCGGCAGTCCCTTCGTCGCCTATGCCATATTGGTCAATCTGACGATCGGCTTCGTCAACAAGCTGACGCCGCAGATCCCGGTTTATTTCATTTCGCTGCCCTTCGTCATCGCCGGCGGAATGATCATCTTCTATTTCGCCGTCGGCACCTTGCTGTCGCTGTTCGTCGACGGCTTCGTCGACCTCACCCTGGCGAGATAGGCTCCATGACCGTGCGAAAGGACCGCCTGAAGAAGCTGGTCAAGGTGCAGGAGCAGTTGAAGGCGCTGCACGAGACCCGCCACGCCGGCTTCCTCGCCGCCGCCGTCAAGGCTGAAGCAGAGGCCAAGGAGCTGATCGAGCGCTTCGACACCGACAGCTCGCTGGCCGGCCTCTTTCCCGCGCTCTACCACCGGCGCATCACCGACGCGCTGGGCCGACAGCAACAGAACCTCGACAATGCCCGCCAGGAAGCGGCGCTGATCGCCACTGCGACGGCGCGCACCAACATGGTCGAGCGCGCCTACAAGGAGGTGCGCCGCCGCGACGAGCGCGAGCGATCCGACCGCGAGCGCCTCGATCTGATCATGCAGAAGCGGGCCGAGGAGTAGCTCAGTAATAACCCGAAGATGACTCACAGACGACACCACGACCGCTTTGCGTCTCGTCACCGACAATTGGCCTCTAGGTTTGGACACCCAAAAAGCAGACGGCCCGTCGACTGATTTTCTTGGGTCTTGGAACCGTGACATATTTGTACACGTAAATTCCGATATGCCGTAGGCGTGGCGACGGCTCAAAAGCTGGTAGTCCGCGAGCACCGGCATTGCCCGAACCGCCCCGCCGGAAAATTTACGTTTGACCCTGCTCAAGTAACTTGGAGATTTAGTACACCACACGCTGCGAGGCGTACTCGTCAATCAGAGTGGATTTTGCTCTGGCGCGAAAAGCATCTCGAGATGGATGATCGCGACGGGATCAAGCTGCAACGTTGACCGATCGTGCCTTGAACAAAGCACCTGCACAGTTGTCGGCGGCAATGTAACGGGCTGAACCGCCAGGGGCTTCGGAACGAAGCCAGCTATCGCCGTTCGAATCTCTCCGTAATGAGGACGAGCGCCCTCGTTGATAGTATAGGCCAGCATCGCCGCCACGGTCTGTTGCGTGTAGACTGAATCCGCGGAGAAAAAGCACCCGATTCCCTCATCAGCCAGATATCTGCCGGCGATATCTGTATTCGCCAGCAGTGGCTTGGCTTCAATCGCAAGCTCGGGAGGAGAGTCGCCCACCTGCGCGTAAATAAAGAAATCAACTTTGCGCGAATAGCGGCCGGTGCGCGCGCTGCTTTCCACTAGATGCTCGGTTTCGAATGCCGCTTCCTGAAGTCGCAGAAAATGGCCGCTGGGAAGTGCCGCTCGCAGCCGGCGGGCAATGTGACCAAGTTCTGCCGTGATCGCATCTTCTAACGGCACGCGCACGACAACTGTAGCGCGTTTGCGCGTCCTAGGTTTCGAAAGCGCTCCCCGCTTTTGACCGAAAGCCTCCCACGACTCGGTCTGTCGAAGTTCTGCGGCCGCGTGTTCGAGGATCGCAACCGCTTCTCCGACAAACCGGGCCCACAGTTCCGCCTTAACCTCTGAAAAGCCATAGGTGATGAGCAGGTCGCTCAGGCTAGCCGGTAATGGCGCGGTTGTGACCGTCACGCGCGCCCTGCCATGAATGCGCTCATGATCTGCTGACTGTCCGTGAAGGCGCTTTCAACAGTCCAGCGGAAGAATTCGAGCGGCTTAACCACTGTTACACTAGCGGTCTCTTCTGAGTAGGAGACAGCGAGGCTGTCGACGAAGCTGTTCGCCGACGATCTGCAATAATGATCCAGGGCAGCCTGACAGAAAAAGTTAAGGCCATCGTCCGAGCGTTGCGGATTGTTGGGCGGACGAAAGCGCACTGCCACCGCAGCCACGCCCAGACCCTCATGTGCCAAGGCTTCGACATCAAACGCGGCCTCTCTGCCAATCAAACCGTCGAGCGTGCGATGAACAACTTCGACGTAGGCTTCGACAGAGCGGCGGCTGGGAACGCAAAGCGCTTCCCTTGGAACTTCGCCATCTCGGAATCCAATGCGGAAAACGAGAAACTCGTCGATCGCCTCTCGAAGATCGCCATCGAGGCCCAAGACTTCGAGCAAATAGGTCGTGAGTTCGCCTTGTTCTACCGCTAGGATGCCGTCGATCCGCGGATCATCGAGATCGACAATCGGTATATTGAGCGCCTTTAGATCTTCCGGCTCGATATTGCGCCGATCCATAAGCCAACGGCGACCCGTAGTGGCGACAACGTAGAGGCCGATATCGGATCTCAGGAAACGCCCGACCGCGCGTAACAGGTCAAGCTCCCGCGACGTAACAAGCTCAGAAGGCTTATTAAAAAACATGGCGGTAGTGCTGGAGGTATAACCCACTGGCTTCGTCACCACGCGGATATTTTTCAAGTTGCGCGGGATGAGCAACACATTGCCGCCGAAACGAGTTCTATAAGACGGGCGAACCCGTGCAAGCTGGTCGGGTGGCAACAGACCTTCAGGCTCTGTGTCTTCATCGCCGAACAAGCTCGAAGAGCCCTCTTGGTAATCCTCAGCAGGCGCATCCATGAGAAACTGGCGATCGACTCCAGTCTCTTCAGGATTGCCGCCGCGGCTGATTCTTGCGCCGATTGCGGCGCACAAGGATTGCAGGCTCGCAATCCGTCCTGTCAGCGCGCTATCGCCTAGATACCGACTAATATGGCGGTCAATTGGACGCAGAAGGAAAGCATCAAACCAGCCGCGAGGATCGCGTGCCACTACGTTGTGCCGGATCGTTTGAACATCGGCGCGATCCAGCATCACTGTCCAGGGCCATTCCTTGCGCGCCAGCGGTTGGCCTACCGACAAGGGCGAATAAATCCAGCTAACGTCGCGCGTAACAGGAGGACGCGCACGGATGAAAGCGGCCACCACAGGTTGGCGGGCGCTTGCAAACAAACGGTAACGAAGGTGGGCGAAATTGGCCGCGCCAACGACGGTGTACTGACGGCCGAGAGCCAAGCGGAACGCTTCGGAAGTCGGATTGATGAATGACTTTGCAGGAAGTAGGAAAGCCAACACGCCATCGGGCGCAACGTGAAATTTCAATGCTTTCCAAACGAAGAGTTCCGCCGCTTGATCGTTGCCGATCGGCGCATTCTGCTTATGGGTGACGTGCCAAGCTACCGCATCATCGGAGCCCAGTTTGCTAAGCGCTTGCCAGGGCGGATTGCCGACCACGCAGTCTACTCGGTCAGGAAAGCGATCGAACGGTCGCGAAACGTCAAAGAAATCGCGGTCGTGGATGTTGCTGCCGATCAGCGGAGGGAACAGTTTCTCAGGTTCTTCGCCGGCGGCGACACGCGTTAGGTCGCGCGGGCTCACATAGTCGAGCAAGGTGAGATAGAGGCTGAATGCGGCAACGTGGCAAGCATCGCGATTGCGCTCGATCCCGAAGATGTTTCGGGTCAGAATCCCCCGCAGTTCATCCAATTCTAATGGGGCATCCGTTTTCGCCCAGCGCGCGCGCTCGATCATCCGGCGATAGGCACCGACCAGGAAGACGCCCGACCCGGCTGCCGGATCGAGCACGGTGACTCCGTCCGCCAGAATCCTCTCTTCCTCAAGGCGGTCCAGCATGAAATCGACGAGGAACGGCGGCGTATAGAAGGCACCGGAGCGTCGTCGCTCTCCGGCACGCAAATTTTCGAGAAATTGTTCGTAAACAGAGGAGAGGGTCTCGGTCCTGAGGGTGCCGAGATAGAAATCGAGGAAGCTCAGTTGCTCGCCGCCAGACGTCAAGGGTTCGGACCCGTGTTTCATCACCCGGCGCACTAGGTTAATGTGAGATGCGTCTATTTCTGCTCGCTCCTCGCTTCGGAGTGGGAAGATGCTTCCGTTGAAAATCGAGTCGAGATCCTCACAGAACGCCCAAGTCGCTTCCGGAGACCATTGATTGAACTTGTCGTCCAGGATTATCTGATGGCCGCGGGTCGTAACCCAATCCTGGTCAATGATTTTTCGATCCACCAAAAAGTAAATATAGAGAAAGCGTCCGATCAGGCCGTTCGCTGCTGCGGGCGAAAGCTTCCCAACGTCACCACTGCTTTCGATAAGGACCTTGCTGAGCCCTTCTAGGCTTCCCAAAAGCCTGCGGTCCACACGCCCGTCGACTTCGATCGAATGCTCGCGCCAGAACAGCGCCGTCCTTAGCCTGACGGCACGCAAGTCCCAGAGTTCGCCGGCATGATCGGTGAGCGTGCCAGGATCCAGAGGAGATGCGGGCAACTCCTCGACGATCATCCAAGGAAAGCGGTGGACGAGTTTGTTCCATTCCCGCTGCGAATAGGTGAACCCAGGACAAAGCAGTATCTCTTCCGGTGTCACGATGAGGAGAAACGGTACGAGCCCTTGGCTCCATACCTTCCGATGAATCTCCTGAGCGTCGGCGAACGTGCCGGCGAGAGCCACATAAACGAGCGGCGTCGAAACAATTTCGTCCTTGGTACTCGGACGCATTAAGCAGAATGCACCATACAGTGCCATCTCCGAGCACGCCTGCTGGAGCGCAAAGCGGTGACTTGCGAGCCGATGGAAATCGTTCGCAGACACCCAACCGGTTGCCTCGTCATAGCCGAGCCGGGCAATGAGCGCCTCAGCCGTCGAGATCATTTCGATGCCGCTCATCGCAAGCCAATCGCCGGGAAAAGTGGAAGCTGTGCAAGGGGCTCGGCAATGCCGAACCCGCGCATGATGGCATCAAGATGGGGCCGAAGGCTCATGACGAGCAGCGGCTGATCCGAATCGAAACAGATATCACGCGATGAGCGTAGCAACGGCGCCCCGGTGCCGCTAACGACCAGAGATAAGCCCCAGAGGGAATGAAACGGTAGGCTGGCGAGCTTGTCTTGGAGGTTCGCAAGCCGGTCGCGGTAGGCCTCCAACTCGATGTGAATCTGGGTCTTCATGGCGCCAGCCAACCGGAGCAATAGCAAGGTCTGCCACGAGAAGCGGGCTTGGGTCCCTTTGCCGCGCGCTGGTACGTCGGGCGAGATCAGGCCGCGCCGCCCGGTCCACTCCCGCAATTGATCCGCCGACAAGCCCGCAATGGCCTGGGCTTCTCTCGATCCGACTAGCCACACGTTGTTTCCACCATTTCGGCTATCGCCCAGCACCCCACGGAATGGGTATCATACCCATTTAAGGCGGTAAAGTTCGATTTCGATGGCTATCGAGCCGAACCCCCCGGCTGAGGTCGCGACGGAACTCTTCAAGCATCGTGAAGGCGATCCGCCTTATATGAAGTCACTTGCCACTGTGGCTAGGCGGGCCGGCCCCATTGCAGATCGTCTGCTTCTGAAGCAACGAGTTCCAAATCCGACCGTCTTCAAACGGCCCCAAAGGTGACATCAGAACATCCGATTGGGGAGCGCCACTCGTGGCGCGAAGCAGACAACCGATCCATGCATCCGCATTCCACCTCCCTTTCCCGCAAGCCTGCCACAAGCTTCTTCAGTCATTGTGCAACTAACAAAACCGGCAAAGGGCGGACTTTCTTGGCCATTTCCCCACCCAGCGACATCGTCATGGACGTCGCCCGCGCAGCGGAGCCGGCCGATGTCGAGGCCGCGCGGGCAGCGCTCGCGAGAAGGGCGAATGGCGCCTCGGCACCGTTCGCGCTCGATCCCCCCGCGACGGTTGATGCCGGCTCCATTCTCTCGCGTGCAACGGCGGACAAGGCGGAAGCCGCCAATCCGGCGAAGAAGTTCCAGCGCTTCGAGGCGATGGTGCTGACAACCTTCATCCAGAATATGATGCCCAAGGACACCGAGGGCGTTTACGGCAAGGGCTTGGCCGGCGACATGTGGAAGTCGCAGCTCGCCGAAAAGGTGGCCGATGTCATGGCCGCGCATGGCGGCATCGGCATCGCCAGATCCATGCTTGCCGACCATTATCTCGACGGCAAGCACAAGGTGCCGGTCGGCCCCATTGCCGGTGGAGCGCAGAAATCCGAGATCGACCGGCAGACCCGGCTTTCGACCTCGATGATCGAGGAGCTTGAGCGCAAAGCAGCACGGTCGATGACCGGCGACGAGACGACCATAAAAACAGATATTAAGATCTAGGGACCTACATGGCCGACCAAACGGACCTTTCCAACCTTCCCGCACGCACCAGCGCAATGGAGGCGCCCGCCGCCGCGCGACCCGGCAACCTCGCCGCCATCATCGGCCGCATCGAGGAAGTCGTGGACGAGGAAACCGCCGGCATCCGCAGCGGAACGGCCTATGACCTCAAGGCCTCGAACGCGCGCAAGAGCCGGTATCTCTACGAGCTGAACCGCGCCATGAAGGGCGCCAACGAGATCGAATTCCTCGAGCAGCATCGCGAAGGCCTGCTGCGGCTGCGCCAGAAGCTGGCCAGGAACGAGGCGGCGATCCTTGCCCATCTCAACGCGGTCAACGAAGTCGCCACGCTTTTGAGGAACGCCATCCAGCGCGCCGATACCGACGGCACCTATTCGGCCGGTGAGTTCGGAATGGCGCGAGCCTGATTGAGATGATAGAGGCGCAAGGACAGACCCGGTGATAAAATTCATCGCCGCCGCGCTGTGGATCTGCGCCGTGACGCTCGGCGCGGTCTTCTATTCCTTCCAGGCAGCGGGCCAGCGCGGCGCGGCCGAGCCGCCGAAGCCGATGCTGGGCGGCCTCGACTATGTCAAGACCGACATGATCTCGGTGCCGCTGCTGCGCGACGGCACGATCGAGGGCTATTTCCTCACCAAGCTCGTCTACACGGTGGAGCCGGACCAGATAAAGAAGCTGTCGATCCCGGCGCAGGCGCTGATGACCGACCAGGTCTATTCCTATCTCTATTCCAACCCGCAGATCGATTTCACCAAGAAGGAATCGATTGATCTCGACGCCTTCCGCAAGTCGATCCGCGACACCATCAACACCCGCGTCGGCGTCGAGCTGGTGCATGAGGTGTTGATCGACCAAGTCAACTTCCTGTCCAAGGACGATATCCGCGACAACGCGCTTCGACGCCGCAAGAATGCCGGTGACACCGCGGCGGCGATGACCAAGCCTTTCCAGGCGGCGCCGGAGCATTGACTGCCTGGCCGCGTCCGGAGGCGATAGACATGGCCCAGTTTTCCTAAGCGATATGACGCATGGTGACCGCGTTGACGTAAACGTCAACTCGAAGCTATATGCGCCTGTGGTCGCGCTGGAGCATGATCCCGAAAAGTGGGAACCGGGTTTCGGAAAAGGTCATGCTCCAACAAAAGAGTTAGATCAGGACGACGATTCAACGAAATGTCATCCTGATCTGGAGCGCGGCGCGTCTACCTCGCCCAGCGGCCAAGCGCCGGTGCGCGTCAACGCAACCAACGAGGAGAATCGCCATGGGCGTTCAGGAGATTGCCGACAAGATCAGGTCGCGCGTGGCAAGCGCCGGCTTCGAGCATTCGGTCAAGTTCGACACCGGCAGCGACGGCGTCATCGTCATCGACAGCGCGACCGTCTCGACCACCGATGCGCCGACCGACTGCACCGTCAAGCTGTCGCTCGACGATCTGGACTCGCTGATTGCCGGCGACCTCAATCCGACCATGGCCTTCATGTCCGGCAAGCTGAAGGTCGAGGGCGACATGAGCGTCGCCATGGCGCTCAGCCAGCTGCTCGGCTGACCCTTTGCAAAAACAGCAACGCCGCCCGATGGGCGGCGTTGCTGTTCTTGTCGAACCTAAAGCAATTCCAGGAAAAGTGCGTAGCGGTTAGGCTCGGCGCCTTCGCCGTAGCCTTCCGTCCGGAATTGCGTGAAAACAAAGGCTTCAGGCGACGAAGCCCAGCGCCTGTCCCTTGATCTTGCGGCCGGCGGCCTTGATCGTGCCTTTGGCGCCGTCCAGCGCGCCGTCCTGCAGTTCCAGCGCCAGAAGCCGGTGCCGCTCATAGGGGCCAGGCATGGCAAGCGCTCCCGTGCGGTCGGCTGAGAAGCCGAACCGCCCGTAATAGGGCGCATCGCCGACGAGCAGGATCGCGCCATGACCGAGCCGCGCGGCTTCGGCGAGTGCATGCCGCATCAGCGCCGAGCCGATGCCGCCGCTCTTCAAGCCCGGATCGACCGCGAGCGGGCCGAGCAGCAGCGCTGCCGGACCGCCCTCGCCCAACCTCACATCCCACAGCCGCACCGTGCCGACGACCGCGCCCGACGCATCGCGGGCGACAAAGGCCAGGCCTTCCGAGGGCCGGCGGCCGCGCCGCAGCTTCTCGGACGACTTCTTCTTGCGCTTCGGCCCGATGGCGCGGTCGAGCAGCGCTTCGCGCGCCGCGGCGTCGCCCGCGCCTTCGCCAAGGATGACGAAGGCCGGCGCCTGGGCGGCCCCCTCGTCCGGCGCGCCGCGCGAGCCAGCCTGTGCCCGCAGGGCCAGGGAGGGCGCAAACGCATTTTCAGGCGAAGTGGAAACCGCTTCGCCGTAAGAAAATGCGCCAAGAAGCACTGCCGTCGAGCCGTTCTCCCCCGCGGAGAAAAGCTCAGCCGACGGTCCGGACGAGGGGGCAATTTCAGTGGCCGCGAAGGCCGATTTGGTCAGGTATTCCATGTCCGCGATCCTTCACGAGCGGAGATCTGTCCCACAAGCGAGCCCGGGCGGGCGACAGGCGCCCGCGCCGGTTTGATCTGAGGTTTCTTGCGAACTGCTCAGATCACGTAGGATCGGAGAGGTTCGAAGCCGTTGAAGGCGACCGCCGAGTAGGTGGTCGTGTAGGCCCCGGTGCCTTCGATCAGCACCTCGTCGCCGATGGTCAGCGACAAGGGCAGCGGATAAGGCGTCTTCTCATACATCACGTCGGCCGAATCGCAGGTCGGGCCGGCGAGCACGCAGGGCGCGGTCTCCGAGCCGTCATGGCGGGTGACCAGCGGATAGCGGATCGCCTCGTCCATTGTCTCGGCGAGACCGCCGAACTTGCCGATGTCGAGGAACACCCAGCGCACATTGTCGTTGTCGGCTTTCTTCGAGATCAGCACGACTTCCGACTTGATGACGCCGGCATTGCCGACCATGCCGCGGCCCGGCTCGATGATCGTCTCGGGCAGCGCGTTGCCGAAATGCTTGCGCAGGGCCGAGAAGATCGCCTGGCCGTAGGCCTGGGCCGCCGGCACGTCCTTCAGGTAACGGGTCGGGAAACCGCCGCCCATGTTAACCATCTTCAAGACGATGCCTTCCTCGGCGAGCGTCGCGAACACCTTCCTGGCGTCGCCCAGCGCGCGATCCCAGGCCGACAGGTCGGTCTGCTGCGAGCCGACATGGAACGACACGCCATAGGCATCGAGGCCGAGGCCCTTGGCATGGCGCAGCACGTCGACGGCCATCGCCGGCACGCAGCCGAACTTGCGCGACAGCGGCCATTCCGCGCCTTCGCCGTCGGTCAGCACGCGGCAGAACACGCGCGAGCCGGGAGCGGCACGGGCGATCTTCTCGACCTCTTCGACGCAGTCCACGGCGAAAAGGCGAATGCCGAGCTGGTAGGCGCGTGCGATGTCGCGCTCCTTCTTGATGGTGTTGCCGAAGGAAATGCGGTCCGCCGGCGCGCCGGCATCCATCGCCATCTCGACCTCGGCAACCGATGCGGTGTCGAAGGACGAGCCCATCGCAGCAAGCAGGCGCAGGATTTCCGGCGCCGGGTTTGCTTTCACCGCATAGTAGATCTTGGAATCGGGCAACGCCTTCTCGAAGGCGCGGAAATTGTCGCGCACGACATCGAGGTCGACGACGAGGCAAGGGCCGTTCGGACGTCGGGTGGCGAGGAAATCAAGGATGCGCTGGGTGGCCATCGGGTCTCTCCATAACGCCTTTCGGCGCGCAATAAGGCTGCGGGACGCGGGCTGTCGGCCTCGCGAGCACGCGGTGGACAAAGGCGGGACGTCAAATCCATGGGACCAGCCGGTGGAGACCCCGGAACCATGAAATGCCGTCTCGCGGCGATGAACCTTGGCCTTGCCCGGCCTCGGTTCGCTTTGTCTGCCTTGGCTTGGATGGGAGACCCGTCCGCACTGCCGGCAATGAAGGTGTGCCTCTTTAGTAACCCCGGTCTTTGGACAACCGGAAGAGAACCAGAAAGGCCCGCACCGTCGTTGCTTCAAGGTGTCCTCGGTCTTGTGGTTGGCCACTGACCGACTGGAGGGGTTGGCTCCAGTTACCTTACCGATTGCCCTCACCATTCGAGGATCGGCGGACACCCACAGGCACGTGCGACTTTGGGCAAGCGCGATATAGGAGCGAAGGATTTCACAATCAATAAAAATCGTAAGTGCAGGTTGTAAAATTTCTGGCATCGAACAATGCTTGCCGCACTGTATCCGGATATCGAACGATGCCAGGAACTCAAGGACCGCTCAACGCCTTCCTCGATCTGCGCCAAATGCCTGTGGCGAATGCGGAATTGGGCCCGCTCGCAGGCCTTCGCCTGGCCGTCAAGGACATCTATGACGTCGCCGGCTACCGCACAGGCTGCGGCAACCCGCAAAAATTCGAGGAGGCGCACGCCGCCTCGCGCACGGCGCAAGCGGTGCAGACGATCCTCGACGCCGGCGCGCGATTCGTCGGCAAGACCCAGACCGACGAGCTGGCCTTCTCGCTGTTCGGCCAGAACGCGCATTTCCCCTATCCGGTCAATCCCGCCGCGCCCGAGCGCGTCACCGGCGGCTCCTCCTCCGGCTCGGCGGCCGCGGTTGCCGGCGGGCTGGCGAACATCGCCACCGGCTCCGACACCGGCGGCTCGATCCGTGCGCCGGCGAGCTTCTGCGGCCTGATCGGACTGCGCACCAGCCATGGCCGCATCCCGCTCGACGGCGCGATGAAGCTGGCATCGAGCTTCGACACTTTCGGCTGGTTCGCCGACGACATCGAAACCTATGAGGCGGTCGGCAAGCTGCTGCTTGGCCGCGATCCGCACCAGCACCCGCTCAACCGGCCGCTGTCGATCCGCTGGCTTGATGCCTTCGTCACCGGTCCAGCCGAAGCCGCCGAATATGCGCGTATGAAGGCGTCGGCGGCGGCCGTCGTCGGCCAGCCCGCGGAGACCGAATACGCCTTCGCCTCGTTCCCTGACGAGCTTTACTGGTGCTTCCGCCGCCTGCAGGCCTTCGAGGCCTGGCGCGAGCATGGTCCCTGGATTTCGGCCGGCGGCCGGCTCAGCCCGGGCGTCGAGGAGCGTTTCGGCTTCGGCCGCGCCATCGACGCCAAGACTGCCGCCACCGAAGCCGCGCGCCGCCTGGCGTTCCGGGCCGAATTCGCGGCGCTGCTCGGCAACAACGGCTTTCTGGTGCTGCCCACCGTTCCCGGCGCGGCGCCGCTCGCTTCAAGCACGCCCGAACAGTTCCAGGCCTTTCGCGAAAGGGCGCTGCATCTCTTGTGTCTCTCCGGTCTCTCGGGCTTTCCGCAGATCACCTTGCCGATCGGCTCCGTGGACGGCGCACCCTTCGGCCTTTCGCTGCTCGGCCCTTCCGGCAGCGACGTTGCCCTGATACGGCTCGGCCGCAGGATTCTCGACGCGGCTCGAAAGGTCTGACCATGGATACATTGACGCGCATGCGCGCCTTCATCGACGTGGTCGAGGCGGAAGGCTTTTCGGCCGCGGCGCGCAAGATCGGGCGCTCCAAGGCGCTGTTGTCGAAATATGTGCGCGAGCTGGAGGACGAGCTCGGCGCGCTGCTCTTAAACCGCACAACGCGCCAGTTCTCGCTGACCGAAGCCGGCCACACCTATTATCAGCGCGCCTCCGAGATCGTGCGCGAGGTCGACAGCCTCGCCGAGGCGGTGCGCCAGTCATCCGGCGACGTTCGCGGCAGGATCAAGCTGTCGGCCGCCCGCACCTTCGCCGATGCGCCGATCGGCCAGTCGCTGGTCGACTTTGCCAGGCAGCATCCCGACATCGTGCTCGACGTCCATCTCGACGACCGCTTCGTCGATCTTGTCGAGGAAGGGTTCGATCTTGCCGTGCGCATCTCGCGGCTGGAGAACTCCTCGCTGATCGCCAGGCGGCTGGCGCCGTTCTCGGTCAGGCTTTGCGCGTCGCCGGAGCTGATCGCCAGGCACGGCAAGCCGACACGGCCGCAGGATCTCGCCAATATGCCGTGCATCGTCGACACCAACGGCCGCTCGCTGTCCAACTGGCGCTTCAAGGGCGAGGGCGAGGACTCCATCAGCGTCGCCGTTTCGGGTCCGATCGAGGTCAACAGCCCGATCGTGGCGAGAGCCGCCGCCCTCTCCGGCCTGGGCTTCGCCATGCTGCCGGATTTCATCGCCGCCCCCGACGTTGCGTCCGGCAAGCTGGTCACCGCGCTCGACGATCGTCTCCCGACGGGCACCGGCATCTTCGCCGTCTACCCGCACCGCCGCTATCTGCCGGCCAAGGTAAGGGTCCTCGTCGATTTCCTGGTACAGTGGTTCAAGACGCGCGACACAGCGTGATAACCCGCGTCCCAATTTCGCCCCCTTTATGTTAACTGTCGGGTCTCACTCCCGAAGTCGATGGAATCGCGGCCCGGAATGCATCTGAAACGGCAAGCAACCATGCTGGCTTCGGCCATAGTGGCCACGTTCGCCTCGGTCGAGCAGGCCGAAGTGCACCCGCATGTTTTCGCCGAGGCTCGCCTCGACGTCATCCTCAGCCAGGATCACCAAAGTGTGACGGCGCTGCGCCACCTTTGGCGCTTCGACGACCTGTTTTCGAGTACGGTGATGATGGAGTTCGACAAGAACTCCGATCTGAAACTTGATGACAAAGAGCTCAAGGAAGTGGCCGACACCGTCCATTCCTCGCTTGCCGAGTTCAATTACTTCCAGCTCGTCACCCAGGACGGCAAGGACGTGCCTATGGTGCCGCCGCCGCATCTGATGGCGAACTTCGACAACGACCAGCTGATCATCCTGTTCGAGTCGCAGCCGAAGACGCCGATCAAGCTCGCCGGCAAAGTCGACATCGGCGTCTACGATCCGACCTTCTATACGGCGATCGACTTCACCGACGACGCCAACCTTGCCGTCGAAGGCCTGCCATCGACCTGCACCAAAAAGGTCATCCGGCCCGATCCTGACGAGGCGATCAAGGAAAACCAGAAGACCCTGACGGAGGCGTTCTTCAACGATCCGACAGGCACCAACATGAGCAAGATCTTCGCCACCAAGCTCGAGTTGAACTGCCCGCCGGAAGGATGATTTGGTGATGAAACCGTCGCTGCGCGCAAGCAGGTTCCGCAAAAGTGTCTCACGGTTTTGCGATCGGAACCTGCGACAAACAAGGGAATCCAAACGGATATTAGTGGCGCATCCCACGAATATCCGCTTGGCCCTCGGGCTCTTGGCCGCCGCCTTGATTGTGACCCATCTGCCTGTCGCGGCGCACGCGCAAAGTTCGCTCGGCATCGGCACCAATGACGGCATGGCGCCGACCGCAACGGGTCCGTTCGCCCATATCCTGATGTGGATCAATCTGCGTCAGCAGGAGTTCTACCATTCGCTGGCGACCGCCATGAAGGCGATGCGCCAAGACGGCAGCAAGCTTAGGCTGCTGATCGGCTTGTCCTTCGCCTATGGCATCTTCCACGCCGCCGGCCCCGGCCACGGCAAGGCGGTGATCTCGTCCTACATGGTCGCCAACGAAGTGGCGTTGAGACGCGGCATCATGCTCTCCTTCGTCTCGGCGCTGCTGCAGGGCCTGACGGCGGTGGTCGTCATGATGCTTGCCTATTTCGTGCTGCGCGGCACCGCGATCTCGATGACCGACGCGGCCTGGTTCCTCGAAATCTCGAGCTACGTGCTGGTGACGCTGTTCGGCGCCTGGCTTTTGTGGCGCAAGCTCGGTCCGTCGATCTTGCGCCTGTTCGGCAGGACGCCTGCCTACAGCCTGTCGGCCGCTCATGCCGGCCATTCGCATGGCGGGCACGCAGGGCATTCGCACGCTCATGCGCATGCACTGCACGTGCATGACGATCATGATCATTCCCGCGGTCACGATCACATTGATCACGACCACCACGACCATGGCCCAGGCGAAGTCTGCGACGCCTGCGGTCATTCGCATGCGCCGGACCCGGCGATGCTTTCGGGCGACCGCTTCGACTGGCGCACGGCCTGGTCGGCGGTGGCCGCCGTCGGCATCCGCCCCTGCTCCGGCGCGCT
Organism: Mesorhizobium sp. CA6; assembly: GCF_020165035.1. Taxonomy (NCBI): domain Bacteria; kingdom Pseudomonadati; phylum Pseudomonadota; class Alphaproteobacteria; order Hyphomicrobiales; family Phyllobacteriaceae; genus Mesorhizobium; species Mesorhizobium sp. CA6. The sequence continues at coordinate 159,030 of NZ_JAIUHI010000003.1, read as the reverse complement.
GATCGTGCTGAGCTTCGCGCTGCTCAACGGCCTGTGGGTCGGCGGACTGCTGTCCGTGCTGGCGATGTCGATCGGCACCGCGATCACCGTCTCGGCGCTGGCGACGATCGCAGTGCTGGCAAAGAACTGGGCGGTCTATTTCGCCGGCGACGGACGCCTCGGCAACCGCATCCATTCCATCGTCGAGATCGGCGGCGCGGCCTTCATCTTCCTGGTCGGCCTGCTGCTGTTGTCGGCCGGCTTGTCGGGCGGCGCCTGACCAAGCAGTGCCCAAAGCTGTATTGAGCTTCGCGTCAGCCCTGCATCACCTGGTATCGACAGACGTCAGGCGATCTTCCCGCCGAGCTCATCCTCGATATGCGCGCGGATGATTTCGTCGAAACTGCTTTCGGCGGCAAATCCCAATTCCCTCGCCCGCCTGGCCTCGAACCGCGTCGGCCAGCCTTTGACGATCGCCCAGACGGTCTCGTCGGGCTGCTCGCGGATCCGTTTCGCGACCTCGGCGCCGGCGATGCGTTCCAGCGCCTCGATCTGCTCGCCGACCGTGACGGCGACGCCCGGCATTGTGAGATTGCGGCGCGGACCAACCTTGTCGCCGTCGATCTCGGCCGCGTGGACGAGGAAATTCACCGCCGAACGCGGGCTGGCATGAGTATGCAGCACCGATCGCGGCACCGGCAGGATCGCCTCCTGGCCGGCGAGCGGCTCGCGGATGATGCCTGAGAAGAAGCTCGACGCCGCCTTGTTCGGCTTGCCAGGGCGGACGCAGATCGTCGGCAGCCGGATGCCGATGCCGTCGAAGAAACCGCGCCGCGTATAATCGGCGAGCAGCGCTTCGCCCATCTGCTTCTGCGTGCCGTAGGAGGTGAGCGGCGTCGGATGGAATTCGTCCGGGATGACGTCCGGAAACGGCGCGCCGAACACGGCGATCGACGAGGTGAAGACGAGGCGCGGCGCGAACGCCGCCAGCCGCACGGCGTCAAACAGGGTGCGCGTGCCGTCGAGATTGACGCGATAGCCGAGGTCGAAATTAGCCTCTGCCTCGCCCGAGACGATGCCCGCCAGATGGAAGATCACATCCGGGCGCGGAGCCACGAGAGCGGACATGGCGCCGGGCGCGGAAAGATCGCCGGTATGGATCGAGACATCGACGCCGGCGAGCGCCGGCGCCTGCGGCGCCACGATGTCATGCAGGTCGAGCGCCGTGATCTTTCGCCCGCGCAAGGCGCCGTCCTTGGCGAGCCGCGCGATAAGCTTGCGGCCGACCATGCCGGCCGCGCCCGTGATCAGTATTCTCATCTTCAGAGACCTTTCTTGCGCTGGCTGCGTCCGCGCAGCCACAGGACGACGAACAGACCGACCATGAAGATCGCGGCGATGACGGCCGCCAGCACCGTCGACACCTTGCCGGCGGCCAGCATGATGGCCGGCAGGAAATAGGCCGCGAGACCGAACACGAGCAGTATCACGGCCGCAGCGGTCGCCGCGTTCTTTGTGTCACGATCCATCAGCTGGCGTTCTTCAGTTCGAGGCTGTTCGGGTTCATCATCACGCCGCGATCAGTGATAGTGCCGGCGATCGCGCGGCGCATCATGCGCATGGTCGTGATCATGATGGTGGTCGTGCTCGTCATGGCTGTCCGCGCATTGGCCGAATTCGGGTTCGACAGTGGCATGCTCGATGCCATGCTCGGCCGCAAGCCGTTTCTTGATGGCGCTCACCGCCACATGCGCATCGACGCCGTCATTCAGGCAAGCATGCAGCGTCGCCATGTTGGAGGTCCCGTCGAGAGACCAGACATGCATATGGTGCACCTCGCGCACGCCCTTGACAGCGCCTTCGATGTCCTTGGCGATCAGGTCGCGATCGAGGCTGGCCGGCACGCCTTCGAGCAGGACGTGGGCCGCCTGGCGCATCAGCGACCATGCCGTCGACAGAATGAGCAGCGACACCAGCACCGACAGGATCGGATCGATGGGCGTCCAGCCGGTTGCCAGGATGATGAGGGCTGCCGCGATTGCCGCGGCTGAGCCAAGCAGGTCGCCCAGCACATGCAGGATGGCGCCGCGCATGTTGAGGCTTTCCCGATCGCCGCCATGCAGCACGAAGAAGGAGGCGATGTTGACCAGAAGGCCTGCCACCGCCACCACCAGCATCGGCCCGCCGAGCACCGGCGCCGGGTTCATCAGCCGCCCCCAGGCCTCGTAGACGATCCAGAGCGCGATGACGAAGATGGCGATGCCGTTGGTGTAGGCGACGAGCGTCTTCACCCGGGCGAAGCCATAGGTGAGACGGCCGGTGGCCGGACGGCCCGTCAGGTGGAAGGCATACCAGGCAAGACCGAGCGCGATGGCGTCCGCCAGCATGTGCCCGGCATCGGCGACCAGCGCCAGCGATCCGGTCAGCCAGCCGCCCAGTGCCTCGGCGACCATGAAGCCCGCGGTCAGGCAGGTCGCGATCAGCACCCGTTTCTTGTCGGTCGAGCCATGCACATGGCCGGCACCGGCCGGGCCGTGATCGTGCGAAGCGTGGTCATGCGCCATCGCTGAACTCCTGTCACGCGCCGAAATCAGCGCGGAAATCCTCAAGCCGCCGCCTCTGGCCGCCTTCGCCATCGAAATTCGCCGGATCGAGCCAGCCCTCATAGGCTTTGCGCAAGGCCGGCCATTCCTTGTCGATGATCGAATACCACGCCGTGTCGCGGTTTTCACCCTTGACCACAAGGTGTTGCCGGAAGATGCCTTCGAACGTGAAGCCGAAGCGCTCGGCGGCGCGCTTCGAGGGCTCGTTGCGGTTGTTGCACTTCCACTCGTAACGGCGGTAGCCGAGATCGTCGAAGAGATATTTCGCAAACAGGAACTGCGCCTCGGTCGCGGCCGGCTTGCGCGAGATCAGCGGGCCCCAATAGATGTTGCCGATTTCGCCGACGCCGTTGTTGGCGTCGATGCGCATCAGCGTCTGACGCCCAGCGACCTTGCGGCTCGCCTTGTCGATGACGGTGAAGAACAGCGGGTCCTCGCTCGCTTCGGCCTTGTCCAGCCAAGGCTGGAAGGCCGCGCGGGTCTCTGGCGGATAGTCCGGCAGCCAGGCGAAACGTCCGCCGGCATCCGAAACCGAGGAGGCCTCGTAGAGGCCGTCGCCATGCTTTGCCGCGCTCAGCGGCTCGAGCCTGACGGTGCGTCCCTCTATCGCTTTGCGCTCCGGCCGCGGGCGCGGCTGCCAATTCTTCAGATCTTCCGACACGGCCATTCCAATCCGTTTGACTTTTGCCTGCGGACGGTCACAAAAACGCTCGCTCACAGAAAGAACCACAGGATCGGGAAAAATGCTCCACACGATCGCGGCCTTCGACCGTCTCGGCGAGGAAAATGCCTTCGCGGTGCTGGCGAGGGCCACCGCGCTTGCCCATCAGGGTCGCGACATCGTCAACCTCGGCATCGGCCAGCCCGACTTCAAGACGCCGCAGCACATCGTCGAGGCGGCGATCAAGGCGCTGCGCGACGGCCACCATGGCTACACGCCGGCAAACGGCCTCTTGGCCACCCGCGAGGCCGTCGTGCGCCGCACGCTGACCACCACCGGCGTCGAGGTGTCGCCCGAGAACGTGATGATCCTGCCCGGCGGCAAGCCGACCATGTTCGCCGCGATCCTGATGTTCGGCGAGGCCGGCACCGAGATCCTCTACCCCGATCCCGGCTTTCCGATCTACCGCTCGATGATCGAGTTCACCGGCGCCACTCCGGTGCCGGTTCCGATCCGCGAGGAGAACGGCTTTGCCTTCTCGGCCGGGGAGACGCTGGCGCTGATCACGCCCAGGACCAGGCTGCTGATCCTCAACTCGCCCGCCAATCCGACCGGCGGCGTTACCCCGCGGGCCGAGATCGAGAAGCTGGTCAAGGGCCTGGAGAAGCACCCTGAGGTCGCCATCATGTCCGACGAGATCTACGACGTCATGACCTATGACGGCGAGACCCACTGCTCGCTACTCAATTTCCCCGAGATCCGCGACCGGCTGATCGTGCTCAACGGCTGGTCGAAGACCTGGGCGATGACCGGCTGGCGCATGGGCTGGTCGATCTGGCCGAACGGCGACAAGGGCGCGCATCTCTACGACAAGGTTCGCAAGCTGGCGGTGAACTGCTGGTCCTGCGTCAACGCGCCGAGCCAGTTCGCCGGCATCGCCGCGATCGACGGCCCGCAAGACGACGTCGAGAAGATGATGCGCGCCTTCGACAACCGCAGGAAGATCGTGGTCGAAGGGCTGAACGCGCTCCCGGGCATTTCCTGCATCACGCCTAAAGGTGCCTTCTATGCCTTCCCCAATGTCTCGAAGACCGGCTGGAAGGCCAAGAAGCTTGCCTCGGCGCTGTTGGAAGACGCCGGCGTGGCGCTCATCGGCGGCCCCGATTTCGGCGTGCTCGGCGAAGGCTATATCCGGCTTTCCTACGCCAATTCGGAGGAGAACATCCTGCGCGCGCTGGAGCGGATCGAGGCGTTCCTGAACAAGTGATCGATCAGGCGCTCATCCACGCCCAACGAATGGCATCTTCGTCGCCATCACCGTCATGAACAGCACATTGGCGTCGAGCGGCAGGCTGGCCATATGCAGCACCGCGTCGGCGACGCGCTGCACATCCATCACCGCCTCGGCGGCGATCGAGCCGTTGGCCTGCGGCACACCCACCGTCATCGGCTGCGCCATCTCGGTCAGCGCATTGCCGATGTCGATCTGGCCGCAGGCGATGTCGAAGGGCCGACCGTCGAGCGCCAGCGTCTTGGTGAGCCCGGTGATCGCGTGCTTGGTCGCCGTATAGGGCGCTGAGCCTGGGCGCGGTGCATAGGCCGACACAGAGCCGTTGTTGATGATCCGGCCGCCCATCGGCTTCTGCCGCCGCATCGCACCGAAGGCTGCGCGAGCGCACAGGAACGATCCGGTGAGATTGACGCCGACGACGTCGTTCCAGACCTCGACCGGAATCTCGTCGATCAGCGTCGACTTGTAGCCCATGCCGGCATTGTTGAAGAGCAGGTCGACGCGGCCGAAGCCTTCGAGCACGGTCTCGAACATGTCGTCGACTTCCTCGGCCTTGCTGATGTCGCAGGCGATGGCCAATGCCTTGGCCTGCGTCTTCCCTGCCTCTGCGATCGCCTCATCCAGCAGCGTCTTGCGGCGGCCGCAGAACACCGTGTTCCAGCCTGCCTTGAGCAGCGCCGTCGCGACGCTCTTGCCGATGCCGGTGCCGGCGCCGGTAACGATGGCGGTCTTCTCTGCTATGGCTGTCATCGCCGTCCTCCGGTCATGGATGGAAAGACGTGGCATCGCAAATGCCTGGGGTCATGGCAAGCCGCTGTTGGCAATAAAGAAAAGGCCAACAAAAAGGGCGGCCATTGGCGACCGCCCCGATCTGAACCGTGCTTGGGAGGAAGAAAAGCCGGTCCGACTGATTAGAATGATGCGCTTGCTGGGTTAACGGAAGATTAACGACCGGCAAGGCCTCCCCGAAGGACGTTTACCACGCCGAATCACCACGGCGAATTGGGCGCCGTTCCCGCCGGCACCTTGGCCGCCGAAACCGTCGCCTCGACATGATCGACCAGGGCGTCCGGCAGTCCGAGGCGGCCGGCGAGCAGGTCGAGATAACCGCGCTCGGTGCGCGTGTCGGGATCGATGGTGAGCCGCGAGGCGGTATAAAGCTCGAGCTTCTGCGCATCGGTCTTGGCGCCGGCGATCAGCGCGTCGAGATCGAGCGGGCTTTCGAGCTCGGCAAGCAGGAACTTTTCCGCTTCGGCCCCGATGCCCGCGAGCTTGAGCTTGTCGGCGATCTTCTTGCGCTCGTCATCGTCGACATGGCCGTCTGCCTTCGCCGCCGAGATCATTGCCCTGACCAGCGTCAGCGTGAACTCGGCCTCGCCCTGCGGCGCCTGCGAGGGGTGGAAGGCGGTGTCGGCCGGCGGCGGCAGCAGCTCTGGCTCGCTGCCGGCCGGTGCCTGCGCCGGCTCCTTGCCGGCCTTGTAATTCTGATAAGCCTTGTAGGCGAGGCCTCCGATCGCAGCCAGGCCGCCGAGCTTGACGGCCGCGCCCGTCACCTGCCGGCCAGTGCCGGTGCCGAGCAGCACGGCTGCCAGCGCGCCGGCGGCGAGCGGATTGTCCTTTGCCATCTGCACCGCCTGCCCCGCCTTGTCGCGGACAGTCGAGCCGGTCCCGGGGATTTGCGAGCCGAGAAGGTCGTCGAGCAGCTTCTTGGGATCGAGCATCAATGCCTCCAGAATGGGCCCGGCGAACGCGCCCGGGCAGGGTTTCGGACCGGCAAGAGGTAGGCCCCGTGCATCGACATTACAATGACGGGGCCAGCTTTTCGCTCGCAGAACTGGCCGCTCTAATTGCCGATATGGCGCTTGCCGCCGCGCGCTTGCGCCAGCTCGACCTGGCGGTGGCGTTCGGCATAGCGCTCGCGATCCTCGTCGGACCGCACTTCAAAGCAATGCGGGCATGAGACGCCGATTGCGTATTTCGGCGACAGCCGGTCCTCGACCGTCAGCGGATGCCGGCAAGCCCGGCAGAGCTCCGCCTCCCCCTCGACCAGACCATGCGAGACGGAGACCCGCTCGTCGAACACGAAACATTCGCCTTGCCAGAGGCTCTCTTCGGCCGGCACGTCCTCCAGATATTTCAGGATGCCGCCCTTGAGATGGAAAACGTTTTTGAGGCCGAGCGACTTCACATAGGCCGTCGCCTTCTCGCAGCGAATGCCGCCGGTGCAGAACATCGCCACCTTGCGACCTTCGAGCTCTCCACGATGCTGCTCGACCCAGGCGGGGAACTCGCGGAAGCTGGTGGTCTTGGGATCGACCGCACCCTGGAAAGTGCCGAGCGAGACCTCGTAGGCGTTGCGGGTGTCGATGACGAGCGTGTCGGTGTCCGAGATCAGCGCGTTCCAGTCGGCCGGCGCGACATAGGTTCCGGCGCTCGCCGCCGGATCGATATCCTCGACGCCCATGGTGACGATCTCGCGCTTCAGCCGCACCTTCATGCGGTGGAACGGCATTTCGGCGGCGGCGCTGTATTTGACTTCGAGACCGGCAAGGCCTTCGATGGCCTGCAGATGGTCCACAAGCGCGGCAATCGCTTCCTCGCTGCCGGCGACGGTGCCGTTGATGCCTTCACGCGCCAGAAGCAGCGTGCCCTTGATGCCGCGGCCGCAGCAGAAGGCGGCAAGCGGCGCGCGAAGGGCCTCGTATCCGTCGAGCCGCGCGAATTTGTAGAGCGCGGCGACCCGGACTGGCTGAATCTCCATAGCAGTTGTCATGGTCATGCCACTAGACCGTGGTGAAAGCCGTTTCAAGGCGACCGATATTCAGCTGGCCACGCGGCATCACGACACGCCGGGCTTCGTGGACTTGGCATATCCCTTCTGCTAATCGGTTTAAAACGATCGAGATGGAGACCAGCACATGACCAGCAAAACCGAAAAGCTCCTGTCGCTCCTCAATGGTCAGCCGGTCATCCCGGTGCTCAAGATCGCCAACGTGGCAGATGCCGTGCCGCTCGCCCGCGCGCTTTCGCGTGGCGGTTTGCGGGCCATCGAGATCACCTTGCGCACCGCCGATGCGCTGGAAGCGATCCGCCGCGTCGCGGCCGAGGTCGAGGACGCGGTCGTCGGCGCCGGCACCATTCTCGATGCCAAGCAGTTCGAAGAAGCAGCCCGCGCCGGTTCGAAATTCATCGTCAGCCCCGGCATCACCAGTCAGCTTCTCGACGCGGCCAAGGACAGCCCCGTGCCGCTGCTGCCCGGCGCCATCACGCCCGGCGAGATCATGGCCGCGCGCGAAGCCGGCCTGCGCTTCCTCAAATTCTTCCCGGCCGAGCAGTCCGGCGGCATCGCTTCGCTGAAGGCTTTCGCCTCGCCGCTCGCCGACGTGAAATTCTGCCCGACCGGCGGCATCACGGCCAAGAACGCCGCCGACTATCTGAGCCTCCCCAACGTCATCTGTGTCGGCGGCTCCTGGGTCGCGCCCGACGATCTCATCAAGGCCGGCAAGTGGGACGAGATCGAAGCGCTGGCGCGTGAGGCGAGCAAGCTCAAGAAGTAATCGGTCCGCCCCATAAAGCAAGGCCGCGCTGGCGGGCCAACGCGGCTTTTCAGCGGCCACGCTGGCTCGCCTATTTCGTTTGGAAGCGCGCGACCGAGAGGAATTTCACCGCGTTGCCCGTGAACCGGCTTGCGTCCGGCACCCCGCCATCCGCCTGGAAGCCGGCCGTATACACTTCGCTCGGCGGCGTATGCACGATGTTATAAGCATAGCGCGGCGCTGTCGTCGGGTCGGATACCGTGGCAATGTTGACGCCGCTGCCCAACGCCCAGCGCGCGGCTTGCGGCGGCGTCGCCACCACCATGGCCTTGGGCCCGGGCTTCAGATCGTGGGCTGACGCCCTGGCTTCCTTGGCCGTCGTCTTCACGCCGGCGCCAATCGCCTGCGCCGGATCGCTCCCGGCCGGGAGCGCGGCAATGGCCTGGCGCGGCGAGGCCGCATCGACGCCCGACGGATCGTTGAATGCGGAGCGCGGCTCCGGCTCGGTCAGCGACGCAAGCTGATATTCGGCGCCGCCGACGCCATCGGCCTCGACGGTGGCATTGGCCTGTTCGAGAACGGCTTTGACCTCGTCCTGCTTGCCGGGCTGCGGCCGTGCGGTCGGCAGCACGGAGAACGCGTCGGTCGCGCTCTTGTCCTGCGAAGCCGTTTCGGCCAGCGCCAGAAGCACGCTCTTGTCCTTCGGCGCCAGATCGGCCGGCGTCGCCGAGCGGTCGGGACGCCAGGTCGGCAGCGGGATGTTGTTGACCGCTACCTGGGCCGGATCGGTGCTCGCGGCCTCGGCGGCGCTGGCCGTGGCGAACGGAACCTTGTCCGGCACCGGCGCCTGCGCAGTCGAAACCGCCTGCTCCGTCGTCGCCGAGGCATCCGCCATGGCGAACGGCACGTTCTGCGGCGTCTGCTGGCCGACATCAACCTTCGGACGCGGCGCGAAATCGGGCAGCGGGATTTCCTTGGGCGGCAGGGCGGCGATGATCGTCTCCGGCGTATCCTGCTGTTGCTCGTCGGCGCCGTCATCCGCGATCTGCGGGATGCTGGCGCGCTTGGCATCCTTCGGCGAAACAATCGCGATGCCCGGAAGATTGCTGTCGCGTGCCGTGGCAGCAGTAGCGACCTGAACCTGCTTCACGGCTTTCCGCTGGGGCGCTGGGGCACTTTCATCGGCGGCGTCGTCGGCCTCGTCGGCACCGCCGCCGAAAAGGGCCGCGAGCAGGCCGCCGGAGCGCTTGGTCGAGCCGCCGGCGCTGGCCAGTTCGATGTTCGGGGTGCCGGCCCCCTTGCGGGCCTGGTAAGCTGCCACTGCTTGCTCATAGCCGGGCAGCGGGCGTCCGTCGCTCGGCACATGCAGCGTCTTGCCGTTGGGGAACAGACTGACCAGTTCCTGGCGGCTGATGCCCGGCCAATGGCGCACGTTGCCGACATCCATATGCACGAAGGGCGACCCGGAAGTCGGGTAATAGCCGACGCCGCCGCCCTGCATCTTGAGGCCGATGTTGCGCAGTTTCTTCAACGGCACGCCGGGGATGTAGAAATCCATCGCCTTGCCCAGCATGTGCTGGCTCTTCTCGGCGACGCCGCGGCTGCGCGAGCGCAACAGCGCGTTGGTCGACGGCGAGCGATAGCCGCAGACGACCTGGATATAGTCGGTCGCGCCGCTTTCGCGATAGGCTTCCCAGACGAGGTCGAGCAGCCGCGGGTCCATCTTGGTCGGCTCGTTGCGGCGCCAGTCGCGCAGGATGATGTTGATCTTGCGCAGGCCTTCGGGATCGTAGCGACCATTGCGCTTGTAGACGATCTCGGCCTTCTCGTGGGTGTGCAGGTGATAGAGCTTGAGCGTACGAACCTCGGCCCGGGCGCCCGACGTCGCCGCGGACAGAAAACCGACGGCCAAAATCACGAACGTCAGCCACCTCGGCCAGACGCTCATGTTAAAATGCCGCCGTTGTTGTGTCGTTCGACTTTGTTCAAATCAAATGGCCTTGCAGGCTGCCGTTTGTCCCCGGATTTGACCAAACGGATGCGTCGTTTTCACATCCGAATATCGATCCTAATGGTTAATCATCGTTTATTGAAGCCGAAATGCGGTAACACCGTGGCGATATCCCGTCAAAAATGATGCACGGCATTTCGTGGTAAACCGCTGGTTTATATCAAGAATCCGGTCTCGCCGAGAACACGATCTGTTACCGTTAGCCTTAATGCGTGATCCTTGGCAACGCCAACCGCTGAAAACCAAGCGTTTTCAGGTCAAAAGCGACAATTTGATTCGGATTTTAGGCAGGCAAGCTGGTTCGAGGCTTGCCCCTCATGAGGCAAGCTGGTTCGAGGCTTGCCCCTCATGAGGCAAGCCGGTCGACGCGACCAGCTTCGGGATCAATGCCATATTCTTTCAACTTGCGGTAGAGTGTCGAGCGGCCGATGCCCAATCGCCGGGCGACTTCGCTCATCTGGCCGTTGTAATGGTCGATCGCAAGCTTGATCATCTCGAGCTCGACGTCGGCTAGCGCCCGCACATTGCCGCGCTCATCGAGCGCACGGAGCGTTCCGAAACGCGGCTGCGGCCTGGCTGACGCTTCGCCGTCGGACAAGCCGGCTCCCATTGCATCTGCGACAGTCTCATCCCCTTGGCGAGTCGTGTCCGCAACCGTATCGGTGATGGCGGACCTCGGTTCCGCTCCGAGATTCACGGTTCCTTCCACCTGCGCCCGGATCTGCGGGAATTCCTCCTCGGTCAGCACGTCGCCCTCGGCAAGCACCGACGCCCGGAAGACCGCATTCTCCAGCTGGCGGATGTTGCCCGGCCAGTCATAGGCCTGGAGCATCGCAAGCGCCGTGGCCGATATGCCGGCAAGGCGGCGGCGCGGATCGGTCGGAGCGACCTTTTCCATGAAATGCCGGACCAGGTAGGGAATGTCGTCGCGGCGGTCGCGCAGCGGCGGCACGAAGATCGGGTAGACGTTCAGCCGGTAGAACAGGTCCTCGCGGAACTTGCCGTCCTTGACCTGCTGCAGAAGGTTGCGGTGCGTGGCCGAGATCAGCCTTATATCGACCTTGACGGTCGAGCGGCCGCCGACAGGATCGACCTCGCCTTCCTGCACGGCACGCAAAAGCTTGACCTGGACGTCGAGCGGCAGGTCGCCGATCTCGTCGAGGAACAGCGTGCCGGAATTCGCCTCGACGAATTTGCCGATGTGCTTGTCCGTTGCGCCGGTGAAGGAGCCCTTCTCATGGCCGAACAGGATCGATTCGACCAGATTGTCGGGGATAGCGCCGCAATTGACGGTGACGAAGGGCTTCGAGCGACGATCGCCGCTGCCCTGGATGGCCCGCGCCACCAGCTCCTTGCCGACGCCGGATTCGCCCTCGATCAGGATCGGGATGTTGGAGGCCGCCGCCTTCTGCCCGAGGCGTATCACGCGGTCCATTGCCGGGCTGCGCGTGATCATGTCCTTGAAGGTGAGGTGGCCGCCGCCGCGCCGCCGCGAAGCGCGCTTCATCTCGTCCTCGACGGCTTCCACCTTGAGCGCGTTGGAGATCGCGGTCTGCAGCCTGTCAGGCGACGCCGGCTTGACGACGAAGTCGAAGGCGCCGTGCCGCATCGCCGAGACGACGGTTTCGATGCCGCCCTGGGCGGTCTGCACGATGACGGGAATGTTGATGGCGCGCTCGCGCATCGCCTTCAGCACGCCGATGCCGTCGAGACCGGGCATGACGAGATCGAGAATGACGACGGAGACCTCGCGCGCGTTCGGCCCGTCGAGCACGTCGAGGCCGGCGGCGCCGCTATCCGTGACGATCGCGGTGTGGCCGAACTTGGTCAACGCGGCCTCGACCAGCCTGCGCTGCACCGGATCGTCATCGACTATGAGTATGGAACCTGTCATGACTGTTTGAGTTGTCCGCCCGAGAAAATCCCATGGATCATCTTGGCACAGGGTTCTAAATAAGGTTTCAAAAAACCCGGTGAACGAATTCCTTAGGATTTGACCGGCTTCTCCTTTCCCTTTGATTCTGGCCTTGGTTCAAAGAAGGTATTGTCGATGCGCATGATGTTTGGCCGGCGGCTTGCGGCCCCAGCGTCCGGCCAGGGCGCGGCGGAGCTTGGCGACCTGCCGGAGTGGAATCTCGCCGATCTCTATTCGGGCATGGAAGCGCCCGAGTTGAAGCGCGACATCGCCAAGGCGGCCAGCGACGCCATTGCCTTCGAAGCCCGCTGGAAGGGCACTTTGGCCACCGAGGCCGGGCGCGGCGGCGCCGGCCGGCTTGGCGAGGCGCTGAAAACCTATGAGGCGCTCGAGGAACTGATCGGCCGCATCGTCTCCTATGCCGGGCTCGTCTATGCCGGCAACACCGCCGATCCGCAGCGCGCCAAGCTCTATGGCGACGTCCAGGAAAAGATGACGGACGCCAGCGCCCATCTCCTGTTCTTCGCGCTCGAGCTGAACCTGATCGACGATGCGGCGATCGAGAACGCCTTGGCCACCGACAGGGACTTCGGCCACTACCGGCCTTGGGTGCTCGACCTCAGGAAGGACAAGCCCTATCAGCTCGAGGATCGCGTCGAGCAGTTGTTCCACGAAAAGTCGGTCACCGGCCGCGGCGCCTGGAACCGCCTGTTCGACGAGACGATGACCGACCTGCGCTTCGACGTCGACGGCGAGGAGCTGACGCTCGAGCCGGCGCTGAACCGACTGCAGGATGCCAATGGCGAGGTGCGGCGCCGTGCTTCCGAGGCGCTCGCGGCGACCTTCCGCAAGAACCTGCGCACCTTCACCCTCATCACCAATACCTTAGCCAAGGATAAGGAAATCTCCGATCGCTGGCGCGGATTCCAGGACATCGCCGACTCGCGCCACCTCGCCAACCGCGTCGAGCGCGACGTCGTCGACGCGCTGGCCGCGGCCGTGCGCGAGGCCTATCCGCGGCTGTCGCATCGCTATTACGCGATGAAGGCGCGCTGGCTCGGCATGGAGGTGATGAACCATTGGGACCGCAACGCGCCGCTGCCGGAGACGCCGCAGGCGGTGATCCGCTGGGACGACGCCAGGGACACGGTGCTTTCCGCCTATCAGCGCTTCTCGCCCGACATGGCCGAGATCGCCCGCGGCTTTTTCGATCGCAAATGGATCGACGCGCCGGTGCGGCCGGGCAAGTCGCCCGGCGCCTTCGCCCATCCGACGGTGCCGTCGGCGCATCCTTATGTGCTGCTGAACTACATGGGCAAGCCGCGCGATGTGATGACGCTGGCGCATGAGCTCGGCCATGGCGTGCACCAGGTGCTGGCCGCCGGCCAGGGCGCGCTGATGGCCTCGACGCCGCTGACGCTGGCCGAGACCGCCTCCGTCTTCGGCGAGATGCTGACCTTCCGTTCGCTGCTCGAGCAGACCGCTGACCGCCGCGAGCGCAAGGCCATGCTCGCCCAAAAGGTCGAGGACATGATCAACACCGTCGTGCGCCAGATCGCCTTCTACGAGTTCGAGCGCAAGGTGCATGCCGAGCGCAAGAACGGCGAGCTGACTTCAGACAGGCTCGGCGAATTCTGGCTGGAGGTGCAGGCCGAGAGCCTGGGGCCCGCGATCAAGCTGCGCGAGGGCTACGAGGTCTTCTGGACCTACATCCCGCACTTCATCCACTCGCCTTTCTACGTCTATGCCTATGCCTTCGGCGATTGCCTGGTGAATTCGCTCTACGCCGTCTACCAGAATGCCGAGCGCGGATTTCAGGAGAAGTATTTCGAGATGCTGCGCGCCGGCGGCACGAAGCATCATTCGGAGCTTCTGGCGCCCTTCGGCCTCGACGCCACCGATCCCGCTTTCTGGCAGATCGGCCTTGGCGTGATCGGTTCGCTGATCGACGAATTGGAGGCGCTCGACAATTGACGACAGCAACGGCGCAGGCATCGACCGTAATAGTTTAGCCGCAACGCATATTAGCAAGAATCTATTCTTGCCCTAAATAGCTGTTCTTGAATAACTCTCCGGCGCATTTTTCAACTGGCTTTCGACAAGCCATATGATAGCGTCCGGCCTCAAGCTCAGCCGGACGCATCGCGCAGGCCAGAGATGGCTGGTCGCGCCGCCACGGCGAATGCGATGACGGCCGTCGGCTTCGGACAAGGCCAACGCCGATGGCTCGATTGAAGCCGGCGATTGCGCCGATCACGGAACCTTTGACGATCCCTGGCGTGAGCTCGCCTTTCCGGGCCTCGGCCAACAGATCGGACTGGAGAGGGAAATGAGCACTTTTTTCTACATGCTCCTGGCGTTCGTTGTGGGTATCCTGGTCGGCTGGTTCATCTGGGGCCGTCTGCGCGGCGAGCTCGACAGCGTGCGTGGCGATCTCGACCGCACGCGGAGCGAGCGCGACAGGCTGCGCGCCGACAGCGATCGGTTGAAGGGCGAGCTCGACGCCAGCGGCCGTGCCCGCGCCGATCTCGAAAGCCGGCTACGCGATACGCCTTCCGCCAAGGCCGGCGCCGACAAGGCCGCCACGCCGGCGCCGTCGGCGCTGATGCCGACGACATCGGCGGCGGCAAAGGCCGGGCCCGCAAAGCCCGCCGCTGCAAAGAAGCCGGCCGCAACGAAGACTGCAGCGGCACCGAAGCCGGCGGCCAAGGCGGCCGCGCCGAAGAAGGCGGCAGCGCCCGCGGCAAAGAAGGCGGCAGCGCCCGGCAAGGCCGACAATCTGCGCCGCCTCATCGGCATCGGTCCGGTCAATGAAAGGCTGCTCAAAGGCCAAGGCGTCACCACCTACGCCCAGATCGCCGCCTGGACCGCCGCCGACGTCAAACGCATCGAGGAGGTGCTCAATTTCGACGGCCGCATCGCGCGTGAAAAGTGGATCGAGCAGGCAAAATTGCTGGCCGCCGGCGACGAGGCCGAATTCGCCCGCCAGTTCCCGACGGCCGGAACCGCAAGCAACAGCTGAACAATCCGCTTGTTGAAGCAAGGCGGCGTCCTCACGGGCGCCGTCTTTGTTTTGGCCCAGCCGCCTTTGCGCCGTTCGACGCCGTTCCCTCGATTGCGCCACGCCGAACCCCCATATAGAGCGGTCGGCTGAATTGTCCGCATCCGAGGCTCATGTCCCTGCCCGCAGCCATTTTCCGCAACGACGCGACCGCTCGTCAGCTGGTCTTCGATAGGCCGGATGAGATCATCGTCGCGCACGAGGCTGAAGAGTTCGGGCCTGCGCTTGAAAGGGCCCAGGCCGCCTCCGACTCCGGCAAATGGCTGGCGGGCTATTTCTCCTACGAAGCAGGTTACCTGCTCGAGCCGAAACTGGTGCCGCTGCTGCCCGATGGCCGCCGCGCGCCGTTGGTTTGCCTCGGCGTATTCGATGCGCCGGACGAGGAGGAGGTCCCGCAGTCACGGGCGTCAGCCAGCAATGGTCCAATCTTCGATGCCCGCGCAGCCTGGTCGGCCGAGGACTATGCCGGCCGTTTCGCGCGCCTTCACAACCACATCCGCAAGGGCGATTGCTATCAGGGCAACCTCACCTTCCCGGTCCGTGCGCAGTGGTCAGGCGATCCGCTTGCGGCCTTCGACGCGCTCACCGAACGCCAGCCGGTGAAATACGGTGCGCTGGTCTCGCTCGGCGATCCGATCGTCCTGTCGCGCTCGCCCGAACTGTTCTTCGAGATCGATGCCGACAGCATGATCGAAACCCACCCGATGAAAGGCACCGCGCCGCGCGGCGCGACCAAGGCCGAAGACGCCCGGCTGAAGGCCTTCCTGCGCAACGACGAGAAGAACCAGGCCGAGAACCGGATGATCGTCGACCTCCTGCGCAACGACATCTCGCTGATCAGCCAAGTCGGCACGCTGGACGTGCCGGAGCTGTTCCGCATCGAGACCTATCCGACGGTGCACCAGATGGTCAGCCGCGTGCGGGCAAGGCTTTTGCCTGGTATCGGCATCCGCCAGGTCTTCGCCGCGCTCTTCCCTTGCGGCTCGATCACCGGCGCGCCGAAAATCCGTGCCATGGAAATCCTGCATGAGCTGGAAGATGCGCCGCGAGACGTCTATTGCGGCGCCATCGGCTGGATCGCGCCGGGCGGCAGGATGCGTTTTTCGGTGGCGATCCGCACCATCTCGCTCTTTGCCGACGGCGGGGCCGTCTACAATGTCGGCGGCGGCGTCGTCTTCGATTCCACCGCCGAGGAGGAGTATCGGGAGTGCCTGTTGAAAGCTCGCTTCGCGACGGGAACGGTGCCGGCTTCGAGCTGATCGAGACCATGCGCTGGGAGCCGGCCACAGGCTTTCTGCGCTTCGAGCGCCACCTTGCGAGGCTCTATGCGTCCGCCGCTGAACTCGGCTTCACCTGCGATCCGGCGCGGATCGGTGAGGTGCTTTCGAATACCGTCGGCGGACAGGGAGTTGCCTTGCGCGTGCGCCTCGCCCTGCAGCGCAATGGCGAAGCGGCAGCTGCCGCTCAAGCCTATGAACCGCTGCCCGCCGACAAGGTCTGGCGGCTGCAGCTGGCGCGCATCCGTCTCGATTCAGCCAACACGCTGCTGCGCCACAAGACAAGCCTGCGCCAGGTCTACACGCAGGCGCGCAGCGAATATCTCGCGACCCGCGCCGACGAAGTGCTTTTGGCCAACGAGCGCGGCGAGCTCTGCGAGGGCACGATCACCAATCTCTTCGCCGATTTCGGCGACGGCCCGCTTGTCACGCCTCGCCTCGACTGCGGCCTTTTGCCTGGAATATTGCGCGGCGCGCTTCTGGACGAAGGCCGCGCGGTGGAAGCGATCTACAGCTTCGACGATCTGAAGGCGGCGAAGGCGATCTTCGTCGGTAACTCGCTGCGCGGGCTGATTCCGGCGCGACTCGGCTGACCGTGCTGGAGACATAAACTGGATAACACCCAAACAGGCATGACCATTCGCCAGCCGACGCACACGCCCTATGACGGGTCTTCGAAACTCTTCACCATCGGGATGAAGCCGCTCGACTTCGACCGCTGGATCGAGGTCGATGAATTGCTGCTGCCGCATCTGGCCGAAAAGCAACGGCTCTATGCGGAAATCCCGGAAAAGGTCTTTGTCGAGGAAGACCACACAAGCGAGGCTCAGCGCGAAGTGCTGGACCTGCTCGTCGCGCATCTCGAAGCCGCGCACCCCGGCACGCACCGCCGCAGCGGAGCGGATGTCGAGCCGATTGGTTTCGAGGAGACGATCGACAGGCTGCCTCCTGCCCTGCGCGAGGCGCCGCTGGCCAAGGCTTCGCTGCTCGTCCAGGAAGATCTGATCCTGATGCGCCGCGGCGAGCACGGCTGGCGGCTCGCCGCCGGCTCGCTCTGCTTCCCTTCGTCCTGGTCGCTGCAGGAAAAATTCGGCAAGCCATTGCAGGAGATTCACAAACCGGTGCCTGGATTCGGACCCGGCACGCGGCCGGCCGAGCTCATCAACCGCATGTTCGACGGCCTGCAGGGCCAGGCGGTCGAGCGCTTCAACTGGTCGATCCAGGCCGGCGATGCGCTCTATCATCCGCTCTCCAATGTCGAACGCATCGACCGCGCCACGAACCGCCCGAGCCGCTTCGCCGACGGCGATGTCGACGCCCACGCCTTCATCCGCGTCGAACGCCAGACGCTGCGCAAGCTTCCCCGGTCGCGCGACATCCTCTTCACCATCCGCATCCATCTCGATCCGCTCAAGCTGCTCATTCGCCATCCTGACCGGGCAGCCCTGGCCGTCTCCTTCGCGGAGCAGCTCCTGGTTCTCGACCAGCAACAACTCGACTACAAGGGCCTGACCGCGGACCGCGACCGGCTGGTCGAATTCCTCAGCGGCATGGCCTGCACGCCTTAACCAAGGTGCCAGCCGGGCCTGGCCGGCGGTTGGTGCTTTTCGCTGGTTTATGACAATGATCTGTGGTTGTAGCGCTTGGCCGTCGGGCAAAAGGCCCGGCTTTGCGCGTGTTTGAAGGAGTGTGCGAAAAAATGGCGAACGAAAACTGGCCCGTTTACGGTGAAATCACCGGCCCTGTCGTGATGATCGGCTTCGGCTCGATCGGACGGGGAACGCTGCCGCTGATCGAGCGCCATTTCAAGTTCGACAAGTCGCGCATGACGGTCATCGACCCGCGCGACACCGACCGCAAGCTGCTCGACGAGCGCGGCATCGCCTTCATGCAGGACGCGGTGACCGAGAAGAATTACAAGAAGCTGCTCACGCCGCTTCTGACCAATGGCGGCGGCCAGGGCTTTTGCGTCAACCTGTCGGTCGACACAGGCTCGGTGGACCTGATGAAATTGTGCCGCAAGCTCGGCGTGCTCTACATCGACACCGTCGTCGAACCGTGGCTCGGCTTCTATTTCGACGCCGAGGCCGACAATGCCAGCCGCAGCAACTATGCGCTGCGCGAGGCGATGATCAAGGAAAAGCAAGACAAGCCGGGCGGCCCGACGGCGATCTCCACCTGCGGCGCCAATCCCGGCATGGTCTCGTGGTTCGTCAAGAAGGCGCTGGTCAACCTCGCCACCGATCTCGGTCTCGAGTTTTCGGAGCCCGCGCAGGAAGACCGCGAGGCCTGGGCCAGGCTTATGAAGAAGGCCGGCGTCAAGGGCATCCATATCGCCGAGCGCGACACCCAGCGCACGAAGAAGCCGAAGCCGATGAACGTGTTCTGGAACACCTGGTCGGTCGAAGGCTTCATCTCGGAGGGCCTGCAGCCGGCCGAGCTCGGCTGGGGCACGCATGAAAACTGGATGCCGAAGAACGGCAAGAAGCACAAGCACGGCTCCAAGGCGGCAATCTATCTGGAACAGCCCGGCGCCAACACGCGCGTGCGCAGCTGGTGCCCGACGCCCGGCCCGCAATACGGCCTGCTGGTGACGCACAACGAGTCGATCTCGATCGCCGACTTCTTCACCGTGCGCTCGAAGAAGGGCAAGGTCCAATATCGCCCGACCTGCCACTACGCCTACCATCCCTGCAACGACGCCATGCTGTCGCTGGACGAGATGTTCGGCGCCGCCGGCAAGCCGCAGCCGGTTCACCACGTGCTCGACGAGAACGAGCTGGTCGACGGCGTCGACGAGCTCGGCGTGCTGCTCTACGGCCACGACAAGAATGCCTACTGGTATGGATCGCAGCTGTCGCTGGCCGAGGCGCGCAAGCTCGCCCCCTACCAGAACGCCACCGGCCTGCAGGTCACCTCGGCTGTGCTCGCCGGCATGGTCTGGGCGCTGGAGAACCCGACCGCCGGCATCGTCGAGGCCGACGAGATGGACTACCGGCGCTGCCTCGAAGTGCAACTTCCCTATCTCGGGCCGGTCAGGGGCTACTACACCGACTGGACGCCGCTGGATAACCGGCCGGGTCTCTTCCCCGAGGACCTGGACAAGGACGACCCGTGGCAGTTCCGCAACATTCTGGTCCGATAGCAGCCGGACCTACCGGAGCAATTCGAGGAAAAGTGTGAAACGGTTTTCCGTCCGGATTTGTGTGAAAACAAGGGGATAGAGCGGTTCGCCGTTTCCGCGAAACGGTGGAGACGCTCTCCCTCTGCGCCTTGCAATCGCCCGGAAATCGGGCGATTGAGTATCGGCGGACTGAGGAGAGGATTTTCAAAATGACCATTGCGCGCAAACTGCTTTCGGCAGGCGCCGCGGCAAGCCTTCTGGCTGCGGCCGCCTGCACCACCACCGGCCCCGCGGACCAGCCTTCGATGGCGGCGCCGAAGGGCGTCGAGGGCAACTGGATCGACGCCAAGGGCACCGGCCTGTCGACCTTCGCGGCCGGCAGCTTCACCACCGTCGCTACCGACACCGGCCAGAAGCTGTCGGAAGGCAGCTACACCATGACCGGAGCGACCTCGGTCGAGATCCACGGCACCTCGCTGATCCGCCAGACGCCGGTCAGCTTCAACTGCCTGATGGTCTCCACCAGCCAGCTCAATTGCACCAGCGCCAGCGGCCAGAATTTCGTGCTGACGCGCCGGGCTTGAGCGTTCGCAAATCTTCAGCCGACAGGGCCGGCGGCGCAAGCCGCCGTCCTTTTTTATGCCGGCAAACATCTCCCTGATTTGTGCTTGCATCGACCGGAACCCGATGTGAACATGACCGGAGCTGACTGTTATTTTCCAGTCAAGCGAGGGCGCTAAGCATATTCGAAGTCAGCTTATCCGGGAGACGAAGATGAAGAAGATTGCCGCGATCCTAGCCCTGTCGGCCTCGGCGCTCGGCCTGTCGGCAGGCGTGTCTTTTGCCGACTACACGCTGAACATCCTGCATTTCAACGATTGGCACAGCCGCATCGAAGGCAACAACAAATACGAGTCGACCTGCTCCGCCGATGAAGAGACCAAGGGCGAATGCATCGGCGGCGCCGGCCGGCTGATCACGGCGATCGCTCAGGAGCGCAAGAAGCTCGAAGGCCAGAACCTGCTGCTGCTCAATGCCGGCGACAGCTTCCAGGGATCGCTGTTCTACATCACCTACAAGGGTGCGGCGGAAGAGGAATTCCTCAATCAGATCAAGCCCGACGCGGTAACGCTCGGCAACCACGAGTTCGACGACGGCGAGACCGCGCTGGTTCCCTATCTCGACAAGGCGAAATTCCCGATCGTCAGCGCCAATGTCGTGCCCAACGACAAGTCCGGCGCCAAGGACAAGATCAAGCCTTCGATCGTCGTCGAGGTCGGTGGCCAGAAGATCGGCATCGTCGGCGCCGTCACCAACGACACGCCGGAACTCGCCTCGCCCGGCCCGAACATTGCCATCGCCGACGATGTCAAGTCGATCACGGCCGAGGTCGAGAAGCTCAAGGCACAAGGCATCAACAAGATCATCGCGGTCACCCATATCGGCTACAGGCGCGAGCGCGAAGTCATAGCGAAAATCCCGGGTGTCGACGTGGTGGTCGGCGGCCACAGCCACACCCTTCTGTCGAACACCGATCCGAAGGCCGAGGGACCGTACCCGACGATGGTCGACAACCCCGACGGTTACAAGGTGCCGGTGGTGCAGGCGGCGTCCTATTCGAAATATCTCGGCGAGTTCAAGGTCGTGTTCGACGACAACGGCGTCGTCAAGGAGGCGAGCGGCGCGCCGATCTATCTCGACAAGTCGATCACCCCCGATCCCGCCGTTCTTGCCCGCATCAAGGAGCTCGGCGCACCGATCGAGGCGCTGAAGAACAAGGAGGTGGCCGAGACCACCAAGGCCATCGACGGCAGCCGCGAGAATTGCCGCGCGCGCGAATGCGAGATGGGCAATCTCGTCTCCGACGCCATTCTCGAGCGCACCAAGGGCCAGGGCGTCGAAATCGTCATCTCGAATGGCGGCGGCCTGCGCGCCTCGATCGACCAGGGCACGGTGACTATGGGCGAGGTGCTGAATGTGCTGCCCTTCCAGAACACGCTGGCCACTTTCAAGATCTCGGGCAAGGACCTGGTCGCGGGCCTTGAAAACGGCCTCAGCCAGATCGAGGACGGCGCCGGCCGCTTCCCGCAGGTTGCCGGCATCAAATATTCCTTCGACAGATCCGTCGCGCCCAATGCCGGCCGCGTCAAATCGGTCGAGGTGATGGAGAACGGCGCCTGGACGCCGATCAGCCCGGACAAGCAGTACCTCGTCGCCACCAACAACTACGTCCGCCAGGGCGGCGACGGCTACAAGGTTTTCGCCGACAAGGCGACCGACGCCTATGACTACGGCCCCGGCCTGGAGCAAGTGGTGGCCGACTACCTCGGCGCCCACCGTCCCTACACGCCGAAGCTCGACGGCCGCATCACCGAGATTGCGGCAACGACGGCGGCGGCCGAGCCGGCCAAGCCTGCGGAACCGGCGAAGCCTGCCGAGACCGCCCCCGCCACCCAGGCGCCTGCGAACGGGGCAGCAAAACCAGCCGAGACGTCGCCGGCAAGCGGCGAGCCCGCCATTCCCGCTCCGCCTTCCGGTTCCAGCGACATTGCCGGCACGCCGCCGGCGGTTTCTACTGAAACCGCTCCGGCCGCGCCCACCGAGACCGCGAAGCCGGCAGAGAGCGCGCCCGCGGCGCCGGCCGCGGAACCGGCAAAGCCCGCCGAGACCGCCCCGGCAACGCCTGCTCCCGCAGCCGAGCCGGCCAAGCCGGCGCAGGCAACGCAGGCCGAAGCGAAACCGGCCGAGACCAGCCACACCGTTGCCGCCGGCGATACCTATTGGGACCTGGCCAAGAAAGCCTATGGCGACGCCACCAAGTGGAAGCTCATCTCCGAAGCCAACAAGGACTTTAAGCCGCGGCGCCTGCCGCTCGGCGCGACGCTGACCATTCCGCCTGCCGCGAAGTAACGCTCGGGCCGGGACTGATCGCACCCGTCCGGGCAACCGGGCGGGTGTTCCTTTTTGAGGTCCTGACGCGATAAGGTGCGGCCAGACGCAGCATTGAAAACCGGCAGGGCATCGCTAGGTTCCGCGGCGCTACCGGAGATTGTTGATGACCGTTGCCGACCCCACCGATGCCAAAGCCGCAAAGGCCGTCGGCCTGCCGCCGGCGCATGCCGCGCCGGTCAGGCCGGGCAAGATCGGCGTCCTGCTGGTCAATCTCGGCACGCCCGACGGCACAGACTTCCGGCCGATGTGGCGCTACCTGCGCGAATTCCTCTCCGACCCGCGCGTCATCGAGCTCAACAAGGCGATCTGGTATCCGATCCTGTATGGACTGGTGCTGACGACCCGGCCGAAAAAATCCGGCGCCAACTACGCCCGTATCTGGAACCGGGAGATGAACGAGTCGCCGCTGCGCACTTTCACCCGCGCTCAAGGTCAGAAGCTGGCCGCCGCACTTACCGACCTGCCCGATGTGGTGGTCGACTGGGCGATGCGCTACGGCAATCCGTCGACGGCAAGCGTCACTCAGAAGCTGGTCGACCAGGGCTGCGACCGCATCCTCACCTTTCCGCTCTATCCGCAATATTCGGCGACGACGACGGCGACCGCCAACGACCAGCTGTTTCGCGCGCTGATGAAGATCAGGCGCGCGCCGGCGATCCGCAGCGTGCCGCCCTATTATGACGAACCGGTCTATATCGACGCGCTTGCGCGTTCGATCGAGCAGCACCTGGCGACCCTCGACTTCGTGCCGGAGGTGGTGATCGCCTCCTATCACGGCATCCCCAAGCCCTATTCCGACAAGGGCGATCCCTACGGGACGCATTGCCTGGAGACCACGCGGCTGCTGCGGGCAAGGCTCGGCTGGGACGAGAAGAAGCTCATCGCCACCTTCCAGTCGCGTTTCGGCGCGCAGGAATGGCTGCAGCCTTACACCGATGTCACGGTCGAGAAACTGGCCAAGGACGGCGTGAAATCGATCGCCATCGTCAATCCCGGCTTCTCCGTCGACTGCATCGAGACGCTGGACGAGATCGGCCGCGAGGCCGCCGAAACCTTCCATCACGCCGGCGGCGAGAATTTTGCGCACATCCCCTGCCTCAACGACAGCGCCGAGGGCATGGCGGTCATCGAAGCGCTGGCGCGGCGCGAGCTTTCCGGCTGGGTGTGACCGGCTTCACCGACAGGCTTGAAACCGGTGCGCAAAAGCCTTCGCTAACCAATATTCCCGATCACCTGATTGTAACGCTGCGGAAACACACTTAAGTGATTCCGTGAGGTCGCCGCCTTTTGAGGGAGAAACGAAATGGGCTTCAGCGGTTTCGATATTGCCATCATTGTTCTTGTCTTCCTGGTCATCATCCTTCTTTTCAAAGGCATCAAGACGGTGCCGCAAGGTTATAATTACACGGTGGAACGCTTCGGCCGGTACACCAAGACGCTGACGCCTGGCCTGAACATCATCAACCCCATCTTCGAGCGCGTCGGCGCCAAGATGAATATGATGGAGCAGGTGCTCGACGTGCCGACGCAGGAGATCATCACCCGCGACAACGCCATCGTCGGTGTCGACGGCATCGCCTTCTACCAGATCCTCAATGCCGCGCAGGCCGCTTATCAGGTGGCCGGGCTGCAGAACGCCATTCTCAACCTGACCATGACCAACATCCGCACCGTCATGGGCTCGATGGACCTCGACGAATTGCTGTCCAATCGCGACGCCATCAACGAGCGCCTGTTGCGCGTCGTCGACGAGGCGGCGCATCCGTGGGGCATCAAGATCACCCGCGTCGAGATCAAGGACATCAATCCGCCGGCCAATCTGATCGAATCTATGGGCCGCCAGATGACGGCCGAGCGCAATAAGCGCGCCCAGATCCTGGCCGCCGAAGGCCTCAAGCAGTCGCAGATCCTCGAGGCCGAGGGCCGCAGGGAAGCAGCCTTCCGCGACGCCGAGGCGCGCGAGCGCTCGGCCGAAGCGGAGGCCAAGGCGACGCAGGTCGTGTCGGAAGCCATCGCCAAGGGCGACGTGCAGGCGCTCAACTACTTCATCGCCCAGAAATATACCGAGGCGTTGACCAGGATCGGCTCGGCCACGAACAGCAAGGTGGTGCTGATGCCGCTTGAAGCCTCGTCGCTGATCGGAACGCTCGGCGGCATCGGCGAGATCGCCAAGGAAGTTTTCAGGAGTGAAGGTACGGCCGGCGCGCAGCGGCAGGCCGCACGCCCGCCGCTGGTTCGGCCGAACGAAACCTGAGATCATAGGAGGCTGCTCCCATGTTCGACCGTATCGTTTCCGAACTCGGCCCGTGGAACTGGATGGTTCTGGGCTTCGTGCTCCTGGTGATGGAGATCGTCGCGCCGGGCGTCTTCATGCTGTGGATCGGCATCGCCGCGCTCATCGTCGGCGCCGTGTCGCTGGCGATATGGGACGCCGCTTTCTGGACCTGGCAGGTGCAGGTGCTGGCGTTCCTGATCCTGTCGCTGATCTCGGCTTTCGTCGGCAAGAAACTGATGGCCGGCCGCCACGACGATGCCGACCAGCCGCTGCTCAACCGCCGCGGCGCGCAGATGGTGGGCAAGCTGGCGACGCTGGCCGAGCCGATCAAGGACGGCCGCGGCCGCATCAAGCTCGGCGACACGCTGTGGCGCGTTTCCGGTCCTGACCTCCCTGCCGGCACGCAAGTGCGCGTTGTCGGCGCCGCCGACACCGACCTGGAGCTGACGGTCGAGGCGGCTTGAACCGAGACAGGTATCGGACGGGCTGAGACTAAGGCAATTCCTGGAAAAGTGCGTGGCTAGGCTGCGCCAATGCGCAGCAGGTCGTGGAAGTGAACTACGCCCACCGGCATTTTGTCTTTGGTCACGACCAGCGCGCCGATATTGTGCTCGTTGAGCATGGCGATCGCCGTGCCTGCCAGCGTCTGCGGATCGATCGTCTTGGGCGTGCGGGTCATGACCTCATCGACGGTCACGTCGGCCAGATTGCGATGCAGATTGCGTGCAACGTCGCCGTCGGTCACGATCCCGACCAGTTTGCCGCTCGCATCGACAATGCAGACGCACCCGACTTTCTTCTGCGACAGCGTCATCACCGCTTCCGGCATCTTGGTGCCGAGCAAGGCGAGCGGCACCTGATCGCCGGTCCGCATGATCTCCGACACCAGGGTCAGGTTGGCGCCAAGCTGCCCGCCGGGGTGCAAGGTTCGGAAGTGATCCGGCGTGAAGCCCCGCGCTTCGAGCAGAGCGATGGCCAACGCGTCGCCCAGTACGAGTTGGAGAAGCGTCGATGTCGTCGGAGCCAGCCCGTGCGGACAAGCCTCGGGCACGACCGGCAGCAGCAAGACCACATCGGCCGCACGCGCCAGCGCCGAGCTCTCGCCGGAAGTAATGGCGATCAGCGGGATGGAAAAACGCCTCGAATAGGCGACGATGCCCATCAATTCCTTGCTTTCGCCCGACCACGACATGGCGATGATGGCGTCGTCCTTGGCGATCATGCCGAGATCGCCGTGATTGGCCTCGGCGGGATGGACGAAAAAGGCTGGCGTGCCGGTCGAGGCAAGCGTCGCGGCGATCTTTGCGCCGATATGGCCGCTCTTGCCGACGCCGGTGACGATGACGCGGCCCTCGATCCGCGAGATCAGGTCGATCGCGGCGGCAAAAGGTTCGGTCAACCCGTTTGCGAGCGCAGCGGCGAGGGCCGCCACGCCGGTCTGCTCCGTCGCCACCGTTCTCAGCGCCGATTCGATCACGGCCTGCCTGTCCGGCTGCTTTCTTTCTGAGGACCCCGCATGCATGGCGCAAGCGATTAGCGTTTTGCCGCGCCCCTGTCCAACGGAATTGCCTTCAACCTCCGATTGGGGGCCCAGAGGCCGCTCTCTCAACCCTCCGTTAACCATCCGCATTTACGGTTCGGTAAGTATGGCGCAACCGCGCCGCGCAAGCAGTGGTGACGATGTCCGGGGGCCAGCCTGAAACGAAAATCGGTCGGAAAGGCCTTGCCGTTGCAGCACTGCTGCTGACGGCAAGCGCGCTTGCCTTGCTGCGTCCCGCGCCGGCATTCTCGCAGGAAACCGAGCTGCGCGGCGAGGTCTCCGAGTCGGCCATACTCGCCGACCAGCAGCGCAAGGCCAGGCGGGCGCAGGGATCGCAGGGCCAGACCCCGCCCGCCGCCGCCGTCCAGGACACGGCATCGACGACCTACCAACCGTCAAGCCCCGGCGCCGTTCCCGATGATGATCAGACGGCGGGCGCGACGGACAGCATCTTCGATCAGCCGCAGGCAACGGACGATCCATTGGCCGTCACGAAGGCTCCGGCAAAACCCCGCCGACCGTCGACGGCAAAGCAGCGTGCTCAGGACGCCAAGGCCGGCGCCAAGACCGCCGACAAGAAAAAGGCCAAGAAGAAAACCGGCGAAGCGACGGACAGCACGACCACCGCCGCGACCGTCGGCACAGGCAACCGGACCGACGCCACCGCCACCGGCGATGAAGACGGCAGCAACCGCCGTGCCGTCACCATCGATAGCGTCGACAAGCAGAAGCTAGACCCCGGTCAGGAGCGCACCGCCTCCATCGAAGGCCTGAAAGTCAAACCGGAGGAGGATCCCTTCGCCGCGCCGGGCATCAAGGTCGGCACCTTTCTCTTCCGGCCGACACTCGAGCAGGGCTTCACCGCGACCTCCAACGCCGATTCCAGCAGCACCGGCAAATCGGCGGTTCTGTCCGAGACGGCGCTGCGCTTCACCGCGACCTCCGACTGGCGCGAGAATTCGGCTTTGATTACCGGCTACGGCCAGTTCCGCAATACCGTCTCTGGCCAGAAGATCAACGACGCGCAGGGCCGTATCGAGGGCCAGCTCAATGTTGACCTCGACAACGAGCTGCGCGCCATCGCCAAGCTGGGCTACGAGGCCGCGCCAGAATCGGCCTCCTCGCCGGATGCGATCGCCGGTGTCACCCAACAGCCGCTGCGCCAGACCGTCGACGGCAGCGTCGGTCTCGAAAAGAGTGTCGGCAAGATGCGCTACGCGCTGACCGGCGCGGTCTCGCATGATTTTTACGGCGATGCCGAACTCTCCGACGGCACCACCGTTTCGCAGAAGGATCGCGACTCCACGCTCTATACCGCGACCTTGCGCACCGGTTACGAGATTTCGCCGGCGCTGACGCCGTTCACGGAAGTCGAGGCCGGGCGGCGCCTCTATGACCTGCGCGTCGACACCGACGGCTTCGAGCGATCCTCGACCAGGCTTGGCGCGCGCGCCGGGCTCGAGCTCGACATGGGCGAGAAGCTGTCCGGCGAATTTTCCGTCGGCTGGCTGCGCGAGGCGATCGACGACAACCGCCTTCCGGCGGTAGCGGGTCCGAGCATCGATGCCGACCTCAAATGGTCGCCCGAGCGCGGCACCACCATAGGCCTGACCGGCAAGACCAGGGTCGAAACAACCACGACGGCTAATGAGAGCGGCGATATCCTCTACTCCGGCCGTCTGACCGGCGAGCGCCAGATCCGCGCCAATCTGACGGCGAACTCGGCGCTCGGCCTCGACTGGCGCGATTACACCGGCTCCGACGGCCACGATTTGATCCTGAGCGCCGAGGCCGGACTGACCTGGTGGCTGAACCGCTATGCCGGGGTCACCACCAGGGTAAGGACGGAGAAGCTGACCAGCAACCTGCCTGGCCGCGACTATACGACCAACAGTGTCTATCTCGGCCTGAAGGTCCAGCGCTGAAGGGCAGCAACCGCCAAGCCTATGCCGAGATTCACGTCAGGCCGAGTCGAGAACGGTGGCTTCCGAGAACCGGAGCGGAGCGTACTCAAAGTACGTGAGCACCGGAAGCGCAGGAAACTGCCGTTCGCAGACCGGCCTCACCTGAATATCGGCATAGGCTAAGACGCGGCGCCGCGCCGCTCTACCGGCCGCACCTCGTCCAGCAGCGTGCGGATGACGCCGGCCATGCTTCCGTTCATGTCGCTACGCCAGAGCGCGAAGGCGACATTGGCCTCGACGAAACCTTCCGGCGAGCCGCAATCGAACGTGCGCCCCTTGTAGTGATAGCCGTAGAAGGGCTGCTCTTTCTCCAGCTTCAGCATTGCGTCGGTCAGCTGAATCTCGTTGCCGGCTCCACGCTCCTGGCTCTCCAGGATGCCGAAGATTTCCGGCTGCAGGATGTAGCGGCCGTTGATGTAAAGATTGGAGGGCGCGGTCCCCTGTTTCGGCTTCTCCACCATGCCGGTGATGCGGAAGCCGTGATGCGCGTCCTCGCCGCGGCCGACGATGCCGTATTTATGCGCTTCCGCCGGATCGCATTCCTGCACGGCGACGATATTGTTGCCGGTCTCGGCATAGAGTTCGACCATACTCCTCGTGCAGCTCTTTTCCGACTGCATGATCATGTCCGGCAAAAGCAAGGCGAACGGCTCCTCGCCGACCAGCTCGCGGGCGCACCAGACGGCGTGGCCAAGGCCCATCGGCACCTGCTGGCGCGTGAAGCTCGTCTGTCCCGGCGCCGGCTGAAGCCGCTGCAGGCGGGCGAGCTGATCGTCCTTGCCGCGCTGGGCAAGCGTGTCATACAGCTCGAACTGGACGTCGAAATGGTCCTCGATGACCGCCTTGTTGCGTCCGGTCACGAAGATGAAATGCTCGATGCCGGCCTCACGTGCCTCATCGACCACATATTGGATGACCGGCCGGTCGACGACGGTGAGCATTTCCTTCGGGATGGCCTTGGTGGCCGGAAGAAACCGCGTGCCGAGGCCGGCGACCGGGAAAACTGCCTTGCGAACGCGCTTCATGCTGACACCCCCTGCGTTTCAGCCAATTATCCGCTCGGCGGCACGCTCCGCAATCCCCCAAACATTTCCCGACGGAAATCATTTTCACGCCGGAATGTTGGATTAAGGGCGAGCAGTGAACGTGAGAACTAAAAGCCGCGACACCTCTTTTCGTTCCCCGCGGGACCTATGGTAAACCAAATGCTAACCCGGTTCGGCGTTGAATGATCTTCCTGATTTGACGAAGGAGGAAATGATGTCCGTTCGCAACACCGCGAGGCGCCTGACGGCACTGGCGACGGCCGCCGGCCTCACGCTGGCCTTGCTGATGCCCGCCGGACCCGCTTTCGCCGATGCCGGATTCCGCCAGTGGGTCTCGGATTTCCGCGCAACCGCGGTGGCGGGCGGCGTTTCGGGGGCGGTCTACGATCAGTCCATGAGAGGCATCGAGCCCGACCCGGTCGTGCTGGAAAAGGCCCGCACCCAGCCGGAATTCACCGCACCCGCCTGGGACTATTTCGACAACCGCGTGCACGACCAGGCAGTCGCCAACGGCCAGGCGATGGCGAAGAAATGGAGGCCGTGGCTCGATCGCATCGAGGCGCGGTTCGGTGTCGACCGCAACATCCTTTTGGCCATCTGGTCGATGGAATCGAACTATGGCGAGACGCTCAAGCGCGACGACATCATGCGCAACGTCGTCCGCTCACTGGCGACGCTTGCCTATGGCGATCCGAAGCGGTCGAAATATGCCCGCACCCAACTGATCGCGGCCTTGAAGATCCTGCAGACCGGCGACATCGATGAAAGCCATCTGATGGGCTCCTGGGCAGGCGCGATGGGCCAGACCCAATTCATCCCGACCAGCTACCAGCGCTATGCGGTCGACATGGACGGCAATGGCAAGCGCGACATCTGGAGTTCGATCCCCGACGCGCTGGCGACCTCCGCCAATCTGCTCAAGAAGAACGGCTGGCAAGCCGGCAAGACCTGGGGCTATGAGGTCTCCATACCGGCCGGCAAATTGCCCGGCGGCGCAAAGACGATCGCCCAATGGCAGGCGCTCGGCGTCGTCAGGGCCAGCGGCAAGCCGTTCAAGAACCTGACCGACAAGGCGACGTTGAAAGTGCCGGACGGCCGGGGTGGACCCGCCTTCCTGATGATCAGGAATTTCTCCGTCATCAAGGCCTACAACAACGCCGACAAATACGCTTTGGCCGTGGGCCTTCTGGCCGACGAGATCGCCGGCGGCACCGGCCTGGTGCAGGACTGGCAGCGGCCTTTCACCAAGCTCAGCTTCGAGGAACGGCAGGAACTGCAGAAGCGGCTTTCAGATCACGGCTACTATGACGGCAAGTTCGACGGAAAGATCGGCGACGGCTCGAAAGCCGCCATCATGGCCTACCAGGCCAAGGTCGGCTTGAACCAGGATGGCTATCCGAGCCTGGAAGTGCTCAAATGGCTCCGCAAGCAGTAAAGCCTGGGGAAGCGCCAGCATCCTCTCAAAGACGGCAAGGATGCTGTAGCGCTTCGGCTTGCGCATGACTTTCCCACGTCTTCCGGTCATGCGCCAAGGGATGGAGAGGTGTTTGGTTTCGGTTGCGCGTATCAGGCAGGGCATTCGCCGGGCGCCGATCCTGTTTCTCGCCCTGGCCGTGCTCGTCGTCACTGCCGCGGGCGCTTTCCACGCACCGGCATTCGCGCAGGAGGAAAGCCGCGGCTGGTCGTTGCGTGACCTTCTGTTCCCGCGCCGCAGCGAACGCGTCGAGCCACCGTTCGAAATCCAGAAATCAAGGCCGAAGCCGAAGAAGAAATCCAAGCCGCGTCCTCCGGCCGAGCCGGAAACGCCGATCGTCGAGAAGACGAACGATGCCCGTGTCGTGCTGGTGGTCGGCGATTTTCTGGCGGGCGGGCTGGCCGAGGGCCTGGACACCGCCTTTGCCGACAATCCCGCCGTCAGGATTGTCGCCCGCGCCAACGGGTCGTCGGGCTTCGTTCGCGACGATTTCTATAACTGGCCGGTCGAGATCAAGTCGTTGATCGAGACCGAGAAGCCGTCGGCCGTGATCGTCATGCTGGGCTCCAATGACCGCCAGCAGATGCGGGTCGGCGAGGTGCGCGAGCAGCCGCGCTCGGAGAACTGGACCAAGGAATACGAGCGCCGCGCCGATGCGCTCGGCAAGGCCATCCAGGACACCAAGGTGCCGTTCCTGTGGGTCGGCATGCCGGCTTTCGGTATGTCGAAGATGAACTCAGACATGCTCGCCTTCAACGACATCTACCATTCGGTCGCCGAAAAGCATGGCGGCGAATTCGTCGACGTCTGGGACGGCTTCGTCGACGAGAATGGCGCTTTCGTCACCTCCGGCCCGGACATCAACGGCCAGCCTGTTCGCCTGCGTTCCGATGACGGCATCAACGTCACCAAGGCCGGCAAGCGCAAGCTCGCCTTCTATACGGAAAAGCCGCTGGCGAAGATCCTGGGCCTGGCGGCGCCCGGAAGCGTCACGACCGTGTCGGCGCCGGCCGGCGCTCCGGTCGAGGCGCCGAAGCCGGCCGCGGCGCCCGTCATCGTCGACCGCACCGCGCCGATGCTTCTCGGCGACCCGGCGCTCGACGGCGGCACCGAGCTGCTCGGTGCCGCGCAGCCGGCCAGGGCCGATCCGAACCTGCCAGGCGAAAAACTGATCGTCGAAGGCAAGGCGCCCGCCGCCTCGCCCGGCCGCGCCGACGATTTTTCATGGCCGCCGAAGACGCAGCCGGCGACAGCAGCTGTCGAGTCGGACCCCACGCCCGCCAGTCCTTAATCGACGTCCATCGGATTCGTCGGGATATCCGTTAAGGAGATCACCCTTAGATCGCCCTGCGTGAAAGGATTTCACGCCAAGCCGAACAATGGCATTGTTCTATTCCGCTGGGATTACAGGGGGCGAACATGTCGGCGACGGGCTATGCCTTGCTTGGCTTCGTAACTTGGACCCTCCTCCTGCTTGTATGGATGGAGATCCTGCGCACCCGTCTTGTGGTGAGTGGGCGCATCCCGGCAAATGGCTTCACGCCGGATAACGCAGGTCTTTCGCCCTTTTTGCAGCGGCTTGCGCGAGCCCACGCCAATTGCATTGAGGGACTCCCGATATTCGGTGGCCTCATGGGCGTTGCCATGATGACTTCGCGGACGGGGATCACCGACCCACTTGCATACTGGTTTATTGCCGCGCGGCTAATCCAGTCGGCCATTCATCTGGCGTCGACAAGTCCAAACGCGGTCAAGGCTCGATTTTCCGCGTTCGCGGTCCAGATGGCCATCGGCCTCTACTGGGCGGTAAAGCTGCTGGCCGGTTAGCGCTTCAAGAAGCAAGAGCATGATCCCGAGAAGTGGGAACCGGTTTTCGGATAAAGATCATGATCCAACAAAGAGTTAGACCGTGATGGCGGTTCAACGAAACGCCATCAGGGTCTAACGGCTGAGTGCTTTGAAGCCTTACCGCGGCAGCACCGTCGATCCCATCAGCGCCTCGTCGATCGAGCGCGCCGCCTGGCGGCCCTCACGGATCGCCCACACCACCAGCGACTGGCCGCGGCGCACGTCACCCGCCGCATAGAGCTTGTCGACGCTGGTCTTGTAGTCGCGATCGTTGGCCTCGACATTGTTCGAGCGGCGGCTGTCGGTGACGACTTTGATCTTGCCGTCGAGCTCCTTCATCAGGCTGTCGCCCGCCGGACCGGCGAAGCCGATAGCGATGAAGGCGAGATCGGCGCGGATGACGAACTCGCTGCCGGCGATCGGCTTGCGCTTGTCGTCGACCTCGCAGCAGCGAACACCGGTCAGCTGGCCTTCCTCGCCGATGAACTCGAGCGTCGCCACCTGGAATTCGCGCTCGGCGCCCTCGGCCTGCGAAGAGGACGTGCGCATTTTCGTCGCCCAGTAGGGCCAGACGGCAAGCTTGTCTTCCTTCTCCGGCGGCTGCGGGCGGATGTCGAGCTGCGTCACGCGCACCGCGCCTTGGCGGAAGGCGGTGCCGATGCAGTCGGACGCGGTGTCGCCGCCGCCGACGACCACGACATGCTGGCCACCGGCAATGATCGGGTGCGAGGGCCAGGCCACCGACTGGATCGGCTCGCCGCCGACGCGACGGTTCTGCTGCACCAGATAGGGCATGGCGTCATAGACGCCGCTGAGGTCGCTGCCCGGAATGCCGGCCGGACGCGGCGTCTCCGAACCGCCGCAATAGAGCACAGCGTCGAATTCCCCGAGCAGATCGGCCGCTTTCATGTCCACGCCGACATTGACGCCGCAATGGAAGGTCACCCCCTCGCCCTGCATCTGCTCGATGCGCCGGTCGATATAGTGCTTCTCGATCTTGAAGTCCGGTATGCCGTAGCGCATCAGCCCGCCGGGGCGGCTTTCGCGCTCATAGACATGCACGTCATGACCGGCGCGGCCGAGCTGCTGCGCCGCTGCCATGCCGGCCGGGCCTGAGCCGATGACGGCAACGCGCTTGCCGGTCTTCTTCTCCGGCGGATAGGGCCGGATGTGGCCGGTCTCATAAGCCTTGTCGGCGATCGCCTGCTCGACCGTCTTGATGGCGACCGGAATGTCCTCGAGATTCAGCGTGCAGGCTTCCTCGCAGGGCGCGGGACAGATGCGGCCGGTGAACTCGGGGAAATTGTTGGTCGAATGCAGGTTGCGGATCGCGTTGTCCCAGTCGCCATTGTAGACGAGGTCGTTCCAGTCCGGGATCTGATTATGGATCGGGCAGCCGGTCGGCCCGTGGCAGAACGGAATGCCGCAATCCATGCAACGCGCGGCCTGTTTCTCGACTTCCTTGTCCGACATCGGCAGCGTGAATTCACGGAAGTGCCGGACGCGGTCCGAGGCAGGCTGGTACTTGTGCACCTGCCGGTCGATCTCGAGAAAGCCTGTTACCTTGCCCATAGTCCAGTCCCTGCTGTCCGAAGGCACGCTTTTGTCGCGCACCCGTTAACCCCATAAGGCTGCCATGGCAACCTTCGTTCCGAGGTCAGGATTGTTGGTGAGGATGCCGGCCGGAAAGTCATCTTCCCGGCCGTGCCCGAAACTATTCCGCCGCCACGCTCATGCGCATGCGTTCCATCTCGATCAGCGCGCGGCGATACTCCACCGGCATGATTTTCCGGAATTTCGGCCTAAAATTCTGCCAGTCGTCGAGGATCTCGCGGCCGCGCACCGAACCGGTGAAATGCACGTGGTTCGAGATTAGCTGGTAAAGCCGCTCCTCGTCATGGCTGGTCATGTCGCCGGAGACGTCGACGCGGCCCTTGTGGTCGAGGTCGCCGCCGTGATGGAGCAGCTTCTCCATCAGATCGTCCTCTTCCGGAACCGGCTCCAGCTCGACCATCGCCATGTTGCAGCGCTCGGCGAAGTCGCCCTTCTCGTCCAGCACATAGGCGACGCCGCCCGACATGCCGGCCGCGAAGTTGCGCCCGGTCTTGCCGAGCACGACGACGATTCCGCCGGTCATGTATTCGCAGCCGTGGTCGCCGACGCCCTCGACGACGGCCGCCACGCCGGAATTGCGCACCGCGAAACGCTCGCCGGCGACGCCGGCGAAATACGCCTCGCCTTCGGTGGCGCCGTAGAGCACCGTGTTGCCGACGATGATCGAGTCCGCCGCGACGATCTTGGCCTCTTGCGGCGGCCGGATGACGATGCGGCCGCCCGACAGGCCCTTGCCGACATAGTCGTTGCCGGCGCCGACCAGCTCGAAGGAGACGCCGCGCGCCAGGAAGGCGGCGAAGGACTGGCCGGCGGTGCCGGTCAGCTTCACCTTGATCGTGTCCTCGCGCAGGCCCTTGTGCTTGAAACGCTTGGCGACTTCACCCGACA
The DNA here is from genome assembly GCF_020165035.1 of Mesorhizobium sp. CA6. NCBI lineage: Bacteria > Pseudomonadati > Pseudomonadota > Alphaproteobacteria > Hyphomicrobiales > Phyllobacteriaceae > Mesorhizobium > Mesorhizobium sp. CA6. The sequence goes on along the minus strand of NZ_JAIUHI010000003.1, from coordinate 123,971 downwards.
GCATGGCGCCGACAGAGCGGTCGACATTGCGGATCGGCAGCTGGATGGTGACCGGCTGCTTGGCGTCCAGCGCCGGCTTCGCCAGCTCGATCAGCTTGCGGTCGAGCACGTCGTCAATCGGATGCTTCTGCCGCTCGGTCCAGTGCAGCGCCTCATGCGGCGCGTCCGGCTTGAAGAACATCTTTGAGAAATCGAGCCCGCGCGCCTTCCAGTGTTGGATGACGTCGCGCTTTTCCAGGAGATCGGTGTCGCCGATGATCTGGTCGATATGGGTGAAGCCCATCTCGGCAAGCAGCGCCCGCACCTCTTCCGCCACATAGAAGAAGAAGTTGATGACGTGCTCCGGCGTGCCCTTGAAGCGCTTGCGCAACACCGGGTCCTGCGTCGCCACGCCGACCGGGCAGGTGTTGAGGTGGCACTTGCGCATCATGATGCAGCCGGCCGCGATCAGCGGCGCGGTCGAGAAGCCGAACTCGTCGGCGCCGAGCAGCGCGCCGATGATGACGTCGCGCCCGGTGCGCAGGCCGCCATCGACCTGCAGCGCGACGCGCGAGCGCAAGCCGTTGAGCACCAGCGTCTGATGCGTTTCGGCAAGGCCCATTTCCCACGGGCTGCCGGCATGCTTGAGCGAGGTCAGCGGCGAAGCGCCGGTACCGCCGTCATAACCGGAGATGGTGATGTGGTCGGCGCGCGCCTTGGCGACGCCCGCCGCGACCGTGCCGACACCGACCTCCGACACCAGCTTGACCGAGACGTCGGCCGCCGGATTGACGTTCTTCAGATCGTAGATCAGCTGCGCCAGATCCTCGATCGAATAGATGTCATGATGCGGCGGCGGCGAGATCAGGCCGACGCCGGGCGTCGAGTGCCTGACCTTGGCGATGGTCGCGTCGACCTTGTGTCCGGGCAACTGGCCGCCCTCGCCGGGCTTGGCGCCCTGCGCCACCTTGATCTGCATGACATCGGAATTGACCAGATACTCCGCCGTGACGCCGAAGCGGCCCGACGCGACCTGCTTGATCGCCGACCGTTCCGGGTTCTTGCCGCCGCCGGGCAGCGGCAGGTAGCGGTCGGCCTCTTCGCCGCCCTCGCCGGTGTTGGACTTGCCGCCGATGGCGTTCATGGCCCGCGCCAGCGTAGTGTGCGCTTCCCTGGAGATCGAGCCGAACGACATCGCCCCGGTCGAGAAGCGCTTGACGATCTCGGCCGCCGGCATGACGTCCTCGATCGCGACCTTCTTGCGGCCGGTCTCGTCCGCTGTTCTGATCTTGAACAGGCCGCGAATGGTCTGGGCGCGCGCGGTCGCGCTGTCGATCTGCGCCGAATAGTCCTTGAACGTGTCCCAGGAGCCCTGCCGCACGGCGTGCTGCAGGCTGGCGACGGCATCGGGCGACCACATATGCGCCTCGCCGCGCATGCGGAACATGTACTCGCCGCCGACCTCGAGATTGTTGCGCAGCACCGGATCGCTGCCGAAGGCATCGCTGTGGCGGCTGAGCGTCTCGGTGGCGATCTCGTCCAGGCCGACGCCTTCGATCAGCGTCGCTGTGCCGGTGAAATACTTCTCGACGAAGTCTGACTTCAGCCCGATGGCGTCGAAGATCTGCGCGCCGCAATAGGACTGATAGGTCGAGATGCCCATCTTGGACATCACCTTGAGGATGCCCTTGCCGATCGACTTGATGTAGCGCGAGACCACCTCGTATTCGTCGACCTCTTCCGGCAGCTCGCCACGCTTGTGCATGTCGAGCAGCGTGTCGAAGGCGAGATAGGGATTGATCGCCTCCGCGCCGTAACCTGCCAGGCAGCAGAAATGATGCACCTCGCGCGGCTCGCCGGATTCCACCACGAGGCCGACCGCGGTGCGCAGGCCCTTGCGGATCAGGTGATGGTGCACGGCCGCCGTCGCCAGCAGCGAGGGAATGGCGATGCGGTCCGGGCCGACCTGGCGGTCGGACAGGATAATGATATTGTAGCCGCCGGCGACCGCCGCCTCCGCGCGCTCGCAGAGCCGGTCGATGGCGCCTTGCATGCCGGCGGCGCCCTCGTTCGAGCCGTAGGTAATGTCGATCGTCTTGGTGTCGAAACGGTCCTCGGTGTGGCCGATCGAGCGGATCTTCTCCAGATCGCCATTGGTCAGGATCGGCTGGCGCACTTCGAGCCGCTTGCGGCGCGACGTGCCGACGAGGTCGAAGATGTTGGGCCGCGGCCCGATGAACGATACCAGGCTCATCACCAGCTCCTCGCGGATCGGGTCGATCGGCGGGTTGGTGACCTGGGCGAAGTTCTGCTTGAAATAGGTGTAGAGCAGCTTCGACTTGTCCGACATCGCCGAGATCGGCGTGTCGGTGCCCATCGAACCCACCGCTTCCTGGCCGGTGGTCGCCATCGGCGCCATCAAAAGCTTGGTGTCTTCCTGCGTGTAACCGAAGGACTGCTGGCGATCGAGCAGGCTGACATCCTTGCGCAGCGCGCGCGGCTCGACCGGCTTCAGATCTTCCAGGATCAGCTGCGTGTTGGCGAGCCAGGTCTTGTAGGGGTGCCTGGTCGCGATCTCCGACTTGATCTCCTCGTCGGAAACGATGCGGCCCTTGGCGAGATCGATGAGCAGCATGCGGCCGGGCTGCAGCCGCCACTTCTGCACGATCTTTTCCTCCGGCACCGGCAGCGCGCCGGCTTCCGACGCCATGATGACGCGGTCGTCGTCGGTGACGATGTAGCGCGCCGGGCGCAGGCCGTTGCGGTCGAGCGTGGCGCCGATCTGGCGGCCGTCGGTGAAGACCACCGCCGCTGGTCCGTCCCACGGCTCCATCAGCGCCGCATGGTACTCGTAGAAAGCCTTGCGGTCGGCATCCATGAGCTTGTTGCCGGCCCAGGCTTCCGGGATCAGCATCATCATGGCGTGGGTGAGCGAGTAGCCGCCCTGGAACAGGAACTCGAGCGCGTTATCGAAGCACGCCGTGTCCGACTGACCTTCATAGGAGATCGGCCAGAGCTTCGAGATGTTGTTGCCGAACAGCTCGGAATCGACCGAGGCCTGGCGCGCCGCCATCCAGTTGTTGTTGCCGCGCACGGTGTTGATCTCGCCGTTATGCGCGACCATGCGATAGGGATGCGCCAGCTTCCATGACGGGAAGGTGTTGGTCGAAAAACGCTGGTGGACCAGGATCAGCGCCGTCTCGAAGCGCGGATCCTTGAGGTCCTTATAATAGGCGCCGACCTGGTAGGCCAGGAACATGCCCTTGTAGACGATGGTGCGCGCCGACAGCGACACGCAATAGGCGCCGACATCCTTGTTGTCGTTCTCGGCATAGATGCGGCCCGAGATCACCTTGCGCAGCAGATAAAGCCGCGCCTCATATTCCTCGTCGTCCGGGATGTCGGCAGTGCGGCCGATGAACACCTGCCGATGGAACGGCTCGGACGCCACGATATCCGGCGCCTTCGACAGCGACGAATTGTCGACCGGCACGTCGCGGAAACCGATGAGCGGCAGCCCTTCCGACTGCGCCGATTCGGCGATGATCTCTTCGATATGGGCGCGCAGCGCCGCGTCCTGCGGCATGAACCAGTGGCCGACGCCGTATTGACCGGCCGGCGGCAGTTCGACGCCCACGACCGCCATTTCTTCGCGGAAGAAAGCGTCCGGGATCTGCACCAGCACGCCGGCGCCGTCGCCGACCAGCGGATCGGCGCCGACGGCGCCGCGATGGGTGAGGTTTTCCAGCATCGCCAGGCCGTCCTCGACGATCCCGTGCGATTTCACGCCCTTCATATTGGCGATGAAGCCGACGCCGCAGGCGTCGTGCTCGTTGCGCGGATCATAGAGGCCCTGCGCGGTCATGCCGTTGGCGGTTCGCAGCCCTTTGGTCAGGACGGTATTTTTAACGGCTGCCGCTTTCGTCTGCGCGGCCTGGCCGTTGATCGCAGATGGCGTCAGTTCCGTCATCGTCCTATCCTCCGTTCTCCACCTTGGCCCCGATTGTCTCAGGACGCTGGTTTGCCTTGGGAAGCATGATGCTTCCCCTTCATGTTGCTGCACGTCTCGCGAAATCCACCGAACCAAACGGCTATACGCCCGGTTCGCATCCGGTATCGTACAGGCCAGAGCCGGGCCGTCTACCCGCCGCTCGCGACAATGGCCGGAATGGCAGCGATGATACGCCAGTCCGGCCTGTTTTGTGCGACAAAATAAGACAGCACTACTGTCCTAAATTTTTTATGGCAGAAATCAGACAGCCGCACAAGACCGATTCACAAAAAACTTGGGCGTGCCACGACACAAAATTTCGCGAAAGGCGCCGGAAACGCAAGCTTTGGTCCAGGCGTTTTGGCGCCGATTGCTGGCTTCACCGCTTTGCCCACGATTGGCCCTTGCGCTTCGACTGCCGAAGCGGTCAAGTCCCGCCGCTTTCGCCAATCACGATACGGATTTCTCGATGTTCTTTGCATCCGACAACTGGGCGGGCGTCCATCCCGACATTTCGGCCAACCTGTCGCGCCATGCCGCAGGCATCGCGACCGCCTATGGCGACGGCGATCTGGACCGCGCCGTCTATCGTCGCTTCAACGAGATCTTCGAGCGCGAGGTGCAGGTCTTCTTCGTCGCGACCGGCACGGCGGCCAACGCGCTTTCGATGGCTGCGTTGAACCGCATCGGCGGCATCGCGCTTTGCCATTACGAAGCGCATATGAATGTCGACGAGTTCGGCGCGATGGGTTTCTACACCGGCGGCGCGCGCATGGCGCCGGTGGCGGGACCGCTGGGACGCATGACCCCGGAGGCTCTCGACCGGACCATCAAGCGATATTCGCAGGACCTGGCCCCCGCCGGCCAGCCGATGGCGGTCACCGTGACCCAGGCGACCGAGGTCGGCACGGTCTACAGCGTCGACGATGTCAAGGCGATCGCCGAGGTCAGCCGCCGCCACAAGCTGCCGCTGCACATGGACGGCGCGCGCTTCGCCAATGCGATTGCAGCGACCGGCGTCAGCCCGGCCGAAATGACCTGGAAGAGCGGCGTCGATCTTATATCCTTCGGCGGCACCAAGAATGGCTGCTGGATGGCCGATGCGGTCGTGGTTCTCAATCCGGATGCCGGCAAGGATCTGCGCCTGCTGCGCCAGCGCGCCGGACAGACTTTTTCCAAGGCCCGCTTCATCTCGGCCCAGTTCGAGGCCTATTTCACCGACGATCTGTGGTTGAGGATGGCAGGCCACGCCAATGCGATGGCCGCGCATTTGGCCGAGACGATCGAGGATGCGCCGGCCGGCAAGCTCGCCTGGCTGCCGCAGGCCAACGAAGTGTTTGCCATCCTCGGTCGGGCCACCGCGGAAAAGCTGCAAGCGGCCGGCGCCAAATTCTACGAATGGGGCGTGCCGCAGGGTTTCGATGGCCACCTCGGCGATAGTGAAGCGATCTACCGCTTCGTCGCCAGCTTCGCCACCACGACGCAAGAGATCGACCGTCTCGGCCAGTTGCTTGGCTGAGCTTGCGGCACTCGGGAGCAGCCAGATGACCAAGCCGTCTCTCGGCTCGACGATGCGGCTGGTCCGTCCGGCGCCGAACGTGCTGGGCTTCTATGACGGCCGCATCGAAGGCGTTCGCATCTGGTCGCACGAGCCGAACTGGCTTGACGACGGCGCTTACACGCTTGGCATCTGCACCTATGCGATCGTCGACGGCTCGCAGGCGCTTGTCTATGACACGCACATATCCCTGCCCCATGCCCGCTTCATCCGGAAAACCCTTGAGGAGATGGGCGTAACCTCGATGCGCGTCGTGCTCAGCCACTGGCATGACGATCATATCGCCGGCAACGAGGTGTTTGAGGATTGCGAGATCATCGCCAACCGCCTCACCGCCTTGGCGCTCGAACGCGGCCGGGCCGACATCGAGGGCGGTAATCCGCCGATCAAGCCGCTCGTGCTGCCCAACAGGGTTTTCGACAACAGCCTCAGCCTGACGGTCGGGGCGGTCCCCATCGAACTGCGCCAGGTCGAGATCCACAGCCATGACGGCACGGTGCTGCTGATGCCCGACGCCGGCCTGCTTTTGGCAGGCGACACGCTGGAAGACTCCGTCACCTATGTGTCGGAGCCGGAGCGCCTGAGCGAGCATCTGGTCGACCTTGGGCGCATGTCCAGTTGGCAGTTCGATCGAATTCTGCCCAACCACGGTTCCTTTGAGGCGATCGAAGCCGGCGGCTATGACAGAAGCTTCATCGACGCCACCGAGGCCTACGTCCGAAAGCTGCTTGCCTGCCGGCAAGACCCCGACCTAGCCAAGCAGGATCTGCGGACCTTCGGCGCCGAGATTTTCGCCACCACGGCGACCGAGTATTTCGCGCCATACGAAGCCGTTCACCGACAGAACGTCGCGGCGATCCTCGCGGCAAGCAGCCGATAGATCAGGCGAGGAATGGCCGCAGCAACAACTCGACGCCGAGCAGGACCAGAAAAATCAGGAACCAGCGGCGAAAAGTTGCCGGGCTGATCTTCCGGCGCAGGATTTGCCCCAGCCACATGCCGAGCAGGGCCGGCAGCACGGCAAGCGAGGACATCGCCAGATGTCCCGCCTCGAAGACGCCATGCGAGGCAAGGCCCAGCGCCAGGGCGATCGTCGACACCGTGAAGGAAAGACCGAGCGCCTGGATCAGATCGTCCCGGCTCAAGCCCAGCGCCTGGATGTAAGGCACGGCGGGCACTACGAAGACGCCGGTGCCGCCCGTGACCAGGCCGGTGAGAAAACCCACGACCGGCGACGACCAGCGCTCGCTTTTCTCGGGAACGACAGGCTGCCGCGCGAGCAGGCTATAGGCGGCATAGGCGATCAATGCCGCGCCGAGGCCGGCGGTCGTCCATTTGACATTGTCGCTGGCGAGCAGCCGCGAGCCGGCGATCGTGCCGATCAGAATGCCCGCCATCATCAGCCAAAGCCGGCGCAGGATCGCCGAAAAACTCGGGCCGGCGAAAAGCTGCCAGACATTGCTGACGAAGGACGGCACGATCAGCAGCGACGCCGCGGTCACCGGCGGCATGATGGTGCCAAGCAATCCCATGGCCAGCGTCGGCAGGCCCATGCCGGTGACGCCCTTGACGATACCGGCGAGCAGGAAAGTGATTGCAACGGTGAGTGTCAGCAGCAGGGAAAAATCGGACATCGCCCTTCATGATCCGCCGCTGCATGCTTCAAAAGAGCCAGAACCGCGCGTTGCCGGTGGCACAATAAAAAGCGGCGCCTTGCGGCGCCGCTTTCGTCTCGGGAGGGAGACGTTGTCTACTCCGGGCCCCGCGGGTTATGCGGCGGCCTTGGTTTCGATCTGCTTGGCCTTGTCCGCGGACGAGGTGATCGCGATCTTGCGCGGCTTCAGCTCCTCGGGAATGTTGCGCTTGAGGTCGACGAAGAGCAGGCCGTTCTTCAGCGTGGCGCCTTCCACTTCGACGTGGTCGGCGAGCTGGAAGCGGCGCTCGAAGGACCTCGAGGCGATGCCGCGGTAAAGCAGCTCGGAACCCTCGCTGTTGTTCTCTTCCTTGCGCTCGCCCTTGACGGTCAGCACGTTGCGGTGGGCTTCGATCGAAATCTCGTCTTCCGAGAAGCCGGCAACGGCCATCGAGATGCGATAGGCGTTCTCGCCGGTGCGCTCGATATTATAGGGCGGATAGGTCTGCGCAGTCTCGGGCTGGCCGAGCGAATCGAGCATGGTGAACAGCCGGTCGAAGCCGACGGTCGAACGATAAAGCGGGGAAAAATCAACGTGACGCATGAGTGTTCTCCTTTTGAGCAACATGGTTTGCGAAAGACCCGGTGCGAAACCCTCGAAAGGCGTTCCGGATAGGCCAGCGGCCCCGACATCGGCGGCCACAGCATTCATTTGGGAAGCTCAAAAAGCCATTTCAAGGTTTTCCTTGGTCGCAATGCAGCCACGTTCATGAACGGTGGATGAACCACGGCTTCGGCATCCGTTCAGTCATGCGGCATTAGGCTTCGGTCAAGTTCGAGCAATTCCAGGAAAAGTGCGAAGCGGTTTTCCGTCCGGAATTACGTCAAGACAGAGAGACAAGCGGCGCCCCCGTCCCTGCGCCGCGACGAGGCCGAACCGGGTGCAACGTCCCTTCCTCCCGGATCGACAGAGGCCGGAAGTGCACCGCAGGCACTTCCGGCCTTCCCCGCGCTACAGCGCCGCGCGTCCTCTGGACGCGCTAGGGACGCAGTAGCACTTTTGATTTCGCGCATGATCCTTTCCGAAATCGATTCCGATTTTCGGGGTCATGCGCGGCAACCGCGTAAATCCTCGCAACGCCTTTGCTTTTGCCGCCTGGCCGTCTATCACCATGCCGACGCCTCGCCCGTCCGGGCAAAGAACAAGCAACGACGCCGCATGACGGATCTTTTCCATCTGACCGAGGACAATCCCGCGCCGCAGAATGCCGCGGGCGGCTTCTTCACCACACGCGACGGCAAGAAGATCCGCTATGGCGTCTTTGCCGCTGTCAGCCGCCCGCTGCAGGGCACGGTGGTTCTGCTGACCGGGCGCAACGAATGCATCGAGAAATATTTCGAGACCATCCGCGATCTCGCCGATCGCGGCTTCGGCGTCGCCATCCTCGACTGGCGCGGCCAGGGCGATTCCAGCCGCCTGCTGCGTGACCGCCAGCGCGGCTATGTCCGTAGCTTCCGTGACTATACGCGCGATCTCGAGCAATTCTTCGAAGAAATCGTGCTGCCCGACTGCCGCGGCCCCTATTACATCCTCGCGCACTCCACGGGCGCGGTGATTGCGCTGCTTGCCTCGCCGTCGATGGTCAACCGGGTGCGACGCATGGTGCTGCTGGCTCCTTTTCTCGAGGTGCCGGACCTGCCGGTCTCGATCGCCACGGTCCGGCGCGTCTGCACGGTTTTCTGCGCGCTGGGTCTCGGCCGGCTCTATGCCGCGCTCGGTCCGCGCCCGAAAGTGCCGCCCGCTTTCGAGGTGAACAAGGTGACCTCGGATCCTGCGCGCTACCGGCGCAATGTCGGAATCTACGAGGCCTGGCCGCAGCTCGCGCTCGGCGGTCCAACCATCCGCTGGCTGAGGGCCGCCGCCGCGGCCGCGAAAGCCGTCAGCGATCCGGATTTCATGGCAAGGGTGAAGGTGCCGATGCTGATCGTCGCCGCCGGCGCCGACCGGGTGGTCTCGACCAAGGCGGTGGAGGCCTATGCCAGGAAACTGCGCGTCGGCTCGCTGTTGATGATTGACGGCGCGCAACACGAGATCCTGCAGGAGAAGGACATCTACCGCGAGCAGCTCCTGGCGGCTTTCGACGCCTTCATCCCCGGCACGGGTGATGCTCCCTGAGCGCGCCCGATCAGCCGCGCAGCGCCGCCATCGCTGCCGCATGAAGCTCGGGCGTCGCGGCCGCCAGTATATCGCCGCCCTTCTCCGCCGGCCCGCCTTCGAAAGTGGTGATGACGCCGCCGGCCTTCTCAATGATCGGGATCAGCGCGACGATGTCGTAGGGCTTCAGGCCCGGGTCGGCGACGATGTCGATGCTGCCGGCCGCCAGCATGGCGAAGGCGTAGCAATCGGTGCCGTAGCGGGCGAGCTGCACCTTTGTCTCGAACTGGTCATAGCGCTTGCGCGCATCGCCCTGGAACAATGCCGGCGTAGTCGTGAACAGCGTCGCTTGCGCGAGTTCGGTCGTCTTGCGGGTCGCGAGCCGGCGCGGGCCGCCCGGTCCTTCATAATGCGACCCGGAAGCGTTGGCGTAGAACAGCTCACCGGTGAAGGGTTGCGACATCATGCCGGCGACCGCCTCGCCGTCGACGGTCAGCCCGACCAGCGTTCCCCACACCGGGATGCCGGAAATGAACGCGCGGGTGCCGTCGATCGGGTCGATCACCCAGACATGTCGGCTGGCGAGGTTGTGGCTGCCATGCTCCTCGCCGAGGATGCCGTGCTCGGGATATTCGGACGAAATCAGCGTCCGGATCGCGCGCTCGGCTTCGCGATCGGCCTCCGTTACCGGATCGAAGCTTCCCGTAAGCTTGTTGGTGACCGCCCCCTGGCTGCGGAAGCGCGGCAGGGTTTCGGCGGCGGCGGCATGCGCGATGCGCCGCATGAAATCGGTGCTGATATCCAAGTCGCTCTCCCCCATCGCGGCCGTTGCCGGCTGCCTGTTTCTCGCCGAACAGGCGCGCTGAAGACCGGTCAGACGCCCGTTTTCTGTTGCCCGAATGTCACATCTGAGCCGCCGAAGCGGAATTTCCACATCATATTGAATTAAAAAAGCCCGCTGTCGATTGACATTTGTGCGACGCACAATAATTTTGTCATCGGACAGGTTTTCCTGTCCATGCCCTCCTTGGGCGTTTCCTCCCTAGACTTCGACCGTGTCGTGAAAACGATGCGGTCTTTTTTTCAGGCAATTCCAGGAAAAATGTGAAGCGGTTTTCCGTCCGGAATTGCGTATACAAGAACTCGGCGCGCCAACCGCGCCGTCATTCCGCCGCAAGCGGCAAATCGACGAAATGGTGGTCGGGCATCGACATCAGGTCGGCCGAGAAGCGGGTCAGGTCGCAGGCCAAGGCGTCGAAGCCGGCCGATTTCTGGAACGTCCGCTCGTCCATGTAAAGCCCGCGATTGACCTCGATCTGCAACGCATGCAGATGCCGCGCCGGCCTGCCGTAATGTTCGGTGATGAACCCTCCCGCATAGGGCTTGTTATGCGCGACGGTGTAGCCCATGCGGACAAGCAGGCCGATGGCCATCTCGGTGAGCGCCGGCGAGGCCGAAATTCCGAACCGATCGCCGATGATGAAGTCGGGCCGCACGCCGTTGTCGCCGACGCGTATACTGGCCGGCATCGAGTGGCAGTCGATCAGCACGGCATAGCCGAACCTGGCATGTGTTCTGGTCAGGAGCCGCTTCAGCGTCTCGTGATAAGGCTTGTACACCGCTTCGATGCGCGCCACCGCCTCGGCCAGCGGCAGGCGGCCGGGATAGATATCGAGGCCTTCGCCGACAAGCTTCGGCACCGTGCCCAGCCCGCCGGCGACACGCGCCGAACGGATGTTGCAGAAGGACGGGACCGGCTCTGCGAACATGCGCGGATCGAGTTCCCACGGCTCGCGGTTGACGTCGAGATAGGCGCGCGGAAAATTGGCCGCCAGCAGTGGCGCGCCGAGCGGCACGGCGCCGCCGAAAAGCTCCTCGACATAGCAGTCCTCCGACCGGCGGATGGCGTTGCGGTCAAGCCGCGCCATGGCCAGGAAGCGCTCCGGATAGTGGCGGCCGCTATGCGGTGAGTTGAACAGGAAAGGGACGCGCTGCTCGGCGCCCGATCGGATTTCGAAGGGTGGGACGACCGAAAAATCCTCGGCTGCCGTTTTCAATTTGCACGAACCAGGAAACAGCACTGCATCATGACGTAAAACTTGCCACCTTGCGTGCGGCATGTCCAGCATTTCGGGCGACGAAACCGCAGCTTGAACCGGATGCGGGACGCCCTTCATTCACTTGATGTTTACCGACACATCCTCATATACAGCATGGTTAACAGCCTTGCCCGGCGGCAGGCTTGGGGCGGGTGATTCGGACGGGATATGATGGCACGCATTCTGCTGGCGGAAGACGACGACGATATGCGCCGCTTCCTCGTCAAGGCGCTGGAACGCGCCGGCTACCAGGTAAGCGATTTCGACAATGGCGCCAGCGCCTATGAGCGGCTGCGCGAAGAGCCTTTCTCGCTGCTCCTGACCGACATCGTCATGCCGGAGATGGACGGCATCGAGCTTGCCCGCCGCGCCACCGAGATCGATCCGGACCTCAAAGTGATGTTCATCACCGGCTTTGCCGCAGTCGCGCTCAATCCGGATTCCAAGGCGCCCAAGGACGCCAAGGTGCTGTCGAAGCCCTTCCACCTGCGCGATCTCGTCAACGAGGTCGAGAAGATGCTGCAGGCGGCCTGAGCCACTTCGGCAGGCATCGACGACGCGCCGCGCCGATGCGACAAACGGAAGCCGTCTTTCCACATTCCCGCTATTGACGCGCCGGATCAAAAGTGGTGTATGCGCGGCTTCGGATGGGCGTGTAGCTCAGCGGGAGAGCACTGCATTGACATTGCAGGGGTCACAAGTTCAATCCTTGTCACGCCCACCATCCTACCACTAAATTAGCCGATCTCCGCCAGTGGACCCCGAGCACACCGGCTAGGTATATTGCAGCCTCCGCCCGGCTCTGGTCGCGCGGGGCACGTCAGGGCTAAGCTCCTCCAGCGCCACTGTTGCCGCTGTGTTACAGCGCAACCCTGAAAGCCATGCTATCAACCCTTAGGTGCAATGGCGGATCGGGAGCCACAGGCGAATTATGAGGAAAGTTCTACTCACGTCGGCAATGCTTGTTGGGTTTTGTTCGCCAGTCTTTGCTGCGGATGCATTGTCGGTCGAGCCCACGTCCTACAATTGGACTGGCGCCTATATCGGCGCAGTGGCCGGCGTCAATTTTCTCCAGGGCGATGTGACGATCCCCAATAACGATCCTAGCGAATACGATGGTGATAGCACCTCGGCATCGGTTGGCGGCCAAGTAGGCTATCAATACCAGTTCGACAACAATTTCGTTCTCGGAGCGGAGGCCCGCCTGGTTGCGGTGTTCAACAAGAAGACGGTGCCGACAATCGACGCTGAAACGTTCGAGACCGCTGCCGATTGGCAAGGCGATATCGTTGCGAAGGCCGGATATGCGATGGGCAATTTCCTACCCTACGTTAAGGGCGGCGTGGCCTTCCTGCACCTGCACGATACCGGATATAGCGTTCTCGGTTTTGGCGATACCAAGTTTGACAGGACTTATACCGGCTGGACGATCGGTGTCGGCGCCGACTACGCGCTCAATGACAAATGGGTTGTCGGCCTTGATTACGCCTACGCGCATTTCTCGGATCATAATTTCCAAGACGACAGCGCGTTGGTTGGTCCAACATTCGTCAAGCCCAGCACCCATACGGTTTCTCTGAGTCTGAACTACCGCTTTTGATCTCCCTAATGCAGCCGCGGCAAAGACCGCAGCGGCGGTCCCTATATTCGAATCCCCGCCTTCCAGAGTCGCAGCCGCGCCTTCGCCAGAGGACCGGACTGAGGCGTCGTCAATGGCCGTATGTGCCGTTTGATTCTCTTGAACAAGGCATTGGCCGGTTCCGCCTCCAGCGACTTCGCAATCATCCGCAGAGCCGGCTTCACCTTCCCGAATGTTGCATGGAGAATATGCGCCGAACACGCCGCGGCGTAGGGATGCCCCTCTGCGGCCGCCGCGAAGAAGGACTCGAAATCCTTCGACATGACATCACCGCGCCATGTTCGGCAGACCAGCACGCCAATCGCGCGCAACGGCATTGCGGGAGAGGCTTCGAACTGTCCTGTCATGAGCGCCTTCAAAACGGCTTCGCCGGACCGATAGTCGCGTTCGCGAAAAAAGGCCGCCGCGATTTTGAGCGGATAGACGTCGTTGTGCGGATCCAGCGCGTGAGCCTTTTCCAGGATGTCTCTTGCTCGCGCGGGATTGATTTGATCCTCGAGATCGAGAAACGCGGTTTGATAGCCGAAGGCCGCCTCGAGCGGGTGGTAATCGCCCTGATGTCGGCTGAGTTCGGCCAGAATCATTTCCGCGGCTCTCGAACCGTCGAACAAGGTTTTCGGATGGACGAGACCGACATCGCCCATCATCGATGCGACGGACGCATAGACGCTGCCGCCTGCATAGATTTTCTGGCACCGCGCCATCAGCCTCATCTCGAAAAATGCCTTGAGCGTCTCATCTGCGAATTCCGCCGATCCCAGATCGTCGCCCAGCAAGGCTCCCGTTTCCGACCGCAGATATTCGAGCGTTTCACGATCCTGACCGATCAGAAGAGTTGGCAGGCCTTTTGACGAAAGCTCTGACGCGACAGCCTTGACCAAGGTCGAGGCCACTACCTTGTCGCTGAAATGCAGCATGAAGCGATACTTGCCGCGCACGATGTCGCCGCTGCGAAGATGCAAAGCGGCGATCGGCCCCGGAAACGGGCACTTGTCGGCGGCGTCGAGCGCCTGATTCACGGTCTTGGAAAATCCGAAACCTCGCAATGTCTCCGATCGTTGGACGAGTTGGGGTCCGCCACGAAAATGATCCAGTATCTCAAACTCGTTGCAGATCCAGCCGCGAAACCTTCGCCGTGCCGCCGCGGCATCGAGACTGGCACGGCTAAAGGCTACCTCTCCGAGAACATCGAAACCCAATGGTTCGACCGTCTCCCCCAGCCAGTGCTTCTCGATGAAATCGGCGGAGAATATCTTGTCGACTTTCTCAACCGAGTGAAATTTGTCGTCATGGATAGGCTTCCAGGCAAAGCCAAAGCGATAGCCGAGCGAGTCGGCAAACGCCTTGGCGTTGACCATAGCCAAAAGCCGGCCGCCCAAACCGTCCTCCCTGGTCGCCGCGATGAGTTTCGATTGAGAATCATGCAGTGCCAAGACGGATATCGCCTTTCTCGACATGGTCGAGGAACCAGGCATAGGTCTGTTCCAATCCATCTCGAAGCGAATAGGCCGGCCTCCAGCCGGTCTTGAACAGGCGCGAGACGTCCATCAGCTTGCGCGGCATCCCGTCCGGCTTCGTCGGATCGAACGCGATCTCGGCGCCGGCGCCGACGACCGATACGACGGTGCCGGCAAGCTCCGCGATGGTGATGTCCTCACCGCTACCGACATTGACGTGGCCGTCGCCGGAATAAGTCTTCAAAAGCCAGACAAAGGCGTCGGCGGCGTCGTCGACATGCAGGAATTCTCGCATCGGCCGGCCCGAACCCCACACCTGCAGGGTCTTTTGACCGGTTAGCTTCGCCATATGCGCCTTGCGCATCAGCGCAGGCACGACATGACTGCTGTCGAGGTCGAAATTGTCGCCCGGACCGTAGAGATTTGTCGGCATGGCCGAGATGTAATCGACGCCATGTTGCCGCCGGTAGGCCTGGCAAAGTTTCAACCCGGCGATCTTGGCGACGGCGTACCATTCGTTTGTGGGTTCGAGCGGGCCGGTGAGCAGCGCGTCTTCCGGGATCGGCTGCGGCGCAAGCTTCGGATAGATGCAGGACGAGCCCAGGAACAGAAGCTTCTGCACCCCGCTGCGAAAGGCGGCCTCGACGACATTGGTCTGCACGACGAGGTTTTCGTAAAGGAAATCCACCGGGAAGCTGTCATTGGCCAGGATGCCGCCGACCTTGGCGGCCGCCATGATCACGGCGTCCGGCCGCCGGGCCTCCATCCAGCGGCGCACGCCGGCCTGGTCGAGAAGGTCGAGCTCGCTGCGCGCCACGGTCACGATCTCGCAATCCTCGCCGGCCAGGCGGCGCACCAGGGCCGAGCCGACCATGCCGCGGTGGCCGGCAATGAAAATGCGCTTTCCTTTGAGATCGAAACTCTTGTCCATAAGCGCGGAGTCCTAGGTTGAACTGCCGTTGCGCCAAGTAGCGCCGGCGGTGCGCACCAGGTCGGCCCGAACCATTTCCGCCACCAGGTCCTTGAAGCCGATGGTGTGCGACCAGCCCAAAACCTTTCTTGCCTTGGCGGCATCGCCGACCAGCGTATCCACTTCGGTCGGCCGGAAGTAGCGCGGATCGATCCGCACAAGCGCGGCGCCGGTGGCTGCGTCGATGCCGACTTCATCGGCACCGCTGCCCTGCCAGCGAATGCGGTGTCCGGCCTCGGCGAAGGCGAGTTCCACGAATTCGCGCACCGAATGCGCCTCGCCGGTCGCGAGCACGAAATCGTCCGGCTCGTCATGCTGCAGGATGCGCCACATGCCCTCGACATAGTCGCGCGCATGGCCCCAGTCGCGACGTGCGTCGATATTGCCGAGATAGAGCGTCTCCTGCAGGCCGTGATGGATCGCGGCAACGGCGCGGGTGATCTTGCGGGTGACGAAGGTTTCGCCACGCGTCGGGCTCTCGTGATTGAACAGGATGCCGTTGGCGGCGAACATGCCATAGGCCTGGCGGTAATTGACCGTGATCCAGTAAGCATAAAGCTTGGCTGCCGCATAGGGTGAGCGCGGCCGGAACGGCGTGCTCTCGTTCTGCGGAGTTTCGACCGCATCGCCATAGAGCTCCGAGGTCGAGGCCTGGTAGAAGCGCACCGATTTCTCGAGGCCGAGAATGCGGATCGCTTCGAGAAGCCTGAGCGTCCCCAGCGCATCGGCATTGGCGGTGTATTCCGGCGTCTCGAAGCTCACCTGGACATGGCTTTGCGCGCCGAGATTATAGATCTCGCTGGGCTTCGTCTCCTGCACGAGGCGGATCAGATTGGTCGCGTCGGTCAGATCGCCATGATGCAGAAAGAAGCGCGTGCCGCTCTCATGCGGATCGACATAGATGTCGTCGACGCGCTCGGTGTTGAAGGAAGACGACCGGCGTTTGACGCCGTGGACAACATAGCCCTTGCCGAGCAGCAGCTCGGCCAGATAAGCCCCGTCCTGCCCGGTAACCCCGGTGACAAGCGCAACCCTGTCTGCCAGGGCGACCTTGTCTGCCGGGGCGACTTTCTCCGCCATTGCCATGTGCGCCCGCGCCTATTTTTCGGCAAGCGAATACGATTTATCGCCGAAACGCAAATCCCCGCACGGGGACCGGCTTAAACGCCCGCGACCGCCAGTAGGGTCTTCATCCTGGCGATGGCAAGATCGGGGTCGGCCAGCAGCCCGGCCTGGTCGGAGAGCCGGAAGACATCCGCGTAGTGGCATATGCCGCGCGCCGATTGCATGCCGCCCACCATCGTGAAGTGGTCCTGATGCCCGTTCAGCCAGGCCATGAAGACGATGCCGGCCTTGTAGTATTCGGTCGGCGCCTCGAAGATTTTTCGCGACAGCGGCACGGTCGGCGCCATCAGCGCGTCATAGCCGGCCTTATCGCCCTCCGCCAGCTTCGCCAGCGCGGCATTTGCCACCGGCGCGATGGCGTCGAAGATGCCGAGCAGCGCGTGCGAGTGTTTCCTGCCGTCGCCGGCAATCAGTGCGGGATAGTTGAAATCGTCGCCGGTGAACATCACCACCCCGTCGGGCAGCCGGTTGCGCAGCAAGACCTCCTTCTCCGCGTCGAGCAGCGATATCTTGATGCCTTCGACCTTGCCCGCATGCCGCTCGATGATGGCGACGACGGTGTCGAGCGCCGCGTCGAAATCGTTGCTGCCCCAATAGCCCTTGAGCGCCGGATCGAACATGTCGCCCAGCCAGTGCAGGATGACCTTGCCCGATGCCTGGGACAGCATGCGGTCATAGACGCGGGCATAATCGTCCGGCCCCTTTGCCACCGCCGCCAGCGCGCGGCTCGCCATCATGATCGCCTTGCCGCCCCCGCCTTCGATGAAGGCGAATTGCTGTTCATAGGCGCCGATGACGTCGTCGAGCGTCTTGGCCGCCGCCGGCGCCAGGTGATCGGTCCCCGCCCCCGACGCGAGGTCGGCGCCCGGCACCGTTTTGGCTTCCGCGATCGAGCGGCGGATCAGTTCCTTCGCGCTCGGCCAGTCGAAACCCATCCCGCGCTGAGACGTGTCCATGGCTTCGGCGATGCGAAAGCCGAGCCGCCACAGATGATGACGGAACGCCATTGTCCTGTCCCAGTCGACCGCCGGCCGCGACCACGGATCGGTCATGGCGATGGGATCGGCAACGACATGGGCGGCGGCATAGGCGATGCGCGAAAAGCGTGCGCCCTCGATCGGTTCGACCGGTTTGCCGACAAGCCGGTAGCTGACGCGGTCGCCGTTTGCCGCAGGCAAGGTGATGTCCATGGAACTCTCCCGTGCGGTCGCTATAAATGGAACGTTCCAATAAATCAAGAACCTTTATGATTCACGGTATCCAAGCCGGAAGACATTGCGTCTCCTTTGGAATAGCCCTTACATTCATTGAGGTTTTGAACCGCTCCAATCAATTTTTCGAATCTCAGCGGAATCGTGATTGACTCGGATTTGGATCGATGATTAGAACGTTCCAATAGATCTTCTCGAAACTTGGAGGACATGACGAGGATGGCCAGCCGGGCCAAGGCGACGATCCTGGACATCGCCCGCGAGGCCGGCGTGTCCAAATCGACGGTGTCGCTCGTGCTGCAGGGCAGCGGGTTGATCCGGCCTGAAACCGCGACCAAGGTGCGCAAGGCGATTGAGGATGTCGGCTATGTCTACAACCGCGGCGCCGCCAATCTGCGCAAGGCCCATTCCAATGTCATCGGCATGGTGATCAACGATCTCACCAACCCCTTTTTCGCCGAGTTGGCGGTCGGCATGGAGCGCGTCTTCCAGGCGGCGGGCGTCGTCCCCTTCATCGCCAACACGGCGGAAAACCCGGTGCGTCAGGAAGAGGTGCTGAAGTCGCTGATGGAACAGGGCGTCGCCGGCCTGATCGTCTCGCCGGCGCGCGGCACCACGCCCGGCACCTTCCGCCGCATAGAGACGGCCGGCGTCCCGATCGTCTTCACCATGCGCAGGCTGCCGGACAGCCGCATTCCGGTGATCGCGCCGGACAATCATCGCGGCGCGGTGCTTGCCGCCGAACATCTGATCCGCAGGGGCCATCGCCGCCTGGCCTTCTTCGGCGGTTCATCCGATCTCGTTGTTTATCAGGAGCGCCTGGGCGGCTTCCTGGAAGCCTGCGAAACGCTCGGCATCCCAGCTTCCGACCGGCTGATCGTCGAGGGCGAGACCAGCCGCAAGGGCGGCATGGCCTGCCTGGAGACGGCCCTTGCCGTGCCGCAGCCACCGACCGCAGCGCTGTGCTTCAACGATGCGGTTGCCTTCGGCGTCATGCTGGCATTGCGCAAACGCGGTCTCGAGGCGGGCGCAGACTTTGCCGTCGTCGGCTTCGACGACGTCGCCGAGGCCGAGCACTACAGCCCGGCGCTGACCAGCGTCGCCGTCGATACCGCGGGCCTCGGCGAGCGCGCGGCGCACGTCATGCTGAAGATGATCCAGTCGCGCACCACGCGCGCCGAGAACCATATCGGTGCCGTCAGCCTGGTCGTGCGGGAAAGCAGCGGCCCGGACCGCAACAGCCAAGTGGGAGACGCGGCGTGAGCGTGCGATGGGGACTGATCGGCGCCAGCACGATCGCCAGACAGTTCGTGATCGATGCCATCCGCGCGCAGGCCGATGGCGAGGTCGCCGCCGTGATGAGCTCCAGCCCGGAACGGGCCGAGACCTATGCGAGGGAAACCGGCATCGCACGCGCCGTCTCGTCTCTCGACGCGCTGCTCAACTCGGACATCGACGCCGTCTACATCTCGACCACCAACGAATTGCACCTCGAGCAGGGGCTTGCCGCGATCAAGACCGGCAAGCATGTGCTGTGCGAGAAGCCGCTGGCGCTGACCAGCGCCGATGCGCGTGAGATGGTTGTCGCCGCGAAAGCTGCCGGCATCGTCTTCGGCACCAACCACCATTTGCGCAATGCCGGCGCCCACCGCGCCATGCGGGAGGCGATTACCGCCGGCCGCATCGGCAAGCCGATCGCGGCGCGCGTCTTTCATTCCGTCTATCTGCCGGAAAACCTGCAGGGTTGGCGCATAACCAAGCCCGAAGCCGGCGGCGGCGTTGTGCTCGACATCACTGTGCATGATGCCGACACGCTGCGCTTCGTGCTGGACGACGACCCCGTCGAGATTTCGGCCTTCACGCAAGCCGCCGGCATGGCCGGCGTCGGACTGGAGGATGGCGCCATGTGCATCTGGCGCTTCAAGTCTGGCGTCATAGCGCAGTCGCATGAGGGCTTCACCACGAAGTTCGCCGGAACCGGCTTCGAGGTGCATGGCTCGGAAGGCTCGCTGATCGCCACGAATGTGATGACGCAGAAGCCGATCGGCTCGGTGCATCTGCGCAGCGCGAGCGGAGAAGAAGAGCTGAGCTTCGACCGCGAGGATCTCTACACCCGCTCGCTGCGCCACTTCCATGCCGCGATCCGCGGCGAAGGCCGGCCTGCCGCCACCGGTGAGGACGGCGTCTGGTCGCTGGCGTCGGCCGAAGCAGCACTGCAATCGTCGAACACCGGCAAGGCCGTCGCCATCGACCCGCAACTTGGGGGCATCGCGTGAGCAAGCTCGTCTCGGCGGCTTATGCCGCCAGCCTGATCAAAGATGGCATGGTCGTCTCGGTGTCGTCGTCGAGCGGGCTCGGCTGCCCCGACGCCGTGCTTGCCGCGATCGGCGAGCGTTTCGACGCGGAAGGCCATCCGCAAGCGATCACCACGCTGCATCCGATCGCCGCCGGCGACATGTACGGCATCAAGGGCATCGACCATCTCGCCAAGCCGGGCCTGCTCAAGCGCACGCTCTGCGGCTCCTATCCGTCCGGCCCCTCCTCTGCCGAGCCGCCGCAGATCTGGAAGATGATCGGCGACAATTCGGTCGCCGCCTACAACGTGCCGTCCGGCATCCTGTTCGACATGCATCGCGAGGCCGCCGCCAAACGTCCCGGCGTGCTGACCAAGGTCGGCCTCGACACATTTGCCGATCCGCGCCACCAGGGTTGCGCCATGAACGCCGCGGCCAGCGAGCCGATCGTCTCGGTTGAGCAGTTCGACGGCGAGGAATGGCTCTATTTCCGCGCCATCGTGCCCAACGTCTCGATCATCCGCGCCACCACGGCCGACGAGCGCGGCAACCTCACGTATGAGCATGAGGGCGCCTATCTCGGCGGGCTGGAGCAGGCGCTGGCTGCCCGCAATAATGGCGGCATCGTCATTGCGCAGGTCAAGCGCGTCGTCGAGAACGGCACGCTGAAGCCGCACGATGTGCGGGTGCCTGGCGTGCTGATCGACCATATCGTCGTGGCGCCCGACCAGTTGCAGACGACGCAGACGCCTTACGACCCGGCGATCTCCGGCGAGATCTTCCGGCCGCTGTCGACCTTCCGCACGCCGGAGATGAACATCCAGAAGGTGATCGCGCGGCGCGTCGCCATGGAATTGCGCGACGGCATGGCCGTCAACATCGGCTTCGGCATCTCGGCCAATGTGCCGCGCATCCTTCTCGAGGAAGGCCAGCACGGCAAGGTCACCTGGGTAATCGAGCAAGGCGCGGTCGGCGGCGTGCCGCTGCTCGACTTCAAGTTCGGCTGTGCCTCCAACGCCGAGGCGATCATGCCCTCGCCGCACCAGTTCATCTATTTCCAGGCCGGCGGCTTCGACGCCTCGCTGCTGTCCTTCCTGCAGATCGACCGGAATGGCTCGGTCAACGTCTCCAAGCTCTCGGCGCGGCCGCATGTGACCGCCGGCGCCGGCGGCTTCGTCGACATCACCGCGCGGGCGAAGAAGATCGTCTTTTCCGGCTTCTTCAATGCCGGCGCGAAACTGTCGTTGGCGGATGGTGCCATCCGCATCGACCAGGAAGGCAAGATCAAGAAGGTGGTCCAGGAGGTCGAGCATATCTCCTTCTCCGGCAAGCGGGCGGTCACCCAAGGGCAGGACATCACCTATGTCACCGAGCGCTGCGTGATGAAGCTGACGCCGGACGGGCTGATGGTGACGGAACTGGCACCCGGCGTCGATCTCGAACGCGATGTCTTGGCGCAGGCCGAGATCCCGCTCGCTGTGGCGAACGACCTCAAGGTCACGCCTGTGGCGCTTTATCAGGACCGGCCGATCGGCCTGTCGCTCAATGGCGGCGCTTCGCTCGGAGGTGCGCATGGCTGAGGGTCTCGTCACCTTCGAAAAGGACGACGCCATAGGCATCGTCACGCTGCGCCGGCCGGAAAAGTTCAATGCCCTCGATATCCCGATGCTGCGCGCGCTCGAGACGGCGCTCGACGAAGCGGAACTGGCCGAGGGCGTTCGCGCCGTGCTCATCCGCGGCGAAGGCAAGGGCTTCTGCGCCGGCGGCGACGTCGAGGCCTGGGGTGCCATGAGCGCCGCCGACTTCCAGGTGCAATGGGTGCGCTACGGCCACCGCGTCTTCGATCGGCTGGCGCGGCTCAGGCAGCCGACCATCGCCGTGCTCTCCGGTCATGCGCTGGGCGGTGGGCTGGAACTGGCGGCGGCCTGCGATTTCCGCGTCGCCGAAATGCAGGTCAAGCTCGGCTTCCCCGAAACCTCGATCGGCGTCGTTCCCGGTTGGTCGGGCACGCAGCGCGCAGTACGCCGCTTCGGCGCACAGATCGTGCGCCGGATGGTGATCGGCGGCGAGATTTTCCTGGCATCCGACGCGCTCGCGCACGGTGTCGTCGACCGACTGGTCGAAACAGGCAAGGCTTTCGACGAAGCCAAAGCCTGGGCCGAAAAGATCGCCGAGCGCGGTCCGCTGGCGACCGAGGCCGCGAAGCTGATGATCGGCGTTGCCGAGGGCGAGGAAGATGCGGCCGCGACCGAGGCGCTGGCCAGCGGTTTCATTGCGCTCACCGCCGACCTCAAAGCCGGCGTCGGCGCTTTCAAGGCCAAGCAGAAGCCGGCCTTTTCGAGATCCTAGAGAAGACATGATGAACGCACCGCTCAACATTGCCATGCCGGCCGAGGCGTCTGAGGCGCCGAAGGCCTACAAGCTGCTGATCGATGGCAGGCATGTCGATGCTCGCGAAGGCCGCAGCATCGAACGCACCAGCCCCGGCCACGGCTTCATTGTGTCCCGTTATGCGCAAGCGGGCGCGGCTGAAGTCGAGGCGGCGGTGCAGGCCGCGCACAAGGCCTTCGAGACCGGCCCGTGGCCGCGCATGAAGGCGTCGGAGCGCGCCGCGGTTCTGCTGAAGACTGCCGACCTGATCGAGACCCGGCTGGAAGAGATCGCGCGGCTCGACGCGCTGGAATCCGGCAAGCCGATCGCCCAGGCGCGCGCAGAGATCGGCGGCGCGATTGACATCTGGCGTTACGCCGCCTCGCTTGCCCGCACGCTGCATGGCGAAAGCTATGCCAATCTCGGCGACGCCATGCTTGGCGTGGTGCTGCGCGAGCCGATCGGCGTCGTCTCGATCATCACGCCGTGGAATTTCCCCTTCCTGATCGTCAGCCAAAAGCTGCCTTTCGCGCTTGCCGCCGGCTGCACGGCGGTGGTGAAGCCGAGCGAGATGACGTCCGCTTCCACTTTCGTGCTCGGCGACATCCTGCTCGAGGCCGGGCTGCCGGCCGGCGTCGTCAACATTCTCGCAGGTTACGGCGCCGATGTCGGCGCGCCGATGGTCGTCCATCCGCTGGTCGAGATGGTCTCCTTCACCGGCTCGACCCGTGTCGGCAAGACAACCATGGCCGCCGCTTCCGATTCCTTGAAGAAGGTCTCGATGGAACTCGGCGGCAAGAACGGCCAGATCGTCTTCCCCGACGCCGACCTCGAGGCCGCTGCGGATGCCGCGGTGTTCGGCGGCTTCTTCAACGCCGGCGAATGCTGCAATGCCGGCAGCCGCCTCATCGTGCATGAGGCGATCGCCGACGACTTCCTCAACGCGGTCAAGGCGCTGTCCCAGAAGGTCCGCGTCGGCGATCCGCTCGACGACCGCACCAAGGTCGGCGCGATGATCTCGGCCGACCATATGGAAAAGGTAGCCGGCTATGTGACGGCGGCGAAGACCGACGGCGGCAGCGTTTTCGCCGGTGGCGCGCGGCTTCCATCCAATGCCGGTCAATATCTCGATCCGACCATCATTCGTGACGTCACGGAGGATATGGCGATCGCGCGCGAGGAAGTGTTCGGACCGGTGCTGTCCGTGCTCACTTTTGAAACGATTGAAGAGGCATTGCGCATTGCCAACAACACGCCCTATGGTTTGTCTGCAGGGGTGTGGAGCGCCGGTATCGACACGTGCATGTCGGTGGCGCGCGGCGTGCGTTCGGGGACGGTTTGGGTGAATACGTTCATGGAAGGTTATCCCGAACTGCCCTTCGGCGGCTACAAGCAGTCCGGTCTGGGACGCGAACTCGGCAAACGCGCCGTCGAGGATTATACCGAGGAAAAGACTATCCAGTTTCATCGCGGCCAGCGCACCGGATGGTGGGTCGGCTGAGTTGGGAGACCCCGGCGGACACCCGCCGGTTCTGTGAATGCAACAAGGGAGGTAGTACATGTTGCGCAAACTGCTTATCGGAACGGCTCTTGCGACGAGCTTTGCGTTCTCGGCGCACGCCGCGGACGTCAAGGAAGTGCAGATGCTGCATTGGTGGACGTCGGGCGGCGAAGCGGCTGCTCTGAACGTGCTGAAGCAGGATCTGGCCAAGGAAGGCTATGCCTGGAAGGACGTGCCGGTGGCCGGCGGCGGCGGCGATGCCGCCATGACCGCGCTGAAGGCGATGGTCGCGGCCGGCAACTATCCGACCGCCTCGCAGATGCTCGGCTACACCGTGCTCGACTATGCCGCCGCCGGCGTCATGGGCGACCTCACCGAGACCGCCAAGAAGGAAGGCTGGGACAAGTCGGTTCCGGCCGCCCTGCAGAAGTTCTCCGTCTATGACGGCAAATGGGTCGCCGCCCCGGTCAACGTCCACTCGGTCAACTGGCTGTGGATCAACAAGGCGGTGATGGACAAGATCGGCGGCACCGAGCCGAAGACCTTCGACGATTTCGTGGCGTTGCTCGACAAAGCCAAGGCCGCGGGCGTCATCCCGCTGGCGCTCGGCGGGCAGAACTGGCAGGAAGCGACCATGTTCGATTCCGTCGTGCTGTCGACCGGCGGACCGGAGTTCTACAAGAAGGCGATGAACGACCTCGATGAGGAGTCGCTCAAGTCCGACACGATGAAGAAGTCGTTCGACAACCTTGCCAAGCTCGTCAAATATGTCGATCCGAACTTCTCGGGCCGCGACTGGAACCTCGCCACCGCCATGGTCATCAAAGGCGATGCGCTGGTTCAGGTCATGGGCGACTGGGCCAAGGGCGAGTTCCACGCCGCCAACAAGACCCCGGGCACCGACTTCCTGTGCTACCGCTTCCCGGGCACCGACGGCTCGGTGATCTATAACTCCGACATGTTCGGCATGTTCAACGTGCCGGAGGACCGCAAGGCCGCTCAGGTGGCACTCGCCACCGCCACTTTGTCGAAGAGCTTCCAGTCGGCCTTCAACGTCGTGAAGGGTTCGGTCCCGGCCCGCACCGACGTGCCTGATACCGACTTCGACGCTTGCGGCAAGAAGGGCATCGCCGACCTGAAGAAGGCCAATGAGGGCGGCACGTTGTTCGGCTCGCTGGCGCAGGGCTACGGCGCCCCGCCGGCCGTCGCCAATGCCTATAAGGATGTCGTCTCGAAATTCGTCCACGGTCAGATCAAGACCTCCGACGAAGCCGTGACCGAGCTGGTCAAGGCGATCGACGACGCCAAGTAAGCCGTTGCTTGAACTCGGATCTCCCCCGCTTCGGCGGGGGAGGTCTCCCGTCGACAAAGGCGCGGGAAAGACCCTGGCGCGTTTCGCGCCGGGCGGTTTCCGACCAACCGGTACTGGACGAGCCTATGAGCACAGTTGCCGAAACCCGGATCAAGCTGACACCGGAGCATGACGCCCGTCCTGGCGCGTCGGTTCGGTCGCGGCTGCAGGATCTGCTGCCGAAGATCGTTTTGGCGCCGAGTTTCGCGGCGACGATCGTCTTCGTCTATGGCTTCATCCTGTGGACGATCTATCTGTCCTTCACCAATTCCAAGACATTCCCGTCCTATGCCGTCACCGGAGCCCGCGCCTATCAGCGGCTGTGGCGCTGGACCTTCGAGAGCGACCCGCCGTCGAGCTGGTACACCTCGATCACCAATATGGGCATATTCGGCTTCCTCTACATCCTGATCTGCCTGGCGCTCGGCCTGTTCCTGGCCATCCTGCTCGACCAGAAGATCCGCGGCGAAGGCGTGCTCAGGCCGATCTACCTGTACCCGATGGCGCTCTCCTTCATCGTCACCGGCGTCGCTTGGAAATGGTTCCTCGATCCCGGCCTCGGGCTGGAACAGACGCTGCATCAGTGGGGCTGGACGAGCTTTCATTTCGACTGGATCAAGAACAAGGATTTCGTCATCTACACCGTGGTGATCGCCGGCGTCTGGCAGGCGTCCGGCTTCGTCATGGCGATGTTCCTGGCCGGCCTGCGCGGCATCGACGGCGAGATCATGAAGGCCGCGCAGATCGACGGCGCTTCCACCTTCCAGCTCTATCGCCGCATCGTCATCCCGCTGCTCAGGCCCGTCTTCCTATCGGCCTTCATCGTGCTCGCGCACCTGGCCATCAAGTCCTATGACCTTGTCGTGGCGCTGACCAGCGGCGGGCCCGGCGGCTCAGCCTGGCTGCCGTCCAACTTCATGTATGAGTTCACCTTCAAGCGCAACGAAATGGCAGTCGGCTCGGCAAGCGCGGTGATCATGCTGATGACCATCACCGCCATCATCGTTCCGTATCTCTATTCCGAGCTCAGGGAGAAGTCGCGATGAGCGCCGTCGCTTCACCCGCCAGCCAAGCCGCAAGCGGCGCCCGCGCGAGGACAATCAACCGCATCGTCATCTACGGGCTGCTTGGGCTGTTCGCGATCTTCTATCTGATGCCGCTCTTCGTCATGCTGGTCACCTCGTTCAAGACCATGGACGAGATCCAGAACGGCAACATGCTGTCGCTGCCGCATGCGCCGACTTTCGCGCCGTGGATAAAGGCGTGGAGCGAAGTCTGCTCGGGCCTGACCTGCGTCGGCATGAAGGGCTATTTCTGGAACTCCATCAAGATGGTCGTGCCGGCAGTGCTGATCTCGACGCTGCTCGGCGCGCTCAACGGCTATGTGCTGACCAAATGGCGCTTCCGCGGCCACACGCTGGTATTTGCCATGATGCTGTTCGCCTGCTTCATTCCGTTCCAGTCGGTGCTGTTGCCGATGGCGACGATCCTCGGCAGCCTCGGCCGCTTCGGCGTCAGCCTGCAGAACGCGACCGGGTTCAACTTCGGTCTCGGCAACTCGACCGTGAACCTGGTCTTCGTCCATGTGGTCTACGGCCTCGGCTTCACCACGCTGTTCTTCCGCAATTATTACGAAGCCTTCCCGACCGAGTTGGTGAAGGCGGCACAGGTCGACGGCGCGTCCTTCTTCCAGATATTTCGGCGCATCATGCTGCCCAATTCGCTGCCGATCATCGTTGTGACGGTGATCTACCAGTTCACCAACATCTGGAACGACTTCCTGTTCGCCTCTGCCTATGCCGGCTCCGGCGACGTGATGCCGATGACGGTGGCGCTGAACAACGTCGTCAACACCTCGACCGGTGTCGTCGAATACAACGTCAACATGGCGGCGGCGATGATTGCCGCGCTCCCCACCCTGATCGTCTATGTCGTCGCCGGCCGCTATTTCGTGCGCGGGCTGATGGCGGGCGCGGTCAAGGGCTGACCACATTCGGAAGGAACGACCATGGCTTTTCTGGAAATTGATGGGCTGAAGAAGCGCTTCGGGAATGTCGAGATCCTGAAGGGCATCGATGTCGAGCTCGAAAAGGGCGGCTTCCTGGTGCTGGTCGGCCCGTCCGGCTGCGGCAAGTCCACGCTGCTCAACACCATCGCCGGGCTGGAGCAGATCACCGAGGGTGAGATCCGCGTCGACGGCCGCGCGATCAACGACCTGCATCCTTCGAAGCGTGATATCGCCATGGTGTTCCAGAGCTACGCGCTCTACCCGAACATGACAGTTGCCGGCAACATCGCCTTCGGCATGGAGATGCGCGGCGTGCCGGCGGCGGAACGCCAGGCGGCGATCGACAAGGTGGCGAAGATCCTGCAGATCGGCCATCTGCTCAACCGCAAGCCCAGCCAGCTTTCCGGCGGCCAGCGGCAGCGCGTCGCCATGGGCCGGGCGCTGGTGCGCGACCCAAAGCTCTTCCTGTTCGACGAGCCGCTCTCCAATCTCGACGCCAAGCTGCGCGTCGACATGCGCATCGAGATCAAGCGCCTGCACGCCACGACCGGCACGACCATTGTCTACGTCACGCATGACCAGATCGAGGCGATGACGCTGGCGACCAAGATCGCCGTCATGCGCGACGGCGAGGTGCAGCAATTCGGCACGCCGGCCGAAATCTACAACAACCCGACCAACATCTTTGTCGCCGACTTCATGGGCTCGCCGGCGATGAACCTGATCCCGGCCAAGATCGATGCTAACGGCAGCGGGCTGTCGGTGGTTCTGGACCGCGAAGCGCGCCAGCCGATCGTGCTGCCGATGCCCGGCGCGCCCACCGGCCTTGCGGCCTTCAAGGACAAGCCGGTGATCTTCGGCGTGCGCCCCGAAGCGCTGACCGACCCGGAAGGTGCCGAGCGCAACGGTTCGAACATCGCCACAGCCGACTGTCATATCGAAGTGGTCGAGCCGGCGGGATCGGACACGTTCGCAGTCACCAATCTGGGCGGCAAGGGCGTGGTGGCGCGGCTGAGGGCGGATGCAAACATCCATCCCGGCACCAGCACGCCTTTGGCCTTCAACCTTAGCAAAGCGGTGTTCTTCGACCCGGCGACCGAGAAGCGCATTCTTTAAAAGCTATGGCAAACCCGGATATCGTCATCATCGGCTCCGGCATCGGCGGCGCCACGATCGCCTCCGGCTTGGCCGGCAGCGGCGCCTCGATCCTGATCCTGGAGCGCGGCGAGCCGCTGCCCGCGACGCCGCATGCGCGCTCGACGCGATCCATCTTCATCGACGAGCACTACCGGCCGAAGGAGATGTGGCGCGAGGCCGGCGGTGCCGCCTTCAACCCGGGCAACTACTACTATGTCGGCGGCAATTCGAAATTCTTCGGCGCCGTCCTTATCCGCTACCGCAAGGAGGATTTTTCCGAGCTCGAGCATTTCGGCGGCGTCTCGCCGGCCTGGCCGTTTTCCTATGACGAATTCGAGCCATGGTATTCGAAGGCCGAGCAGTTGTTTCGGGTTCGCGGCACGCTGGGCGAAGACCCGACCGAGCCGTTCCATTCGATTCCCTATGCCTTCAAGCCGGTGCCGGACGAGCCGCCGATCGCGCGCGCCCGCGCCGAACTGAAGAGCCTTGGACTGCACCCAGCTTCGCTGCCGCTCGGCGTCGACATCGAGGCCTGGCTGAAAGAAGGCAAGACGGGCTGGGACGCCTTCCCCAACACCGGCCAGGGCAAGATCGACGCCCAGACCGGACCGCTGACGGCGGCGCTCGCCGACAAGAACATGCGGCTCGAAACCGGCGCGCATGTCGACTGGCTCGAAACCGCGCCGAACGCCAGGTCGATCGCCGCCATCCACTACACCCAGAACGGCGCGCACAAGACGCTGTCGCCGAAGCTCGTCATCCTGGCCGCCGGCGCGATCAATTCGGCCGCGATCCTGCTGCGGTCGCCCTCCGCTGCCGGCAACGGCCTCGCCAACAGCTCCGACCAGGTCGGGCGCAATTTCATGAACCACAATTCGAGCGCGATGCTGGCGATCGACCCGCGCCGCCGCAACGATAGCGTCTACCAGAAGACGCTGATGCTCAACGACTATTATCTGTCGAACGGCAAGGGCGGCAAGCCGCTCGGCAATGTGCAGCTGCTCGGCAAGATCGACGGCAATATGCTGAAGGCCAATGTGAAGACGATGCCGAAATTCGTGCTCGACTTCATGGCCGGACACGCCGTCGATTGGTACCTGATGTGCGAGGACCTGCCCGATCCCGAAAGCCGCATCATGGTCGACGGCAAGGGGATCATCATGCAGTGGCGGCGCTCCAACATGCAGTCGCTGGATGGCCTGACCAAGGTCATGCGCGAGAACCTTCGCGCCTGCGGCTATCCGATCGTGCTGTCGCGGCCCTTCGACAAGCGCACGCCGTCGCACCAATGCGGCACCGTGAAGATGGGCAACGACCCGGCAACGTCGCCGCTCGACCCCTTCTGCCGCGCCTGGGACCATCAAAACCTGTTCGTCGTCGACGGCGGCTTCCTGCCGACATCGGCCGCCGTCAACCCGGCGCTGTCGATCGCGGCGCAGGCGCTGCGGGTTGCCGACCATATCCGCAAGACGGAGCTTTCTTCATGATAGGCCGGCGCCGCCCCTCATCCGCCTGCCGGCACCTTCTCCCCGTAAACGGGGAGAAGAAGGCTGGCCGCAACGCCGGCACCCATTCTGCAGCTCTGGCGATTGGCGAAAGCGCCGGCGACAGCATCCTTCTCCCCGTCACTATACGGGGAGAAGTGCCCGGCAGGACGATGAGGGGCAGCGCGAACGTTCAAAAGGCTAGTCTCCAATGACCCGCCCGGCAGCCATCGTCACCGGCGGCGCGCGTGGCATCGGCCTCGCTTGCGCCGAAGCGCTGGCGGATGCCGGCTTCGACATTTTGATCGCCGATCTTGCGAAGAAGCCTGCAGCCGGACTCGCCGAAAACATCAATACGCGCGGCGCGAAGTTCGCTTACGCCCAATGCGACATCGCTGACCTCGCAAGCCACCCTGCGCTCCTTGATGCTGCAATCAACGCCTTCGCCCGCATCGATTGCCTGGTCAACAACGCCGGCGTCGGCGCCGTGGTGCGCGGCGATCTGTTGGAGCTGAAGCCGGAGAATTTCGACCGCGCTCTGGATATCAACCTGCGCGGTACAGTGTTCCTCAGCCAGGCCGTCGCCAAGGTCATGCTTGCGGCACCCGCAAACGCCGTCCGATCGATCATCACCATCACCTCGGTGAGCGCCGCCATGGCTTCGCCGGAACGTGCCGACTACTGCATCTCCAAGGCCGGGCTTTCGATGTGGGTGAAGAACCTGGCGCTGCGGCTCGCACCCGAAAATATCGGCGTGTTCGAGGTCCGGCCGGGCATCATCCGAACCGATATGACGGCTGGCGTTTCCGCCAAATATGACGCGCTGATCGAGGGTGGGCTGGTGCCGGCAAAACGCTGGGGCGAGGCAGGCGATATCGGCACTGTCGTGGCCGCGCTTGCCTCCGGAAAGTTCGCCTTTTCGACCGGATCGGTCATCGATGTCGACGGCGCGCTCTCCGTGCCACGCTTGTGAGGAACCATGGCTGACTACATCATCGTCGGCGCCGGTCCGGCCGGTTGCGTTCTCGCCAACCGGCTGAGCGAGGATCCGTCCAATTCCGTCCTGCTTCTGGAGGCCGGCGGCAAGGACTGGCATCCACTGATCCACATGCCGGCGGGCTTTGCCAAAATGACCAAGGGTATCGCCTCCTGGGGCTGGTCGACCGTGCCGCAGAGGCACATGAAGGACCGCGTCTTCTGGTACACGCAGGCCAAGGTCGTCGGCGGCGGCTCATCGATCAACGCCCAGATCTACACGCGCGGCAATGCCCGCGACTACGATGCCTGGGAGAAGGAAGAGGGACTGACCGGGTGGGGCTATCGCGACGTGCTGCCCTATTTCAAGCGCGCCGAAAACAACCAGCGTTTCGCGAACGACTATCACGGCGACCAAGGGCCGCTCGGCGTTTCGAACCCGATCTCGCCGCTGCCGATCTGCGAGGCCTATTTTCGCGCCGGGCAGGAAATAGGCATTCCGTTCAACCCCGACTTCAACGGCGCCAGCCAGGAAGGCGTCGGCTACTATCAGCTGACGCAGAAGGATGCGCGGCGTTCGTCAGCCTCCGTGGCCTATCTGAAGCCGATCCGCAGCCGCAAGAACCTGACGCTCAGGACCGATGTGCTCGTCACCCGCGTCGTCGTCGAGAAGGGTCGCGCCGTCGGCGTCGAGATCGTCGACAAGCCGGGCGGTGAGAAGACCATATTGCGCGCCGAACGCGAGGTGATCATCTCCTCCGGGGCCATCGGCTCGCCGAAGCTCCTCATGCAATCGGGCATCGGCCCGGCCGACCATCTGAAATCGGTCGGCGTCACGCCGGTGCATGACCTGCCCGGCGTTGGCTCCAACATGCAGGACCATCTCGACCTTTTCGTCATCGCCGAATGCACCGGCGACCACACCTATGACAATTACGCCAAGCTGCACCGCACGATGTGGGCCGGCTTGCAATATCTGCTGCTCAAGAAGGGCCCCGTCGCCTCGAGCCTGTTCGAGACCGGCGGCTTCTGGTACGCAGACCCGACCGCCGCCTCGCCCGACATCCAGTTCCATCTCGGCCTCGGCTCCGGCATCGAGGCCGGCGTCGAGAAGCTGAAGAATCCGGGCGTGACGCTGAACTCCGCCTTCCTGCGCCCGCGCTCGCGCGGCACGGTGCGATTGAAGAGCGCCGACCCCGCCGACCACCCGCTGATCGATCCGAACTACTGGTCCGATCCTTACGACCGCGACATGTCGATCAAGGGCCTGCGGCTGGCTCGCGAGATCATGCGGCAGAAGGCGCTGCAGCCCTATGTGCTGCGCGAGGTGCTGCCCGGCCCTGCCCTGCAAAGCGACGCGGACCTTTTCGACTACGCCTGCCGCACGTCGAAGACCGACCACCACCCCGTCGGCACCTGCCGCATGGGGCATGATGCGATGGCCGTGGTGACGCCGGATTTGAGGCTGCGCGGCATCGAAGGTCTGCGCGTCTGCGATGCGTCGGTGATGCCGCGCGTTCCCTCCTCCAACACGAATGCGCCGACGATCATGGTCGGGGAAAAAGGCGCCGATCTCATCCTCGGCCGCGAGCCGCTGCCGCCGGCCGTGTTCAAGGGCAACCAGGCGGCATGAGGCATCAACGATGATCCGGCATTGCGTCTTTGTCCGCTTTCGCGACGACGTCCCTGAAATCGAGCGCGCGGCGATTCACGCTGATCTCGAAGCCTTGCGCGCCGTTATCGCCGGCATGGACAGGGTCCAATTCAGCGCCAATGTCAGCCCGGAGCCGTTCGGGCGCGGCTTCGGTCACGGTTTCACCATCGACTTCCGCGATGCCAACGCCCGCGACGCCTACCTCGTTCACGAGGCGCATCAGCGCGCCGGCGCGCGCCTGGTCGCCGCGCTCGAAGGCGGCACCGACGGGCTGATGGTCATTGATCTGGAGGTGACGCAAATGTGACCGCTCGCCGGCTCAAATCCGGCGGCCGTCCCGTTCTCTTTTGCCCGCCCTGGAACATATCGTGCTTTCGGGGGATGCAAAAGGAGCACTGCCTTGAACCTCACCCCCGAGCAGAAGAAAACCGTAACCGCATCGTTCCTCGGCTGGACGCTCGACGCTTTTGATTTCTTCCTTCTGACATTCCTGCTCACCGATATTGCCGCTGAATTCCAGACCGACGTGCCGGCGGTCTCCAAAGCACTGTTCCTGACACTGGTGACGCGTTTCATCGGCGCGTTCTTCTTCGGCGTGCTTGCCGACAGATACGGCCGCAAGCCCATTCTGATGCTCAATATCGTCAGCTATTCGGTGATCGGCGCCTTGGCCGCCTTCTCGCCCAATCTCGGCATATTCCTGGCGCTGCGTGCCCTGTTCGGCATAGCCATGGGAGGCGAATGGGGTCTGGGCAGCTCGCTCGCCATGGAATCCATTCCGCCAAGCGCGCGCGGCACGGTCTCGGGCATTCTGCAATGCGGCTATCCGGCCGGCTATCTGCTGGCCGCGGTCGTCTACGGGCTGCTCTACGGGCAGAAGATCGGCGACTTCACCTTCGGTTGGCGCGCCATGTTCCTCCTGAGCTTCCTGCCGGCGCTGATCGTGCTCTTCATCCGCTCGCATGTGCCGGAATCGCCGGCCTTCGTCGAAGGCCGCGCCCAGACGCGGCCCGGCCTTTTAGAAACGTTGCGGAAGCACTGGCGGATCGCGCTCTACGCCGTGGTGCTGATGATGTTCTTCAACTTCTTCAGCCATGGCACGCAGGACCTCTATCCGACCTTCCTGAAGAAGCAGCACGGCTTCGACACGCACACGGTGAGCTGGATCACCATCGTCGCCAACATCGGCGCGATCGTCGGCGGCCTGGCCTTCGGCGCGCTGTCCGAGAAGATTGGCCGCATCAACGCCATCACGCTCGCTTGTGTGATCGCCCTGCCGGCAATCCCGCTCTGGGCCTACACGACCACGCCCTTCATGCTGGCGATCGGCGCATTCATCATGCAGGTCGCGGTGCAGGGCGCCTGGGGCGTTATCCCGGTGCATCTCAACGAATTGTCGCCGGGCTCGGTGCGGGCGACGCTGCCCGGCTTCATCTATCAGGCCGGCAACCTCGCCGCTTCCTATGGCGGTCCCTATCAGGCCGGCATCGCCGAAGCGCCGGGAAGCAGCTACGGCTTTGCGCTGGCCCTGTTTGCCGGCGTGGTCGCCGTCTGCCTCATCGTCGTCATCCGCTTCAGTCCGGAAAAGCGCGGCCAGGTGATGACCGTGCTCGGTTGAGGGTCTGTTTTTAACCCATCCTGAGCGCCGCGACGCCGGCAACGATGCCGAGCGCCGCGGCCGCGCGCCAGACGGTCATCTTCTCGCCCAGCGCCAACACTGAGATCAGCATGGCGAACAGGATCGAGGTCTCGCGCAGCGACGCGACCGAGGCGATCGGCGCCTTGGTCATTGCCCACATCACGATCCAATAGGCCGCGCCACTGAGCACGCCGGTGAACAGCCCGGCCTTCCAGTCGCGCGCCAACACAGGAAGCGACCGCGGCCCGCGAAAGAAGATGCACAGCAAAAGCGCCCACGTCGCATCGCAGACGAACAGCCAGGCCGCATAGCTTTGCGCAGTTGCCGCCAGCCGCGCGCCGCTGCCGTCGGAGAGCGTGTAGCTGGCGATGAAGATCGATGTGCCGAGCGCAAAGCCGACCGCGCGCAAATTGAGCTTCTCCAGATGCGCGCCGCCGCGGAACGACATGACCAGCGTGCCCGCCGACAGAAGCACGATGCCGAGGATGGCGAACGGCGCCGGGACCTCGCCGATCAGGACGATGCCGCCGAGCGCCGAGAGCAATGGCGCGGTGCCGCGCGCCAGCGGATAGGTCTGAGCGAAATCGCCGGCCTTGTAGGCGCCGATCAAGAAAATGCGGTAGCCCATGTGGAAGATCATCGAGGCGAAGATGTAAGGCCAAACTTCGGCCTTTGGCACCTCGACGAAGGGAAGCGCGACCAGCGCCGCAAAGCCCATACCGAGCGTCATCAGTGTGATCGACAGGAAGCGGTCGAGATGCACCTTGACCAACGCGTTCCAGATCGCATGCATGGCCGCCGCCGAAAGCACCGCCAGGACGACGAACAGCGTCATGCCTGCCTCACCTGCCCGCCGGCCCGGAGGCGATGCCCGGCATTTCAAGATCGATATCGACCCTCAGCGGGAAATGGTCGGAAGCCACCTCGCCGATATCGGCGCTCACAGAACGCACCCGCCCGGCCAGCATGCCGCCGACGAAGCAATGATCGAGCCGTCGTTTCGCCAGCCTGCCGTCGATGATCTTTTCGTGCGTGTGGAAGTCCGGCCCCGGCTCGCTGGCGACGGCCGCGGCGTCAACGAAGCCGTCGATATAGGCAGCGCCGCGATGGTAGGGCGTATCACCGACGATGCGCTGGTATTCGGCGCTGCCCGGCTCCATGTTGAAGTCGCCCAGCCAGATCGCCGCCAACGGGTTTTCCGGTTCCGGCTGGCCGTTCGACCAGTTGCGCTGCGGCTCGTCGTCGACGCCGCTCCAGGGGCCGCCGTCGGACGGCGCGCGGCGATGCTCGGCAAGCAGGTAGTCGATCTGCTCCAGCCGCTCTTCAGCCGCGATATGCGCCAGATGCAACGAAAGCACCCGCAACGGTCCCGCCGGCGTGCGGATCATGCATTCGAGCGCCGCATTGCGGGTGTTGAGCGGCCTCAGCGTCCGCCGCTGCGGCAAAGTGTGCAGCCGCGACCAGACGATCGGCAGCTTCGACAGCACCATCGTGCCGAATTGCCGCCGGCGGTTGACGACGCGGCCATCACGCTTCTCGCTGGCATCCATGTCGAAGGCCGGGCCGTAAGCCCAGTAATAGCCGGGCAGCAAGCTGGACAGGATCTCGGGCTGGTCGTCCTCGTTGCTGCGTTGCCAATGCCGCTCCACCTCCTGCAGCGCGACGATGTCGGCGCCGTCCACCAGCCTGGCGCAGCGGCTGAGATCGTAGCGCCCGTCGCTGCCGTAGCCATACTGGATATTGTAGCTGATCAGCTTCATTGATTAACCGGCTCACTTCTGGTGATCGGAGTAGCGCCACGCCCCTTGCGTTGCAATGGACCGGCGGGGCAAGCGGAATAGTCCAGTGGAAATCGGCGAACCGGCGCTCTAATAAGTCGTCAGCGGCTGGAAGCTTCCGGCGGGCGACGCCGCAAGTTCCGACCAGTCGATCTCCTCCTCCAGCCGGTGATAGGCTTCGTCGCCGATCGTGCCGTTGCTGCGCAGTTCCTCTAGCGTGTCGCGCTGCCGCTTGATGGCGTAGAGGCGCAACCGGTCGTATTCCGTCGCGGCCTGCGCGTCGTCGGGATTTTCGGCGATCCGCCGCTGCGCTTCGTACTGCTCGCGGACGACGGCGGCAGCCGACGAGGTCTTGCGGCTCAGCACATCGAGCGCGGCCTGCATGATGGCGACGCGCGCTTCGGCCACCTCGCGATCGATCGTCGTATCGCGCGGGAAATTGAGCCAGCGCAGCAGAACCTTCAGGCTCATGCCTTGCAGCACTAGCGTGCCGAGCACGACCGCGAAAGCGGCAAGCACGATCGGGTCACGCCCGGGAAAGCCGGCCGGCAAGGCAATGGCGGCGACCAGCGTCACCAGCCCGCGCATGCCGCACCAGCCGACAAGCGCGGCACCGGCAAATGTCGGCGCATCCTGCTTTTCTTCCTCGCTGTCGTTGCGGGCAAACCATCGGATGATCGCGACATACCCCGCCACCCAGACGAGGCGCGCCACGATGACGACGGTAAGAACCGTCGCGGCGAAGACGAATGCCTTGCCCTGCCCATCGTCGGCCAGCCGGCCGATGATCGACCGTGCCTGCAGGCCCATCAGCACGAACGCCAGCACGTTGAGCACGAACACCGCCGATTCCCAGACCGAATAGGCGCTGACGCGGCGTCTGGCTGACATGCGGCGCGGCGTGGTGCGCGCGATGGTGATGGCATAGACGACGATGGTGATGATGGCGGAGAGGCCGAGCTTGTCGGCAATGATCCAGACGGCGAAAGTTCCGGCGAACTGCACCACGGTGCTGCTTGCCGCGTCCTCGATGCGTGTCAGCGTGAGCCGCGACACTCGGCCGAACAGATAGCCGGCAATAACGCTGCCGACCGTTGCAAGCAGGATGACGGGCACTGCGTCTTTGAGCATGAGTGTGCCGATGGCGGCTGAAACCGATATCCGGTAGATCAGCAGCGCCGTGGCATCGTTGAGCAGGCTCTCGCCCTGCAGGATCGCAGTCAGACGGTGCGGCACCTTGAACTGATTGAGCACCGCGCTTGCGGCGACTGCGTCCGGCGGCGCGACGATGGCGCCGAGCGCGATCGCCGCCGCGATCGGCAGGCCGGCCATCTTCCAGCCGACAAAGGCAACGACCACCGCGGTGAAGACGACCGCGCCAAGCGCCAGCAGGGCAAGCGACAGCCGGTAGCGCTTCAGGTCGCGCAGTGAAGTGTCATAGGCGGCATCGAGCAGCACCGGCGCGATGAACAGCGCCAGCGCCAGTTCCGGATCGATCTCGATCATCGGCGCGCCCGGCACGAAGGCAAGCCCAACGCCGGCAAGCGCCAGCAGCGACGGGTAAGGTACCTCCAGCCATCGCGATACCGCCGTCAGCGCGACGGCGATGAGCAGCAGGACAAGGGTGAGTTCGAACAGCGCCATGGCTCATCGTAGCGGCGAAGCGCGAAGCTTGTCAGTACCCTGAGACAGGATACTGTTGATTTATCCGGCAAACCCGCGCCGCCTCATAGGGGTGCTCGCAGGACATGCCGATGACGGCCGTATATCACCGAGAACCGTCTGGCATGTCTTATCGGCATCAGGACGGGCCAGAGCCGTCAATGCAGAACCAACATGTCGCCCGATGAGAAGGAGATGTCCGCCTTGTCGCCTACGGCAGGGGGCGGTGTCGCCGAGTTGTTGAAGGTATCGAGCGATACCGTGTTGCCGCCGATGCCGACGCGCACGCGGATGACTGAGCCAAGGAAATGCACTTCGGCGATTTCGCCCGACAGGCTGGTGTCGTGGCCGGGCTGGCGCCCCAGCGAGATGGCTTCAGGCCGCAGCGCCAGCGACAGCGTGTCGCCTGACTTCGAACCGTTGAGCTTGCCTTTCAGCGAGACTTCCTGCGAGTTGACTTGCACCTTGCCGGAAGCGGCGTCGGTGACCTTGCCCTCCAGCACGTTGAGCGTGCCGACGAAATTGGCGACGAATTTGGTGGCCGGCCGGTTGTAGATCTCGAACGGCGTGCCGACCTGCTCGGCCTTGCCGCCATACATCACCGCGATGCGGTCGGAGATCGACAGCGCCTCTTCCTGATCATGCGTAACGAAGATGGTGGTGATGCCGAGCTTCTTCTGGATCGATCGGATTTCCTCGCGCAGCGACACGCGCACCTTGGCGTCGAGCGCCGACAGCGGCTCGTCGAGCAAGAGCAGCTTCGGCTTCGGCGCAATCGCCCGCGCGAGCGCGATGCGCTGCTGCTGGCCGCCGGAAAGCTGGTAGGGATAGCGATCGGCCATCTGCGGCAGCTTGATGATGTCGAGCATCTCGGCGACCCGCCTGTCGGCATCGGCCTTCGGCATGCCACCGACCTTCAGCCCGAAGGCGATGTTCTGCGCCACCGTCAGGTTCGGGAACAGCGCGTAGGCCTGGAACACCATGCCGACATTGCGCTGATTGGGCTTCAGCCTGGTTATGTCCTTGCCGCCGACGACGATCTTGCCGGCCGAGGGCTCCTCGAAGCCAGCGACCATACGCAACACCGTGGTTTTGCCGCAGCCGGACGGCCCCAGGAAGGAGACGAATTCGCCCGGCTCGACGTCGAGATTGAAGTCCTCCACCACGGTGGTGGCGCCGAAGGATTTTCGAACGTGCTGGATGGAGAGGAATGGGTCGGCCATGGCGTGGTTCTCTCGATCAATTTGGGCGGTTCGCCGATTTCGGCGCGAAGCGGGACAGGATCTGGATCAGCGACATGCAGCCCCAGGTTATCACGAAGGCGATGATGGACAGCGCGGCCGGTTCGTAGGCGCGATTAGCCACAAGGTTCTGCAGATACGGACCGAAGGCAGGGCGATTGAGCAGACTGGCCATGGTGAATTCGCCAATGACGATGGCGAAGGTGAGGAACGCGCCCGACAGCACCGCGATCAGCACATTGGGCAGAATAACCCGAGTGATGATCGTACCCCAGCCTGCCCCCAGAATCTGCGCAGCCTCCGTCAGCGTGCGAACGTCGATAGTGCGAAGACCGGTGTCCACGGCCCGGTACATATAGGGCAGCGCGAGTGCCGCGTAGCCGATGACCAGCAGCGCGTTCGCTCCCAAATTCGACCCGAGAAACGGCAGCGGCGAATTCGAGCCATACATTCTGATATAGCCGAAAACGATAACGATGGCTGGGATAACCAACGGCAACAAGGTGATGAACTCGACCACCGGGCGCAATTGGGGCAGGCGCAGGCGGATCCAATAGGCGGTTGGCACCACGATCAGCACACCCAGGAGAATCGTAAAGATGGCGACGACCACGGAAAATATGAAGGTAGCCTGAAACTGGCTGTCGCCCAGCACGACCTTGTAGGCATCGAAGGAATAGACACCGCGCCGCATGCGCAGCGAGAACTCGACTGTCGCGATCAGCGGTATGAAGAAATAGGCCGCGCCGAGGATGAAGACGGCCCAGGCCCAGAATTTGCCAGCCTTCATTTGAGCCACCTCTCCGAGCGGGTCCGAAACCAGATGTAAAAGATGTTGGCAAGCCCGGTGGTGAAGATCATGCCGAAGGCGATCGCATAGCCGAGATGGGCATTGTGCAGCACGTCGCCGCGGATCTGCGCATAGAGCAGGATCGGAACAATGTTAAGCG
Source organism: Mesorhizobium sp. CA6 (assembly GCF_020165035.1). Taxonomy (NCBI): domain Bacteria; kingdom Pseudomonadati; phylum Pseudomonadota; class Alphaproteobacteria; order Hyphomicrobiales; family Phyllobacteriaceae; genus Mesorhizobium; species Mesorhizobium sp. CA6. The sequence continues at coordinate 84,110 of NZ_JAIUHI010000003.1, read as the reverse complement.
ACGAGCCGGTCAGCGCATAGGCGGTTGCGATTGCTCCGAACGCATTGGCGAAGAGCAGGATGACGGTGCCCAGGAAGCTCGGCCAAAGCACCGGAATGACCACCATGCGCCAATATTGCGCCTGGGTGGCGCCGAGCGTAGCGGCGGCCTCGCCCCATTCCCGTTTCAGCCCGTCGATCGCGGGCACGATGATGACCACCATCAGCGGAATCTGGAAATAGACATAGGTGATCGTCAGACCCCAGAACGATAGCAGGTTGAAGCCATGCGCGTAGAGGTTCAGGCCGACCAGCGTGTTGAGCAAGACAGTGACGAGACCGACCCGCCCAAGCGTCGCGATGAAAGCAAACGCGAGCGGCACGCCGGCGAAATTGGATGCGACGCCCGAGAAGGTCAGTGTCGCTGAACGTATCCAGTCGGGCAGCCCGCCGCGCACGATGGCGATGGCGATGGCAAGGCCGGCTAAGGCGCCGATGAGTGATGACGCCAGGCTGACCTTTATCGAGATCCAATAAGCGGCAACGATGTTGGCTGAAAAGAGCGCGACGATGTTTGCGAAGGTGAATTCGCCTGCCTCATTCTGGAAAGCGCCCAGCATCAGATAGAGCGTGGGCAGGATCAGGAACATCACGGCGAAGATGAAGAAAGGCGTGACGCCAAGCCACTGCGTCGGCAGCCTCAGGCTCCGAGCCTCTGCCGGCGGCGCGGTCTTTCCCGCAATAGCCTTGTTGGAGAGCGAGAGATCGGTCATGCGCCGGTTACCGTTCTGAAACGAGGCCGGGCGGCTAGGGCCGCCCGGTCGATATCACCCTGTTACTTCACATTGGCGCCGACAGTGGCGTCCCAATTCTTGGTGATGGTTTCTTTGGCCTTCCCCTGCTCGTCGAGCGTCGGGAACACGGCGGAAGCGTACGACTCCGCCGGCGGCAGCTTGGCCAGCACGTCCGCGGGAATCTTGCCGTTCTTGGCGAGATCGTTGAAGCGGATCGGATGGCAGTAGCCCTTCAGCCAGCCGATCTGGCCTTCGTCGGAATAGAGGTATTCCATCCACAGCTTGGCGGCGTTCGGATGCGGCGCAAAGGCGCTGATCGCCTGCACATAGACGCCGGCGACGACGCCGGTCTTCGGCACGATGACGTCGACGGGCGGGTTGCCCTTCAGCGTGTCGCGGCCCGAAAGCGCGTTGTAGTCCCAAGTGACGAGGATCGGCGTCTGGCCCTGGGCGAGCGTCGCCGTCTTGCCAATGACCGGCACGAAATTGCCGGCCGCATTGAGCTTCTTGAAGTATTCGAGGCCGGCGGTGCCCGCGGCTTCACCAGCAGCGGCGCCACCGGAAAGGCCTGCAGCATAAACGGCCTGAATGGCTTGGTTCGAAGCACGCGGATCGCCGGCAAGCGCGACCGAGTTGGCGAATTCCGGCTTCTGCAGGTCAGCCCAGTCGGTCGGCGATTCCTTGACCAGATCCTTGTTCACCTCGAAGGCGAGCACGCCGTAATAATCGCCATACCAGGCACCATCGGCATCCTTGGCGCTGTCCGGGATCGAGTCCCAGGTCGACACCTTGTAGGGCATCAGTAGGCCGTCTTTCTTGGCGGTCGGGCCGAAGGACAGGCCGACGTCGATGACGTCAGGCGCCTGCGGGCCCTTGTTGTCCTTGTTGGCCTTGATCGCCTCGACCTCGTCGCCCGAGCCGGCGTCGGGATTGAGCTCGTTGATGGTGATCCCCGGATACTTAGCCTTGAAACCGTCGATCACTGCCCCGTAGCCACACCAGTCATGCGGAAGCGCGATGGTGGTGAGCTGGCCTTCAGCCTTCGCGGCCTTGACGAGATCGTCCAGCGAATCCGCGGACGAAATCACCGTCGACGCAAAGAGCGCCGCGGCCGAGAGGGAAAGCACTTTCCCCGTGAACTTGAACATGTGTTCTCTCCGTTGAACTGGCGCGTTTAGCGCCTGCGATGCGGGTATCGTTTTCGTGTGACAGCCGGATGAAGGCTTTTTGAAACCCGATCCCCGCGGCGAAAAAAGTTAACTCTTTTTAACGGACTGTAGCAATTAGCCCGCGCTTAATTTTCCGGCTAATGGTTATTCACCTTGCCCTTTGCCCTCTCCCTTCCCCTTTGGAACGCCTCTTCAGTCAACTCTTCGGCATTGAAAGCCGGCTCTCAGACGGAGCCGGCGATCGCATTTTCGAGCAGCGTCAGCGCCGCCTTCTTGGTGAGCTTGACCGGGTTGCCGCCGGCGGTCGGGTCGACCACCGCCATGTCGGCGATCAGCGTCTTGCGCTTCTTGTCCATGTCGAGGCCCTTGATCAGGCCGGGCAACGCATGCGGCACCTTGAGCTCCTTGCGCAGCTTGACGATCGCCTTGGCGAAGCCGTCGAAGCCGCCCTTGATGCCGCAATAGGCGGCGAGCCTGGCGATACGCTCGTCGATCGCCTCGCGGTTGAAGGCCAGCACATAAGGCATGAACACGGCATTGGTCATGCCGTGATGGGTGTCGTAGAGCGCGCCGATCGGATGCGACAGCGAATGGATGGCGCCCAGCCCCTTCTGGAAGGCGGCAGCGCCCATGGCGGCGGCGCTCATCATATGGGCGCGGGCGACCAGATCCTTGCCGTTGGCAAAGGCCTTGGGCAGGTTCTCGAAAACCAGACGGATGCCTTCCACCGCGATGCCGTCGGCCATCGGGTGGTAGCCCGGCGCGCAATAGGCCTCCAGGCAATGCGCAAGCGCGTCCATGCCGGTGCCGGCAGTGATGAAGGCCGGCATGCCGACCGACAGCTCCGGATCGGCAATGACGATCGCCGGCAAAAGCTTCGGATGGAAGATGACCTTCTTGGTGTGGGTCTCCTCATTAGTGATGACGCCGGCGCGGCCGACCTCGGAGCCGGTTCCCGCCGTGGTCGGCACCGCGATGATCGGCGCGATCGCGTCCGAATTGGCCCTGGTCCACCAGTCGCCGACATCCTCGAAATCCCATACTGGGCGCGTTTGCCCGGCCTGGAAGGCGATCAGCTTGCCGAGGTCGAGCGCCGAGCCGCCGCCGAAGGCGATGACGCCGTCATGCTTGCCCTTCTTGAACACGGCGATGCCGGCGGTGAGGTTGGACTCGACCGGGTTCGGCTTCACCTCCGAAAAAACGCCGTAAGGGACCTTGGCGTCGTCAAGGATCTTCAGCGTCGATGCGACGACCGGGAGTTTTGCCAGGCCCGGATCGGTGACGAAGAGCGGGCGCTTGATGCCCGCGGCAGCCAGCACGTCCGGCAGTTCCTTGATGCGCCCGGCGCCGAAACGGACGGTGGTGGGGTAGTTCCATTTGGAGATCAGCTTGGACATGTCTTGTCTTTCAAAAAGTCAGATTGCTTCGCGCAGGTGATAGGATTTCGGCCGGGTCAGATTGTCATAGCCGATGGCCGAGAGCGCGGCGCCCTTGCCGGTGTCCTTGACGCCGGTCCAGACCAGCGCCGGGTCGAGATAGTCGCAGCGGTTCATGAACACCGTGCCGGTCTCGACGCGGTCGCCGATGGCGATTGCGCGCTCCGTGTCGCGCGTCCAGATCGACGCCGTCAGCCCATAGGGGCTGTCGTTCATCAGCGCGATCGCCTCCTCGTCGTTGCGCACCTTCATGATGCCGACGATCGGCCCAAAACTTTCCTCGTGCATGACGCTCATCTGGTGATCGACCCCGGTCAGCACCTCCGGCGCCAGATAGGGCGAGCCCGGCTTGTCGTTCTCGACCTTCATGCCGATATGCGCCTTGGCGCCCTTGCGCAGCGCCTCGGCCTTCTGCTCGCGGATCAGGTCGGCGAAACGCGCCTGCGCCATCGGCCCCATGGTCGTCGCCTGCTCCAGCGGATTGCCGACGACATAATTCCTGGTCTCGGCGACAAAACCCTCGACGAACGCGTCATAGACCTTTTCGTGCACATAGACGCGCTCGATGCCGCAGCAGCACTGGCCGGAATTGAAGAAAGCGCCGTCGACCAGATTGGCGACCGCATGATCCATCTTAGCGTCGGGCAGCACATAGGCGGGGTCCTTGCCGCCGAGCTCGAGGCCGAGCGTCATGAAGGTGCCGGCCGCCGCCTTCTCGATGGCGCGGCCGCCGCCGACCGAGCCGGTGAAATTGACATGGTCGATCTTGCCGGAGCCGAGCAGCTTCTCGGTCTGGGCGTGGTTCATGACCAGGTTCTGGAACAGCCCCTTTGGCAGGCCGGCCTTGTCGAAAGCCTGCTGGAAGCGCTCGCCGACGAGCAACGTCTGCGCGGCATGCTTGAGGATAACGGCACTGCCCGCCATCAACGCCGGCACGATCGTGTTGACCGCTGTGAGATACGGATAGTTCCAAGGCGCGATCACCAGCACGACCCCGAGCGGCACCTTCTTCACATAGCGCCGGAAGCCGTCCTTCGGGTTGGAGGCCAGCACCGGCTTCAGCGCGGCTTCGGCGATTTCGACCATGTAGTTGGTGCGTTCCTTGACGCCGCCGAACTCGCCGCCATAGCGCACCGGCCGGCCCATCTGCCAGGCGATCTCGGGCACGATCTCGTCGGTCATCGCAACCAGGGCTTCCAGCATTGCCAACATGTATTTGCCGCGCTCGACGACCGGCGTCTCGGCCCATTTTTCTTGCGCCGCCCTGGCGCGCTCGACCGCCGCGTTGATCGCCTGGTCGCTCGCGACCGGCCGCTCGGCATAGATCGAGCCGTCGATGGGGGATTTGAGTTTGACCGTTTCGGTCATTTCTTCCTCGCAGTTTTACAACAATCGAAAATCACTTGGCTTGGCGCCGCCCCTCATCCGCCTGCCGGCACCTTCTCCCCGTATAGTGATGGAGAGAAGGGAGAAGCTCCTGCGCGGGCGACCCCTCTCCCCGTTCTTCACGGGGGAAGGGTAAGGGTGAGGGCGGCGCCGACGCTAACCCAGCCCCCTAGTACCTCTCAAAGCCCCTGTGCAGCTCCCAATCCGTGATGCGGCGGTCATATTCGAACTGCTCCCAGCGGGCGGTGTGCACATAGTGCTCGATCACGTCGTCGCCGAAGGCCTGCTTCAGCATCTTCGACTTCGAAAGTGTCTCGGTGGCGTCGCGCAGCGTCTTCGGGATCTCGGGCAGACGCGAGGCCTGATAGGCGTCGCCGACGAAAGGCTTCTGCAGCTCCAGCTTCTCGTCGATGCCGGCAAGGCCGGACGCGATCAGGGCGGCGAAGGCGAGATAAGGATTGAGGTCGGCGCCGCCGATGCGGCACTCCATGCGGATGCCCTTGGTGCCTTCGCCGCAGAGCCGGAAACCGGCGGTGCGGTTGTCCTCGCTCCACATGATCTTTGTCGGCGCGAAGGTGCCGGCCTGGAAGCGCTTGTAGGAGTTGATGTAGGGCGCCAGGAACCAGGTGAACTCCTTGGCGTATTTGAGCTGGCCGGCCGCCCATTGCTGGCCGAGGCTCGACAGCGTCCAGTCGGCCTTGTTGTCGAAGAACAGCGGCGTCTTGCCGTCGGCGCTCCACAGCGAATTGTGGATGTGGCTGGAATTGCCGGCGAGCCCATAATTGTACTTGGCCATGAAGGAGACGGCCTTGCCTTCGGAATCGGCGATCTCCTTGGCGCCGTTCTTCAGGATGACGTGGCGGTCGGCCATCTCGAGTGCCTCGGCGTAGCGCACATTGATCTCTTCCTGGCCGGGGCCCCACTCGCCCTTGGAGTTCTCGATCGGAATGCCGGCGGCCTCCATCTCGTTGCGAAGCCGGCGCATGACGCCTTCTTCCTTGCTGGTGATGCCGATCTGGTAGTCGCCGATATAGGGCGAGGCGCTATCGAGCCCCTGCCAGTGCTTCTTGCGCGCGGAATCGTAGGTTTCGCTGAACAAATAGAATTCGAGCTCGGAGGCGAAATAGCCGATATAGCCGCGCTCCTGCAGGCGCTTGACCTGCTTCTTCAGGATCGCGCGGGGTGAGTGTGCCAAATCCTCATGGTCGTGATGGTCGAGCACGTCGCAGATGACCAGCGCCGTCTTCTCCAGCCAGGGAATGCGCCGCAGCGTCGACAGGTCCGGCTTCATGACGAAGTCGCCATAGCCCTTCGACCAGCTCGCCGCCTTGTAGCCCGGCACCGGCTCCATATCGATGTCGCAGGCCAAGAGATAGTTGCAGCCATGCGTCTCGCCATGCGCGGAATCGACGAAATACTGAGCCAGGAAGCGTTTTCCCGAGAGCCGACCCTGCATGTCGACGATGCAGGCCAGCACCGTGTCGATCTCGCCGTTAGAGACCGCTTTCTTCAACTGATCGAACGAGAAATTCCCGGCCATTCCTTTGGCACTCCAGCGCTTGTCGATTGAAAAGGGAGAAACAAAACCATGGCCGGCGTTGCGCCGGCCATGGCCATGAAGCGAAGTATCAGTGGCCGGTCTCGCCGACCGCCACTTCGGCTGCTGCAATTTCCGCCTGACGGCGAGCAATATCGGCCCCGATCGGCGGGCCCTTGAACCGCTTGGATTCTATGCCGAACCACAGCACCGCGAGAAGGATGATCAAACCGATGGCATAGTTGATCAAGATATCGAAGGGCGGCTGGATACCCGCGTACATCAACACCAGAACGCCGAGGATGGTGATGATGGCGAACGGCTTGGACCACACGCCCAGGCGGAACGGGCCGAATTCGGTCCAGCTTTTGCCTTCAGCAAGAAGGCCAGCCGCCACCGGCATCGCATAGGACACATAGAGGAACAGGGCACAGCCGGCCGCCAAAGCCGCGAAAGCCGGCGAGTAAAGCGTCGCTGCGACCGAGAGGACGGCTCCAAGCCAGATCGCCGCCACCGGCGTGCGCCATGTCGGGCTGACGGTTTTCCACATGGAGGAGCCGGGCAGCCCGCCATCACGCGCGAAGGCGAATATCATGCGCGAGGTGGAGGTCAGTCCAGCCAGCGCGCAAATGTAGTTTGCTACCACGATCGCGATGGCGATGATGCTCTTCAACCAAAACGGCGCCGGCAGATTATTGAAGAGATTGAACCAGGCGTTCGCGCCGTCCTTGGCAGTCACCGCCAGATCCGGGCTTGCCAGCACGAAAGAGACGGCCATGACGAAGCCGAAGACCAATGACCAGAGGACCGAATGGATCATGCCGCGCGGCACTGCCACCCGCGCGTTATGGGTCTCCTCCGAGGTATGGGCGGAGGCGTCAAAACCGGTGATGGTGTATAGTGGATAGAGAAGACCGATCAGGAAGGCGACCAGCGCCGTCCGTGCCGTCGGCACATAGCCGCCACCCGCATCGCCCGTGTTGTTGACGAAAGTGGTCAGTCGCGAGAAATCCCAGCTCGCGCCCCAGATCAGGAACATCGCGGTCAACACCACCGCAACGACCAGGATGAGATAGCCCGAAAAGTCGGTCAGCGCTGTGGTCAACTTGATGCCGAAATGGTTGAATAGCGCCTGCGTCACCGTGATGATCACGACCCCGATCACCTGCTCCTGATAACCCCAAGCCGACACATCGTGGCCGAACACGCCGGCCCAAACGAGGTCCTTGAAGAGCGCATAGACGCCGACATTGACCGAAGCGACAACGAAGATCAGCCCAAGCAGGTTGATCCAGGCCGTCGCCCAACCCCAGCCGCGCCCGCCCAAGATCGACGACCAATGGTAAAGCCCGCCGGCGGTCGGATAGGCCGAACCGATCTGGCCGAGCGAAGCCGCGACCACAAGGGCGAACAGACCGCCTATAACCCAGCCGATGGTCGCTTCGAAACCGCTGCCGGTGGCCATGGCCAGCGGGAACGAGGTGATGCCGCCCGCCAGGATGCAAATGATCGAGAAGGAAATGGCAAAGTTGGAGAAGCCGCTCATGCGGCGAGCCAATTCCTGGGCATATCCCATGCTGTGAAGGACTTTTACGTCCTCAGACTTGTCGATTTCTTCAGGTCTCATTTTGGAAGTCCCCTATCTGGTTCTTAGCTGGCCGATTGTACTGACTTTCCCATTGCGCGTTGTCGGGAGCCCCTGGCCTCGTCAGGCTCCAGATTCGAGAATATGCCGGTGAGCAGATCCGCCCATTTCCGCTGCCCGGTCTCGCCGGAGATTTCGTCGTTGCGGATTTCGATCATCGCACAAGCAAGGCCGCGCGAACGCGCGTGCCGTTCCAGCGTGAAATAGACGCGGTCGGCCGGCGAATAGGGTTCGTTCACGCCGACGGTGACGCCGGAGAGCCGCTGCAGCGCCGATATCAGCGGCGCCGCCAACCGGCGATCCTCGTCATGGATGATGCCTATATGCCATGGCCGGCTCTTGCCCTTATAGACCGGCGTGAAGGAGTGCACCGACACCAGCCGCGTCTCCTGGCCGCGCGCCAGCCGCCCGTCGATGATCTGGGCGATCGTGTCGTGGAACGGGCGCCAGGCAAGGTCGACGCGCGCGGCGCGCTGCTTGTCGGATAGATCTGTGTTGCCCGGGATGGCCGTCGTCTCGCTAATCGGCGGCACGAGATCCGGCGCGTCGAGCGGCCGGTTGCAATCGATGACGAGCCGCGACACGCGGGTCTCGATCAAAGTCGCATCGAGCGCTTCGGCCATGCGGCGGGCGACGGGAAGCGCGCCCGGGTCCCAGGCGATATGGCGCGAAAGCTCCGCAGCCGGCAGGCCGAGCGTCCCGAACTCGGCGGGCAGGACGTTGGAAGCGTGATCGCAGGTGAAGACAAAGGGGCTTGAGCCGCCGGGGTTCGTCACCCTCACGGTTTCAGACGGTGCAAGGCTGGCGGGCCGTGCTCTCTCCATAATGCCGTCCCCTGGGGGCGCTGTATCGAATGTTACGTATTTTGTCTCATTGCGTCCCTATGAATGATTTCATACAGTTTGACCGGCTTTGTCAAACGCGAATTCGGGAAAACGGCGGCGGGGCGGCCAACGGGCGGGGGAAAACCATGATTTCCAGCATTGCCGAACTGATCTCGGACCGCATCGGGACGATGCCGGCCGGCGAGCGCCGCGCCGCCCAGACGCTGATTGCCAACTATCCCTTGACCGGGCTGAAGACAGTCGCCGAATTCTCGGCCGCGGCCGGCGTGTCCTCGCCGACGATCCTGCGCTTCGTGGCCAGGCTCGGCTTCCAGAACTACCCCGAATTCCAGTCGGCGCTGCAGGATGAGCTGGCGGCGCAATTGCAGTCGCCCGCTTCGCGCACGCTCGATCCAAGCTCGGCCGGCGGCGCCATCTCGCCGATGCTCGAGGCAACGCTCGACAACATGCGCGAGACCTTCCGGCACCTCACCGACAGACAGCTGGCAGACATTGCCACGAGACTTGCCGAGCGGCGCGGCAAGACCTTCCTCATCGGCGGCCGTTTCACCGATCCGCTGGCGCGCTACATGGCCGCTCACCTGGCCATCATCCAGCCGGATGTCTATCACCTCGCCGGCCAGGAGAGCATCTGGCGCGACCGGCTGATCGACATGGGCAAGCGCGACGTCCTGGTGATCTTCGATATCCGCCGCTATCAGGAAAGTCTCGTGCGCTTTGCCGAGAAGGCTCACCATCGCGGCGTGCAGATCATTCTCTTCACCGACCAGTGGCTTTCGCCGATCGCCCGCTTCGCCCGACACGTGATCGCCGGACGCACCGCCGTGCCCTCGGCCTGGGATTCGTCCGCCGCACTCTTCGTCGTCGCAGAAACGCTGATCGCCGCCGTGACGAGGCAATTGGAAGCCGCCGGCGCCAAGCGCATGCGCGACCTGGAGAGCTTGCGATAGAGCCGGATGATTTCAGGTCGGACAGACCTGAAATCTGAATCCGTCTCCAAGCCGCCTATATCGACGCGGAGCCGGCCGAGCAGCTACTTTACGATCCTGCCCTCGATCGACCAGCGCGCCGCCAAAAAGTTCAGCACGGCGGCCACCACGACGCCGAGGATCTTGGCCGGCCAGACGCCGACAACCCCCGCCAGTACAGCGATCGACAGGCTCGAAACACCGAGCGAAATCAGCGCCCCGAGCGAGACGAAACGCAGGAAGGACCGATGCAGCCGGATGTCCGGGTCCCGCTCGAACGACCAGAAGCGGTTCGCTACGAAGGAGAATAGCACCGCGACGAACCAGGCACCGACATTGGCGGCCAGAGCCGGCACCACGAGCTTGAGCAGCAGGAAAAATGCGGTGAGATCGATGCCGGTGTTGACCAGCCCGACCAAGGCGAAGCGGACGATCTTGTTGCCGGTCGAACGCCGCGGCTGACCGGCGCTCATGCTTTGCCGTCCATGACGCGCACTCCGGCCCGTTCGAGGCTGGCGCCGAAATCCTCAGAAGTGAGAATCGTGAACTCGACCTCACGCGCGCCCTGCATCGGGTCTCGCGCCCGTAAAATGTCATCGACTTGACCCGGATGACACATGAACACCCCTTGTTCGGGCAAGGTGTCGACCGCCGCGCGCAGCGTCGGACCGAATTTTTGCGGCTGCCGCCAGTCATAGATGCCGCAGAGCGGCGTCATCACGTTAAAGCCGGCCCGCTGCATCGACCTGTTGAAACCCGCGGCCAGCGTGGCGATCGCCGCGATCTTGGCCGCCGCGTCCAGGCCGCCAAGGCTCGGCGCGCCGCGCAGCGCCGGCTTGTGTGCGCTGCCTCCAAACCGGGCGAGCAACCAATTCCGTACCACGGGAAGAAAATGCACGTGCTGGTGCCCGTCGATGTGATCGGGCGGGCCGGCCAGCGCGTCGGTGAAGAGGTCGTACTGGGCGTCGAGCTCGGCATGAATGTCCCGCTCGTCGATGCGCCCTCGACGGACCGGCAGCGCAAGAGAGGCAAGCCCAGGCAATTTGCCGTCTGGCGCCAAACTGGACGAGCCGGTTGCGGCGGTCTGATCGGTGAGGGTCAGGTGCAGCCCGATGGCGGCCCGTTGACGCAACGGCCTGATGCACGCCGCCGCCTCTTCCCATTCGGCAAACCCGGTCATGCAACTGGTCCCGGTCAGGCGGCCGCGCTCGATGAGGTCGAGGATCGCGCTCGATACCCCCGGCGCAAGTCCGTAATCGTCGGCAATCAGGCGGATCGGCCGCGTCATTTGCCGGGGGCAACCTGCTCGGCGGCATTGCCATGCAGCACGTCACGCACGATATAGACGGGCCGGTCCTTGCTTTCGCTGAGCGTGACCCAGACATACTCGCCGATCAGGCCGAGCAGCGCCAGGTTGAGGCCTCCAAAAAGCACGACGGCGACCATGATGCTGGGGTAGCCAGGCACGGCGATGCCGTAGAACAGCACTTCGAACAGCACCTTCACGCCATAGGCCAGGCCTGCGAATGCCGCGAGCAATCCGATGAGGCTGATGACGCGCAGCGGGATCACGGAAAACGAGGTGAACCCTTCAAGCGAGAACGCGATCAGGTTGAACCTTGTCCATTTCGAGGTGCCGCCGCGGCGGTTTTCCGGCGAGTAAAGCACAGCCTTCTGGCGGAAGCCGGCCCAGGCGAACAGACCCTTGTTGAAGCGGCGCTTGTCGCGCACGCTGGTCAAGGCACGCGCCACCGCGCCGCGCATGACACGGAAATCTCCGGCATTCTCGGGAATATCGAAGCGCTGGCTGCTGTTGATCAGCCTGTAGAAGAGCCGCGCCAGTTGGCTGCGCCGCCAGCTCCCCTCGCGCCGGTCGTTCTGCGCGTAGACGACATCGATCTGCGGATGCTCGACCAGCTCGCCGATCATCCTCAGGCTGATATCCATGGAATGCTGGAGGTCCGAGTCCATGATCAGGACCATATCGCCACGGGAATGATCGAGCCCGGCGAGCACCGCCGCTTCCTTGCCGAAATTACGGCTGAGCCGCACGATCTCCCAGGAGCCGGAGAGCGCGGCCGCGAACGTCTCGGCGCTGCCGTCGCGGCTGCCGTCGTCGACGAGTATCTTGCGGACCGTCATGCCGAATCGCTCCGCCACGGCCACTTCCAGCCTGTCGAGCAGCCCGACAAACGCGATGGCGGATTCGGCCTCGTTGAAGAACGGCGCGATGATGTCGAGCATCTCAGCCATGCGCGACGGCTCCGGCGGCAGGCACCTTCTGTCTGTCTTGCGTCCAGAACCAGCCGACGAGCACGCAGGCGATTACGCTGACGCTGATCGGCCGGAACCACGGGTGGAAAAGATCGTGCAGTTGCAGGTTGGCACTGGTCAGTCCGGTGACGAAGAGGAACGCCGCCAAGAACCAGCACATGGCCACGGCTCCCTTCTCCCGCCAAAGTAGGGCGATGGAGAGACCGGCAGGCACCGCCACCATAGCGTAAGTGTTCTGCTCGACCCGCGGATTGAAGACGCACATGTAGAATGCCGCGGAGAGGAAGATGGCGAGTCCGCTGATGTTGGCGTCCAGCCTGCGATCGAGCTGGAGCACCAGCCAAAGCGTGAGCAAACCCGCGACGACGCGCACGATCGTCGCGTCAAACTCGGAAATCGGGATGCCAAATCGCATGAAAGGCGCCGTGAAGTCGGCCGGAACGAATGGGCCGGTCGGGTCCACCGTCATCGAAGTCAGCAGCCGGAAGAAATCATGATATTGCGCGTTGACGTAGTCGCTCGACGCAAAGCCATAGGGTATCGCGAGCACGACCAGCACCGCCAGCACCAGCACCGGTATCAGCCGGGGACGCAGCGCCCCCGTCAGAAGCAGCATGATGATCGCGGTCGGCTTGGCGATGATCGCAAGCATGGCCCAGAAGAAGCTTTCGGCCCGGCGCCCCTCGAGTGTCGACAGTGTAAGGAACCAGCACGCCCCTGTGAGCAGGATCGTCGCCTGGCCATTGCGAAGCGCTGCCAGCGCCACCGGCAAGGCAAGAAAAAGACCCAAGGACAGCAGCCATGTCTGCTCCTCGCCGCGAAGTTTGCGCACCTGACGCATTGCGGCAATGGTCAGCACCGAAAAGCCCAGCATGTGCCACAAAATATTGCCCAGATAGGGCCCGAGCTTCAGCAGGGGAACATAGAGGACGGCGAAGGCGGGAGCGTATAGATACCCCATGGCAACTTCGACCTGATACAGCGGTTGACGATCCAGAAAAGCTTCACTGCCATGCCTGTAGATATGGACCACCGAACGCGCATCGAGCGACCATAGCGCCAGGCCAAGCACAAGCAGAAACGACCCGACCCAAAGCCAAAGCCCCAAACGGTCGAAAACCGGCTTGGTTACCATCATAGCGCACCCCGAATTCCGACCAGGACGGCTTTCCCATCGCCGCCTGGTTTTTTACCGCCGGCGAGATATCACATCGAATGGAATAAAACATCCGAACGTGGCTGTTACCGGCGCGAGGCAATGACGGCGCAACAGCGGCTTTTTTCCGCCGCTGTCGGGTCGATCACAGCTTTGTGTTCAAGGCTTTGGTCTGGTCTGTACAGCTGCGATCGGCGCTCGGATTGCCTCACGGCCTGATGAACACCTTTCCGTTTGGCTTGGCGAGCTCGGCCGGCAGCCTCGCCATCGCTTCGTCGAGCGGCACGACCGCGGTGACATCGGTCGACCAGCGTCCATCGGAAAAGCGCTTCTGCGCTTCCAGCACCGCCGGGCCCAGCCTGTCGCGGAACTGGCGCATCCATTCGGCCAGCCAGAACCCTTCGACGCGCTTGTGCTGGAAGATCAGTTGGCCGGGCTCGCGTATCACCGTCGGCTCGGCGTCGAGCCTTCCATAGACGATCCAGCGCGCGCGTTTCGGCATGGCATTGAAGATGGTCGAAGCCAGCGGGCCGGTGACCGCGTCGAGGAAGATGCGCGGCTGCTCGGCCTTCATCGCCTCGCGCAACGCCGTCTCGAAATCCGCCGCTTTCTCGTTGAGCACATGGGCGGCGCCGGCCTCCGTCAGCTGGAGAATCTGCTCGTCGCGACGCACGGTGATGATCGGGCGGAAACCTTCCTCCTTCGCCAGCCCGATGATCAGCTTGCTGAGCTGGCTGGCGCCCGCGGTCATGATGAAGGATTTTTCGCCCTCCTCTCTGACGATGTCGAACATGGCCAAGGCCGTCAGCGGATTGACGATCATCGCTGCGCCGTCCTCGTCGCGCACGGTGTCGAGAAGCGGAATGCAGGACGCGGCCTCGGCAACCGCATAATCCGCCCATGCGCCCCAGTTCGACACGCCGGTGGCGAAGGCGACGCGTTTCCCTCCAAGGCTCCTTGCATGGGGATCGTCGCCCGTGGCGACGACGATGCCGACGCCTTCGAAGCCCGCCGGCCGGCCCTTTACCCGCGGCTGGCCGTACTGGCCCTTGATGAAGGCGATGTCGGACGGGTTGATCGAGGCGAGGCTGACCTTGATCAGCGCCTGCGAGGGACCGGGCGCCGGCACCTCGATGCTGCCGGGCTGGAGGTAAGGCTCCATCGCCTCCAGCGCGGCCGCCGAGGGCGTCCTGGTGTAACCGTCGCCGACAAGCAACAGACCCTGCATCTGCGAAGGAAGCGTCATGGCCGTCAGACCTTCTCCTGCGTGTATTTCTTCAGTTCCGTGCGCGCCACCTGCCGCCGGTGCACCGCGTCCGGCCCGTCGGCCAGCCGCAATGTCCTCAAATGCGTCCACGAGCGGGCGAGCGGCGTGTCCTGGCTGATGCCTTGCGCACCGAACATCTGGACTGCCTCGTCGGTGACCTTCAGCGCGACGCGCGGCGCCACCACCTTGATCTGGCTGATCCAGGGCGCGGCCGCGCGAGCGTCCCCCTGATCGATCATCCAGGCAGCCTTGAGGCATAAGAGCCTCGCCATCTCGATCTCCATCCGGCATTCGGCGATGATGTCGAAATTGGCGCCGAGCTTTGCCAGCGGCTGGCCGAAGGCCTCGCGCCGGACCGAGCGTTGGCACAGCATCTCCAGAGCCATCTCGGCCTGGCCGATGGCGCGCATGCAATGATGGATGCGGCCAGGCCCGAGCCGCCCCTGCGCGATCTCGAAACCCCTGCCCTCGCCGAGGATCAAATTCTCCGCCGGCACCTGCACATTCTCGAATCTCAGATGCATATGCCCATGCGGCGCGTCGTCATCGCCATAGACCTGCATGGGCCGCAGCTTGGCGATGCCGTTGCTGTCCGAGGGCACCAGGATCATCGAATGCCGGCGATGCTGCGGCTCCTCGTCCGATCCGGTCCTGACCATGACGATATAGATGGCGCAGCGCGGATCGCCCGCCCCGGAAGCCCACCATTTCTCGCCATTGAGCACATAGTGCTCGCCGCGGCGCTCGCAGCGCATCGAAATGTTGGTGGCGTCCGAGGACGCCACGTCCGGCTCGGTCATCAGATAGGCCGAGCGTATTTTCCCCTCGAGCAGCGGCTCCAGCCAGTCGCGCTTGTGCGCTTCCGAGCCGTATCGCTCCAGCACCTCCATGTTGCCGGTGTCAGGCGCCGAGCAGTTGAAGGTTTCGGCGCCGAGATGCGCCTTGCCCATCTCCTCCGCCAGATAGGCGTATTCGACGGTGGAAAGGCCGTAGCCGCGCTTGGAATCGGTCAGCCAAAAGTTCCACAGGCCGCGCTCGCGCGCCGTCTTCTTCAAGCCGTCCAGGATTTCCGTCTGCCTAGCGGTATAGGCCCAGCGGTCGCCATTCTTGCCGACTTCGGCGAGGAACTCTTCGCCGAGCGGCGCGATCTCGTCGCGCACCATCGCCGCCACGCGCTGATGGATCGGCTTCAGCCGCTCGGTCATGCCGAGATTCATGTCCGTCATCGCTTCCGGCCTTTCCGAAGATAAACCTTTACCCGTGGCAAGGATGACCGTACTTCGGCTAGCCTTGTCAACGCGAGTCCTTGGGCGAGTCCCGGCCGGCCGGATGCGGAGAAACACGATGAGCTATCTGGACAAGCTGTTCTCGGTCGCCGGCAAGACCGCGCTGGTGACGGGTGCGGCGACCGGCATCGGCCGCATGGTGGCGACCGGGCTGGTGCGCGCCGGCGCTCAGGTGATGATCGCCTCGCGCAAGGGCGAGGATTGCGCAAAAGTCGCCAACGAATTGAACGCGCTCGGCGGCTCCGGCCATGCCGAGGGCTTTGCCGGCGACGTGTCCAGCGAAGCTGGCATCGCGGCACTGGTCGCCGAGGTCAAGGCACGCACGGAACGCCTGCACATCCTGGTCAACAATGCCGGCATTTCCTGGGGCGCACCGCTGCAGGATTTCCCCTACCACGCCTGGGCCAAGGTGTTCGGCGTCAACGTCACCGCCGTCTTCCAACTGACGCGGGAGCTCTTGCCGCTTCTCGATGCCGCCGCGAGCGACGAGGATCCTGCCCGCGTCATCAATCTCGGCTCGGTGATGGGCACCCAGCCGCTGGCCGACGACGCCTATTCCTACGCCGCCTCGAAAGCGGCGGTGCATCATTTGACGCGCACGCTGGCGATCGAGTTCGCCGCCCGCCGCATCACCGTCAACGCCTTTGCGCCCGGTCCTTTCCAGAGCCGCATGACGGCCTTTGCCACCGCGACCGAGGAGCAGGCGAAACATGTCGGTAACCATGTTCCGCTCGGCCGCATCGGCGTGGCGGATGACATTGCCGGCGCAACGCTTTATTTGTGCAGCCGAGCCGGAAGCTATGTCACCGGCGCCATCCTGCCTATCGACGGCGGCCAGTCGGTGCAGCATGGCATGACTTTGTTCAAGGAATAAGGTGCCCGGTTCGAGGAATCGCGATCCGGGCGGGTTGCGGAGGACATCAGTGTGGAACCGATCAGTCTCGATACGCTTCTGGCAAGCGTCGGCAAGGAGGTCGGCGTCTCGCCCTGGCGAACGGTGACGCAGCGCATGATCGACCAGTTCGCCGATGCGACCGACGACCATCAGTTCATCCATTGCGATCCTGAGCGCGCCGCGCGCGAGACGCCGTTTGGCGGCACCATCGCGCATGGCTTCCTGTCGCTGTCGCTTTTGTCAGCAATGACCTTTGAGACCATGCCGCCGCTGGAAAACAGCAAGATGGGCGTCAACCACGGCTTCGACACGCTGCGTTTCCTGGCGCCGGTGAAGACGGGTTCGCGCATCCGCACCCGCTTCGTGCTGGCGGACGTCAAGGTCAGGCCGTCCGGCTGGGTGCAGACGGCGCATGACGTGACCATCGAGATCGAAGGTTCGAAGAAGCCGGCGCTGACGGCGCGCTGGCTGACCTTGACGCTGATCGAGCGTCAGCCCGAGAACGCATGAGCGGCGAGGCCGGCGCCATAGACCAGGCGGCGCTTGCGGCTTATCTCGAGGCGCATATTCCGGGCTTTACCGGCCTTTCCGCGATTGAAAAATTCAAGTCCGGCCAGTCCAATCCGACATATCTTTTGACCGCCGCTAGCGGCCGCTATGTGCTGCGCGCCAAGCCGCCGGGGCAGTTGCTGAAATCCGCGCATCAGGTCGACCGCGAGTTCCGGGTCATGCGGGCGCTTGCCGGCACGGCCGTGCCGGTGCCGCGCATGCTGCATCTTTCCGGCGAGGACTCCCCGATCGGCCGCATGTTCTACGTCATGGAATATCTCGACGGCCGCATCTTCTGGGATCCGTCACTGCCGGACGCATCCGGCAATGGAGAGCGCGCCGCGATCTACGATGCCATGAATGCGACGCTCGCCGCCTTGCACGATATCGATGTGGACGCCGTCGGACTTGGCGATTTCGGCCGGCCCGGCAGCTATTTCGAGCGCCAGCTCGCGCGCTGGACCAGCCAGTACAAGGCCTCCGAAACCGAAACCATAACCGACATGGACAGGCTGATTGCGTGGCTCGAAACGCATATGCCGGCCGATGACGGCCGCGTCTCGCTAGTCCATGGCGACTACCGGCTGGACAACATGATGTTCGCGCCGGGCGCGCCGAAGATCATCGCGCTGCTCGACTGGGAGCTGTCGACGCTCGGGCATCCCTTCGCCGACCTCGCCTATCAATGCATGCAATGGCGGCTGCCGCATGCCTCGGGCTTTCGCGGCCTCGGCGGCATCGACCGCGCCGCTGCCGGCCTGCCTTCCGAGGAAGCCTATGTCGAGGCCTACTGCAGACGGCGCGGCATCGAGAAGATAGACAACTGGACCTTCTTCCTCGCCTTCTCCTTCTTCCGGCTGGCGGCGATCTGCCAGGGCGTCTACCGCCGCGCGCTGGACGGCAACGCCTCCAATCCGGAAAAGGCAAGGACCTACGGCCAGGCGGTAAAACTGCTCGCCGCGCTCGCGGCGGAACTGATTGACGAGAACAGCTGAACGCGGAGAAGCCGGGCAATGGGCCGTTTCGATGGGATGACGGTGCTGATCACCGGCGCGACCGGCGGTCTCGGCAGCGGCGCGGCAAAGGCCTTCGCCGCGGAAGGGGCACGGCTCGTTCTGTCCGACCTCGACGAGTCTGCGCTTGGCGATTTCGCCGCAACGCTCGACGCCGAGACGGCTCACCTTGCCGGCAACATCGCCGACGAAAAGCTCTCGGAGGATCTGGTGAAGCTGGCCGTGCAAAGGTTCGGCCGGCTCGACATCGCCGTCAACAATGCCGGCATCGTCCACTCCTTCGCACGCCTGCCGCAGGTCACCTCGGAGGAAGCGCGCCGCGTGGTGGAGGTCGACCTGCTCGGCGTCTTCTATGCCATGAAACACCAGATTCCTCAGTTGGAACGGCAATTCAGGGAAAGCGGCAAGGGCGGCGTCATCGTCAACATCGCCTCGGTCGCCGGCCTCTCAGGCGCGCCGAAGCTTTCGGTCTATGCCGCCGCCAAGCACGGCGTCGTCGGGCTGACGCGCTCGGCTGCCGTGGAATACGCCAGCAAGGGCATACGCATCAACGCGGTCTGCCCGGCTCACACCCGCACCGCGATGGTCGACGGCTTCGTGCGTTTCACCAGAGCGCCCGAAGCCGAAGCGATGGCCGAGCTCACGCGCGGCGTGCCGATGAAGCGTGTCGGCGAGGTCGACGAGATCACCACCGGCATCCTGTTCCTCGCCGACCCGGCCAATTCCTTCATGACCGGCCACGCTCTGGCGCTCGACGGCGGCATTGGCGCAATCTGAGCGATTCCAGGAAAGGGCCTTAGCTGTTTCCATCCGGATTGCGTTAAAACGCAGAGCGCACGCAAGGGAACTGGAGGCGCCCTTGTCCGTTTCCGTACAGCGTATATAATTTCGTCAGGCAACCAATCACAAAGGCAAGCGTATATTGGCGCTAAGCGTTCAGAAACGCCGCGAAAAACAGAAGGCGGAGCTTCGCTCCGAACTGGTCGCGGCGGCTCACAAGCTGGTCCAGGAAGAGGGCTATGAGGGCCTGACCATCCGCAAGCTGGCCAAGCGGGTCGGCTACGCGCCGATGTCGGTCTATTCCTATTTCGCCGACAAGCAGGACATTCTGTTCGCACTCGCCGAAGACGCCTTCGAAACGCTCGCGCGGCGCATCGAGGAGCATCCCGCGGACGATCCGATCGAGGCGCTCAAGGCGGTGATGACCGAATACGCGGCTTTCGGGCTCGGCAACCCCAACGAATATCGCACCGTCTTCATGACCGAGAAGACCAAGCTGCCTGAAGGACGCAGCTATGCGGACATGGAAGAAGGCAATCCGGCCATGAAGGTGCTGATCAAACGCGTCGAGGCCTGCGTTGCCGCCGGCAGGCTCAAGGGCGACCCGCGCGCTATCGCCACCATGCTGTGGACCGTCGGCCACGGTACGATCTCGCTCTTGATCACCTTTCCCTTCTATCCGTTCGGCGACGCCCAGGCCTATGTGAAGCGCATGTGCGATTTCACGCTGGCGGGATTGCAGGCGCAGGATATTCCGCCGCTGACCGCAACACCCGTCAACTGCTGATCTCTTTGATCGTCGGCTCGCATCGCTTCGCTGATTTGCGGCGGCGAATTCCTGTGTTCAAAAAAATTTGTCGTACACGTACAGATTCCTCCTTGAATTCCGACTTCGTTAACCGTATTTGTACATCGCATTGTACGCGTACGGAAGATTGACTGGAGACGGAAAATGAAGAACACCATCCTTGCTCTCGCCACCGTGCTGGCTTTCTCGGGTACCGCTTTCGCTGGCGCAAGCCAGCCGGCCAAGCACGCCCCCGCGGCTTGCGCTCAGACCAACGCGAGCGTGAAGCTCGACTGCACCCCGACCGGTTCGGTGGAAAAGGCCGACGCCAACAAGACGACGAAGAGCCCGCGGCTCGGCATCGATGTCAGCCCCTGGTTTGTGCCCGGCCTCTGAGCACGATTGGCAAGACTTCGAACGAAAACGGGCGGCATTTGGCCGCCCTTTTTCGTTTCTGCCCGCGCCCCTGAGGACTTGCTCGAGACTATTTCTTGCGCGGTTTCGTTCCTGCCGCGGTCTTGGCCTTACTCGGCTTTGCCGGTCCGCCGGGAATGGAAGTGCTGGTGATCGATACCGGGTCGCTGGCCGGAAATGTGTCCTCGAGGCCTTCCTCGAGTTCCTCTTCCTCGACCTCATGGCGCCGCTCCTGCTCCAGCGAGCGGACTGCAGCTGTCTTCTTGGATGACTTCGGCGCGGATTTGGACGGCATCGGTAATCTCCCTCGCAAGCCGCAGAAACGACATGGACTGGCGATGGTTCCTTGAAACCGACGCCGCGAAGCTCAGTTCGCCGCGTCGACCGCCGCTTCCGACAGCAGAGTGAAGACATAGTCCGAGAAGGAACGCCAGCATTCCACCCGGAACGCATCGGCCGCGCTGCGCAGCAGCACGATCTCGGACTTGCCGAGAATGGTGCGCGAGGCAGCACCGACCGGGAAAGCCTCGAGCGACAGGTCCTGCGGGCAACCCGAATTGACCGTCGCCGCGGCGGCAGGTCCGACAACGGAAATCCCGACATTGCGGTGCGAGATGCCGACCGCCGAATGCAGCGCCGTCACCTTGGCGCAATCGGCGAGCGGATCGTTTCCCGCCTCGTCGATGATCATCCATTCGTCCGGCCCGAGCCACAGCGCCGTGCGCCCGTCCTTCGTCGCCGAAGTCTTGGGCTTTGTCGGCAGCGTGAGACCGAGCGCCTCGGAAAGCGCGGCAAGCGACGTCTGGGGGGCGCGCAGCGAGATGCGTTCAGCCGGCGGCAGCATCTCGACCTTGACGCCCGGCGCCGACAGCGTGCGGCCGGCAAGCGCGGGCCGACGCTCGACGGAGGTGGAAGCAGCAGCGGCTTTTGTCTTGGCGGCGGCCTTAGCCATTGAGGCGTTCTCCCTTTTCGTCGACGAACACCATGCCGGTGACTTCCACCTCGATCGTGCCGTTCGGCATCGGCACATAGAGCGTCTGGCCCATGCGGTCGCGGCCGCCGGCGACGAGCGCCAGCGCGATCGAGCGTCCGCAATTCTCCGACCAATAGCTGGAGGTGACGTGGCCGATCATCTTCATCGGGATCGCCTGCTTCGGGTCCGCGACGATCTGCGCGCCCTCTTCCAGCACGACCTTCGGGTCCTTGGTCTTCAGGCCGACCAGCTGCTTGCGGCCCTTGGCTACAAGGTCCGGCCGGGTCAGGCCGCGGATGCCGACGAAGTCGGTCTTCTTCTTGCCGACTGCCCAGTCGAGCCCTGCATCGTTCGGCGTCACAGTGCCGTCGGTATCCTGGCCGACGATGATGTAGCCCTTTTCGGCGCGCAGCACGTGCATCGTCTCGGTGCCGTAAGCTGTCGCGCCATGCTTCTGGCCTTCGGCCCACAGCGCTTCCCACACGGCCTCGCCGTAATCGGCCGGCACGTTGACCTCGAAGCCGCGCTCGCCGGTGAAGGACATGCGGAACAGCCTTGTCGGCACGCCGCAGATCTTGCCCTCGCGCACCGACATATGCGGCATCGCTTCGTCCGACATGTCGATGCCCTCGATCAGCGGCGCGATGATGTCGCGCGACTTGGGCCCCTGCACGGCAATGACAGCCCATTGCTCGGTGATCGAGGTCAGCCAGACATTCAAGTGCGGGAACTCGGTCTGGAGGTAATCCTCCATGTGGTTCATGACGCGCGGCGCGCCGCCGGTGGTGGTCGTCACGTGGAAGCGGTCCGGCGCCAGCCTGCCGACGACGCCGTCATCATAGATGAAGCCGTCCTCGCGCAGCATGATGCCGTAACGGCAGCGGCCGGTTTCGAGCTTCTCCCAGGGATTGGTGTAGAGCAGCTCCATGAACTTCGCCGCGTCCGGCCCGACCACCTCGATCTTGCCGAGCGTTGAGGCGTCGAACAGGCCGGCGGCCTTGCGCACCGTCACGCATTCGCGGTTGATGGCGGCATGCATGTCCTCGCCTGCCTTGGGGAAATACCAGGTGCGCTTCCAATGGCCGACATCCTCGAACACGGCACCATGCGACGCGGCCCAGCCATGCGTGGCCGTGCGGCGGGTCGGGTCGAACAGCGCGCCGCGCGCGTGGCCGACGATCGAGCCGAACGTCACCGGCGTGTAAGGTGCCCGGAAGGTGGTGAGGCCGACCTGCGGGATCGGCTTGCCGAGCGTCTCGGCGGCGATCGCCAGGCCGTGCATGTTCGACGTCTTGCCCTGGTCGGTCGCCATACCGTTGGTGGTGAAGCGCTTGACGTGCTCGATCGAGTGCATGCCTTCATGCACCGCCTGGCGGATGTCCTTGGCAGTGACGTCGTTCTGGAAATCGAGAAAGGCCTTGACCGTCGTGCCCGGGCCGGCACCGGGCGCGGCGCCCAACATACCGCGCGACCAGCTCTCGCCGGCGTCGACCTTGGGCTTGGCGCCCTTACCAACCTTGCCGCCGGCCTCCTTCGCCGCCTTGGCGCCCGCCGCGTAAGCCTCGTCAACTGAGGCGGCCAGCCCGTCGGTTCCGTTGCAGGCGCCGACCGAGACGCAGTCCTGCGCGTAGGTGCCCGGCACGAAGCGCTTGGTCTCGTCGTTGAAGGCGACCTTGCCGCGCGATTGCGAGAACAGATGCACCGATGGCGTCCAGCCGGCCGACATGAGGATCGCGTCAACCGGGATGGTCCGCTCGCCTCCGCCATTCTTCGGCTGCACGGTCATTGACGACACACGCAATTTGCCGCCGGCGCTGACCACCGCGCGGCCAAAATTGATCTCGATGCCGAGCGCCCTCGCCTCGTCGATCACCGGTCCGGCCGGGTTATCGCGCAGGTCGACGATCGCCGCGATGTTGATGCCGGCCTTCTTGAGGTCGATCGCGGCGGCGTAGGCGGAATCGTTGGCCGTATAGACGCCGATATTCCTGCCGACCGCGACGCCATAATGGTTGAGGTAGGTGCGCGCCGCCGAAGCGAGCATCACACCCGGACGGTCGTTGTTGGCAAACACCATGTGGCGCTCGATGGCGCCGGTGGCGATCACGACGCGCTTGGCGCGAACCTGCCACAGGCGTTCTCGCGCAAGCTCCCGGCCCGGGCTCTTGAGATGGTCACTGACCCGCTCGACCAGTCCGACGAAGTTCTGCGCGTAATAGCCGAAGGCGGTCGTGCGCGACAGCACGCGCACATTGTCCATCGCCTTGAGCTTCGCGATCGCCGCTTGCGCCCAGGCATAACCGTCCTGGCCGTCGATCCTGGCGCCGCTCTCGAAGCGCAGGCTGCCGCCGAATTCGGCTTGCTCGTCGGCGAGGATCACCCGCACGCCGGTTTCGGCCGCGGCGAGCGCGGCCGCGATGCCGGCGGCGCCGCCGCCCAGCACCAGCACCTCGCAATGCGCGTAGCGCGCGGCATAATGGTCGGGATCCGGCTTGTCCGGCGAAACGCCGAGGCCCGCGGCAGCGCGGATCTTCGGCTCGTAGAGATCCTTCCAGGCCCATTTCGGCCACATGAAGGTCTTGTAGTAGAAGCCGGCCGAAAACATCGGTGATGCGATGTCGTTGACGGCGCCGACGTCGAAGGCAAGCGACGGCCAGCGGTTCTGCGAGTTGGCCGTCAGCCCGTCATAGAGCTCCTGCACTGTCGCCCGCACATTCGGCGTCTTGCGCGCATCGTCGCGCACGATCTGCACCAGCGCGTTGGGTTCTTCCGCGCCGGCCGACAGGAAGCCGCGCGGACGGTGATATTTGAACGAGCGGCCGACCAGGTGCACGCCGTTGGCGAGCAGCGCCGAGGCCAGCGTGTCGCCCTCTATGCCGATATACGGCTTGTCGTCGAAGCTGAAGGAGGCAGTCTTCGCCTGGCTGAGGCGACCGGCGCCGGAAATGCGGAACGCGGCGTTCATTTTGAGGCTCCGGGCAGCTTCGCGGGCTTCGGCTCGCCGGCCTTGTAGGTCATGACGAACCTGTCGGTGACCGTATCGCGCACCGCGTTGAAGAAGCGGGCGCAGCCATGGATGTGCCGCCAGCGCTCATAGATGACGCCTTTAGGGTTGGCGCGGATGAAGAAGAATTTCTCGAAATCGTCGTCGCTCTCGGCGGCAATGTTGGTCGGGCGCGCAATATGCGCCTCGCCGGCATTGCGGAACTCGAGTTCCGGGCGCTCTTCCTCGCAATAGGGGCAGCGGATGAGAAGCATTTTCGGTGGATCCTACAACTCGCCATGGCCGACGCGGGCGCCGGCCGGTTGATCGCAAAGCGGCTTAAGGGTCATTTGGCCCATCGTCAGTGTGCCACAGCCGCCGCGGCGGCCTCGTCGATGAGACGTCCCGTGCGGAAGCGCTCAAGCGTGAAGGGCGCGTTGATCGGGTGCGGCTCGTCCTTGGCGATCGTGTGCGCGAAGACGTTGCCCGAGCCGGGCGTCGCCTTGAAGCCGCCGGTGCCCCAGCCGCAATTGACGTAGAGGCCCTGGACCGGTGTCTTCGCCAGGATGGGCGAGCGGTCGGGGGTCACGTCGACGATGCCGCCCCAGGAGCGCAGCATCTTCATGCGGGTGAAGATCGGGAACATCTCGCAGATGGCGTCGAGCGTGTGCTGCAATATGTGCAGGCCGCCGGTTTGCGAATAGGAGACATACTGGTCGGTGCCGGCGCCGATCACCAGCTCGCCTTTGTCCGACTGCGAGATATAGGCGTGCACCGTGTTCGACATCACCACGCAGGGCACCACCGGCTTGACCGGCTCCGACACCAGCGCCTGCAGGGGATAGCTTTCGAGCGGCATGCGCACGCCCGCCATGTTCATGATCACGGAGGAATGGCCGGCAGCGACCACGCCGACCTTCTTGGCGCCGATGAAGCCGCGCGTCGTCTCTACCCCGCTCACAGCGCCATTGGCCGCGCGCTTGATGCCGGTGACCTCGCAATTCTGGATGATGTGCACGCCGCGCGCCGAAGCCCCGCGCGCATAGCCCCAGGCGACCGCGTCGTGACGCGCCGTGCCGCCGCGGCGCTGCAGCGCGGCGCCCATCACTGGATAGCGCGCATCCCTGGAGATGTTGAGCGGCGGGCAGAATTCCTTCGCCTGTTCCGGCGTCAGCCATTCATTGTCGATGCCGTTGAGGCGGTTGGCATGGATGTGGCGCTTGAACACCTGGACGTCATGCACATTATGCGCCAGCATCATGACGCCGCGCGGCGAATACATGACGTTGTAGTTGAGCTCCTGGCTGAGCCCGTCCCACAGCTTCAGCGCATGGTCGTAGATGCCGGCGCTCTCGTCATAGAGATAATTGGAACGGATGATGGTGGTGTTGCGGCCGGTGTTGCCGCCGCCGAGCCAGCCCTTTTCCAGCACCGCGATGTTGGTGATGCCGTGCTCGCTCGCCAGATAATAGGCCGTCGCCAGGCCGTGTCCGCCGGCGCCGACGATGATGACGTCGTATTCCTTCCTCGGCTCGGGCGACGTCCACTGCTCTTCCCAGCCTCTGTGGCCGCGCATCGCCTCGCGGGCAATGGCGAATACCGAGTATTTCTTCACGTTAAGCCTCGCGCCAAAAATCGCGGATGTCGTTCGGGCCTCTCCCGTCACGCGAGGTGTATCACTAGCGAAACCGCGATGTCATCCTTGCGCTGTTTGCGACGGCGCTTGCCGTTTTGCGCCACGGTCAAAAAACGAAGCGTCTGCTCTGGCTTCCGTGGTTCCGTTCGCCGACACTCCTGTCGCGTGATGCTGGGGGACGACAATGGGTAATGCCTGGTGGAATCTGACCCTGCGCTTCCTGCTGGAACTTGCAGCGCTGCTTGGGCTCGGCATGGTCGGCTGGAGCTTTGCCGTCGATTTCAGCCGTTGGATTCTTGCCGTCGCCTTGCCGCTCGTCGCGGCGGTGCTGTGGGGCACTTTCGCCGTGCTCAATGATCCGAGCCGGTCGGGTCGAGCTCCAGTGCCTGTGCCCGGCGCCGTCAGGCTGGCGCTGGAACTTGTCATCCTGTGCGGCGGCGCCGCGGGTTTCTATCTGACCGGTCACGCGGCCATCGGCATCGTCATGGCTCTGCTGATTGCCCTCAGCTACGCCTTCTCGCTGGATCGGCTGGCTTGGCTGTTGCGGCAGTAGGGCAATGGCGCCTTTGCCGGTTTCGGGTGGCCGCCGTAATCCTCATCTGCGACCAAGCATCCAACCGCCGGCAAGCCCGGTACAGAGGAAGGATGCAAAGACATGTTCACCCTTACAAACAAGGTCGCCATCGTCACCGGCGCGAGCTCCGGCATCGGCCGCGCCACCGCCAAACTGTTTGCCGAGCAAGGCGCATCCCTGGTCGTCGCGGCCCGGCGTCAGGCCGAGCTCGACGTGCTCGTCGGCGAGATCGAAGCGGCCGGCGGCACGGCAGCCGCGCTTGCCGGCGATATAAGGGACGAGGCCTATGCGAAGGCGCTCGTCGAATTCGCCGTCGCAAGGTTTGGCGGCCTCGACATCGCCTTCAACAATGCCGGCGCCGTCGGCGTGATGGGACCGGTGACCGATATGGCGCCAGCCACCTGGCACGAGACGATGGACACCAATCTGACCAGCGCCTACCTCGCCGCAAGGCACCAGATACCGGCCATGCTGGAGCGCGGCGGCGGCTCCCTGATCTTCACCTCGAGCTTCGTCGGCTACACCGCCGGCATGCCGGGCATGGCGGCCTACGCCGCTGCCAAGGCCGGACTGATCGGCCTGACGCAGGTGCTCGCTGCCGAATATGGTCCGCAAGGGCTGCGCGTCAACGCACTGCTGCCCGGCGGCACCGACACGCCCGGCGCAACCACGACCACGCCCGAGGCGCGCGCTTTCGTCGAAGGCATTCATGCTTTGAAGCGCATGGCGCAGCCGGAAGAGATCGCCCGCTCCGCGCTTTACCTTGCCTCGGATGCGTCGAGCTTCACCACCGGAACCGCGCTGTTTGCCGATGGCGGTGTCTCGATCAACCGGACATGATCTATTTTGGCAGACGACAGACATGCCCATCCGCCAAAATGTTGCGATGCGGCCTTGCATTCCCGTTCATTTTGACGATTTTCGTTTCCGTCGAAATCGGACCGGAACGATGCTGCTGATCAGAACCTATGTTGCCCAGAGCGCCATCGAGGGGGTCGGGGTCTTCGCCGCCGAGCCGATCCGTAAGGGCGCTTCGATCTGGCGCCTCGATCCGGATTTCGACCGGCTGATCCCGATGGATAAATATGAGGCGGCGCCGCCGCATCTGCGCGAGTTGCTCGACCGCTATGCCTATCCGAGCCCGGACAAGCCCGGCTTCATGGTTTATGAGGTGGACAATGGCCGCTTCATGAACCATTCGGAGCGGCCGAACACGGATTTCTCGCAGTATGGCGGCGCCACAGCCATTCGCGACATCGCCGCAGGCGAGGAAATCACCTGCGATTATGGTGAGTTTTTCGAGGACTTTGCGCGCCACCATCTGGCGACCGCGTAGCGCGAGCAAACATGCGGGCGCAGCGCTCGGGTTTTTGATCGCCGTTTCGCGCAATCGGAGGTGGACATCCCAGCCTGATTCTGCTATCAGCCGCCACAATTCGCGGTGCAATTCGCCGCGGAGGCATGTCAGCTATGGCTGTTTGCCTAATGATTTCAAACCCGAAGACAGGATTGCCCGTGCAGGTACTCGTCCGCGATAACAACGTTGATCAGGCGCTTCGCGCGCTGAAGAAGAAGATGCAGCGCGAAGGTATTTTCCGCGAAATGAAGATGCGCGGTCACTACGAGAAGCCATCCGAGAAGCGTGCCCGCGAGAAGGCCGAGGCCGTGCGCCGCGCCCGCAAGCTGGCCCGCAAGCGCGCCCAGCGCGAAGGCCTGCTGCCGATGACCCCGCGCCCGGCTCCGGCTGGTGCCGCCGGCGCATCGCGCTCGCCGCGCTCATAACGCCTATTTTTCGTCCTTTTCGAAGGATACCGAAGGTGGCGCGATGCGGAATCGCCGCCACCTTTTTGTTTATGTATTGGAGCCGGTTCGGAGAGGGAACGGACTGACGGCGCTGCGGCAGTGAGGACAAAGATGAACGCAATTACCGTGGAGCGCAAAACCGCTTTTCGCGGCTTCGCCCTGACGGCGGCCCTGCTTTCGGGTCTGACGCTTGCAGCATGCCAGACGACCCCGACGGGTGAGTTCAACTCGATCGACAAGGCGCAGGCGTCGAGCGAGAACATCTCCTCGCTTTCGGCGGTCATCCAGCGCAATCCGCAGGATCCCGAGGGCTATAACGTGCGCGGCTCGGCCTATGGCCGCGGCGGCCAGTACCAGGCGGCGCTCAAGGACTTCAACCAGGCGATCCAGCTCAATCCGAACTTCTACCAGGCCTATTCGAATCGCGCGCTGATCCAGCGCTTCCTCGGCAATCAGGAAGCCGCTTTGGCCGACTACAACCGCTCGATCCAGATCAACGCCAGCTACGACGCAGCCTATATCGGCCGCGGCAATCTCTACCGCAAGGCGGGCCGCACCCAGGATGCCTTCAACGACTTCCAGAAGGCGATCCAACTCGACACCACCGATGCCCGCGCCTACCACAATCGCGGCCTGATCTATCAGAGCCAGGGCCAGCACAAATTCGCCATCGAGGATTTCTCGACCGCGATCTCGCTGGCGCCGGACGCCGCCGAGCCCTACAACGGCCGCGGCCTCTCCTATCTGGCGACAGGCGACGAGGACAACGCCTTCTCCGACTTCAACATGGCCATCAAGCTCGACGGCAAGAACGCAGAGGCCTGGGCCAACCAGGCGCTGATCTACGAAAAGCGCGGCGACAAGGGAAGGGCCGCGAAGTCCTATCGCGAGGCTGTCCACCTCGACCCCAACTACCAGCCGGCTAAGGACGGTCTGTCGCGCACCGGCGGCAACGCCAGCTGATCAAGCCGACGCCGGAAGGGTGTATTGCACGGCGCCTAGGCGTCGTTCCCGGTCGCCGTCGGCGGCCGCGATGATGCGCTGCGGAGACGCCGATAGCGATCCGTTAACCGCCCAGGGCAATGCGGTAACCCTTGCCATGTTCGCGTCAAAGTTTCGGCGGAACGCTCCGTGCACCTCGATCGTTTAAGCCGGGGCCAAGATTTTCGCGAAAGGGACTTTCCAATGATCAAGACACTTGCCTGTGCCGCTGCCGCGCTTGCCGCCACGGTCCTCGCTTCTCCGGTCAGCGCCGGCACGCTCCGGCTCGGCACGCTCGATTGCACCATCGACGGCGGTGTCGGCTATGTCATCACGTCGAACAAGGGCGTCTCCTGCGTCTTCCGCCCCTCCCATCACGGCCCGGCCGAGATTTATACCGGGATGATCTCCAAGCTCGGCGTCGACGTGGGCAAGACGCATCAGGGCCAGCTCGTCTGGGCGGTGCTTGCCGCCACCCGCAGCCATGACGCGGGCGATCTCGCTGGCAGCTATTACGGCGTCAACGCCGAGGCGAGCGTGGTGACCGGCGGCGGCGCCAACGTCCTGGTCGGCGGCTTGGACAGCGCCTTCATGCTGGAGCCGCTCAGCGTCCAGGCACAGACCGGCCTCAACCTGGCCGTCACCGTAGCGTCGCTGGACCTCGTCCACTCCTACAAGTGAGCCCTCGGCTTTTCAAATTCATTGCGCCGCACTCGGCCCGGAACATCTGTTCCGGGCCGAGTGCTTTGGAAAGCCCTTCGGCGCCAATGGTGGCTTGCCTCGAAATCCGCGAAAAAGCCTCTTGAGCTCAACTGCGCTTGAGGTTCTACAAGCCCTGCCGAACTGGATCTTGCCCCTCGTTCGCAACGCGGATGAGGTGCGCAAAACAAGCAGGAGATCGGCGTGACGGCAGCGAGCGGCAACAAGGTGGCCAGCAACAGGGTGGCCAGCAAGAGGGTGGATTGGCGGGCGCTGTGGGCAAGTGGCGATCTGGCGCGCTTCTGCTTCGTCAGCCTCGGCATCCTGCTGCATGCCACCAACGAAACAATGGTGGCGACGGTGATGCCGGCCATGGTCGGCGAACTGGCGGGCGTCCAGCTGGTCGGCTGGTCGCTGGCGATCTACGAGCTCGGCGCGATCGTCGCCGGCGCCGCTGCGGGCCGGCTGGTCAGTTATGTCGCCCTGCGCTCCAACATGATGGTCGCCGCCCTGCTCTACGCGACCGGCGCGCTGATCTGCGCCGCCGCGCCTTCCATGCCCTTGTTCCTCATCGGGCGTCTGGTCGAAGGGCTTGGCGGCGGCGCGCTGGTATCGCTGGCTTTCGTCTCGGTCGAGCGCCTGTTTCCACGCAACATCTGGCCGCAGCTCTTCGGCATCATGTCCGCGATCTGGGGCGTCGCCGCCTTCAGCGGCCCGATGCTCGGCGCTCTCATGACCGAATTCCTGTCGTGGCGATGGGCTTTCGGCGTATTCACCTTCGGCGGCGCGGCGATGGCGCTGGCAAGCTTCGTCGTGCTCGACACGCCTGAAGCGAGGAAGCCGCAGGCGAGCGGCGGCAAGGCACCGCCCTTTCCCTATCCCGCGCTTGCCTGTCTCGCCCTCAGCGTCGTGCTGATCGCCGCCGCCGGCATCGATATCGCCCTGTTGCGCTCGTCGCTGCTCCTCTTCCTCGGCCTGATCGGCCTAGCGCTTTTCTTCCACGTGGATGCGCTTAGACCGCAATCCCGGCTCTTCCCGTCGCCTCTGTTTTCATGGCGCTCGCCGCTTGGCAGCGGCATGACGATGGTTGCGGCTTTCTCCGTGGCGACCTGCACCTTCACCATTTACGGGCCGCTGCTTCTGACCACGTTGCACGGCATTCCGATCCTGACCACCGGCTACATCATCGCCGCAGAATCGATCGCCTGGTCGATCCTGTCGATCCTCATCGCCAATGCACCGCTGGAGCGCGAGAGGCTGATCATCGTCGTCGGCGCCTTGATGATCGCCTCCGGCCTCGCCGGCTTCGCCTACACAATCCCGGCAGGCTCGATCCCGCTGATCCTGCTCTGCGCCCTTTTGCAGGGCGGCGGCTTCGGCGTTTGCTGGCCCTTCCTCACGCGCGTCATCGTCGCCTCGGCCCGCGACGGTGAGCAGACCATCGCCTCGGCCGCCGTGCCGACCATGCAGCGCATCGGCTATGCGGTAGGCGCAGCGCTTGCCGGCATCGTCGCCAATGCCAGCGGCTTCTCGGAAGGTCTGAGCCGTGAAGCGGCCGCAGGCGTCGCCAGCTGGCTGTTTCTGGCCTTCGTGCCCCTCGGCGTGTTCGGCTGCCTGGCGGCGCTGAGGATATTTTCAGCGACAAACCGCGCGAGATTGGCAGCGGGTTGACGGGGATGTCACGGCGGCCGCGGCCGAGGCGCCGGCTTGCCGCTCGGGCTCAGACGACCACAGTCTGCTGCAGCCGCTCGGCAATCAGCGCGGCGAGCCGCGCCGCCACTTCGTCCTTGCCCATTTCCGGCCATTCCTCGACGCCGGTCCTGGACACGATGCGCACCTTGTTGCGGTCGCCGCCCATCACGCCGGATGGACCGATGCCGCTTTCATGCGAAACGTCATTGGCGACGATGAAGTCCGCGCCCTTTTTCCTGAGCTTCGCCTCGGCATTGGCGATGAGGTCCTGTGTCTCTGCGGCAAAGCCGACGACGAGTCTGGGCCGCTGAACGTGATGGCCGATGCCGGCGAGGATGTCGGGGTTCTCGACCATCCGCAGCGAAGGCGGTCCCTTGCCCACAACCTTCTTGATCTTCTCGCCGGCGGCGTTTTGCGTGCGCCAGTCGGCGACGGCGGCAACGAACACGGCGGCATCCGCCGGCAGCAGGCTCTCGACCGCTTGCTTCATCTGCGCGGCCGTTTCGACGTGGGTGGTCGCGACACCGGCCGGATCGGCGACGGTGACCGGGCCGGAGACAAGCCTGACATCAGCGCCGAGCTTAGCCAGCGCGGCCGCGATGGCATGGCCCTGCTTGCCCGAGGAGCGGTTGGCGATGTAGCGCACCGGATCGATCGGCTCATGCGTCGGACCAGAGGTGACGATGATCCGGCGCCCGGCAAGCAGTTTCGGCTTCTCGTCGAGCATCGCCTCGATGGCAGCGACGATCTCCAGCGGTTCGGCCATGCGGCCCTCGCCCGCTTCGTTGCTTTCGGCCATCTCGCCCTTGGCGGGGCCGACAAAGGCGACGCCGTCCTTCTGCAAGGTGGCCCGATTGCGCCGCGTTGCCGGATGCCCCCACATCTTCGGGTTCATCGCCGGCGCCATCAGCACCTTCTTGTCGGTGGCCAGAAGCACCGTCGAGGCGAGGTCGTTGGCATGGCCGTTGGCGAGCTTCGCCATCAGGTCGGCGGTGGCCGGCGCGACAACCAGCAGATCGGCCTCGCGCGACAGCCTGATATGGCCGACATCGTGCTCGTCCTTGCGGTCGAACAGCTCGGTGAAGACATGGTCGGCCGAAAGCGCGCCGACCGACAGCGTGGTGACGAATTCCTGCGCGGCCGACGTCATCACCACCCGCACCGACGCGCCCCGCTCGCGCAACCGCCGGATCAGGTCGAGCGTCTTGTAGGCGGCAATGCCGCCGCCGATGATGAGCAGGATGCGCTTGCCGGAAAGAGAACCTCGCGAAACTGTTTTGGCGGATGCGGCGACAATCGGCGCCGCCCGCTCCTTTGAGCCTGTCAGCGCACGCAGCTTTTCTTCGATCTGACCGATGCGGTCGGCCTGCCCTGCCCGGCCTTCGACCGCGGCGCGTATCATCGCTCGTGCCTGCTCCTCCATCGAGCAGCCATTTTCGGCCGCGAGTTGCCGGAGCAGGTCCTTCACCTCGTCATCCAGATTGCGGATCGTGATGCTGGCCATGTGATTGCACTCGCGTGAGGTAGCGCTTGCAATGATAGCAATGCAATCAACCGGCGACAAGCCGCATGGCAGTCAGAGCAACTTCCAAGTGATATAGACCAGCGTCAGCGCGATCACCCACAGCGCGACTCGACCGGAGCGGGTGTGGCGCGCTTCCGCCCTGCCTATCGCGCGCGCGGTCGCTTCGTCGAAGCGCAGGCCGTTTTCCGCCATCAAATCGATCTCGCGCGACAGCCGCTCGGTGCGGGCCACAAGATCCGGCGCCTGCCTTGCCAGCGACACAAGGGCTCTGCCCGCGTCGCGCACGTCGGTGAGCATGCCGCGCGGGCCGAGATTGCCCGCGATCCAGTCGCTGACCACAGGCTCGGACGTCTTCCACATGTTGAAGGCCGGATCGAGCGTGCGGGCGACGCCTTCGACAACCACCATGGTCTTCTGCAAAAGCACCAGCTCAGTCCGCGTCGCCATATCGAACAGCTCGGTGACTTCGAACAGCAGCGTCAGCAGCTTCGCCATCGAGATGGTCTCCGCCGACTGGCCGTGGATCGGCTCGCCGATGGCGCGGATCGCCTGCGCGAAGGCCGAGACATTGTGTTGGCGCGGCACGTAGCCCGCCTCGAAATGCACCTCGGCGACGCGCTGATAATCGCGCACGATGAAGCCGTAGAGGATCTCGGCGAGGAAGCGGCGCTCCTTCCTGCCGAGCCGACCTGCAATGCCGAGATCGACGGCAACGATGGTGCCGTTCGCCTCGACGAACAGATTTCCAGGATGCATATCGGCATGGAAGAAGCCGTCGCGCAACGTGTGCCTGAGAAACGACTGGACCAGATTGGCGGCGATCGCCTTGAGGTCGTGGCCGGCGTCGGCAAGACCGGCGAGATCGTTCATCTTGATGCCGTCGATCCACTCCATGGTGAGGACATCGCGGCCGGTCCGCTCCCAGTCGACCGCCGGCACGCGGAAGCCCGGATCGTCCTTGGTGTTCTCGCCGAGTTCGGAAAGCGCGGCTGCCTCGAGCCTCAGATCCATCTCGATTCTGGTGGTCTGTGCCAGCGTCTCGGTCACTTCGACCGGGCGCAGGCGACGCGACGCGGGGATGTATTTCTCCTGCAGGCGGGCGGCAAGGAAATAGCTTTCGAGATCCTGGAAGAAGCGGTGCCGCACGCCGGGCCGGATAACTTTCACCGCCACCTGCGAAGCGCTACCCTCGCGCACGATTTCGGCGCCGTGCACCTGCGCGATAGAGGCCGCCGCCACCGGTTCGCCGAAGCTCGAATAGAGATCGTCGATCCTGCGACCGAGCGAGGCTTCGATCGCATGGACCGCCTCCGCTCTCGGGAAGGTATGCATCTTGTCCTGCAAGAGCGCGAGGTCCAGCGCCATGTCGTTGCCGACGACATCGGGCCGCGTCGCCAGGAACTGGCCGAGCTTGACGTAGGAAGGTCCGAGCCGCACCACCGCCCGCGCCAGCCTGTCGCCCCGCTGATAGCTCAGCGCCCGGCGGCGGGTGAAAAGCCGCGCCACGCGCCAGCCGAATTTCGGCATTCCGGAAAGCTCTTCGCCCGGCAGCGCCGCGACGACGCCCTCGCGGACCAGCACCCAGCCGGCCCTGGCGAGCCTGAAGGCGGCAGCGACGCTGCTCATAGCGCTGCCTGCTTCAAAGCGGCCTGCTGCAAGGTGCCGCGCCTCAAAGCTTCCAGCCGGAATGAAGGGCGGCGATGCCGCCCGAATAGTTGCGGAAGGTGACGCGGTCGAAGCCGGCGCGGGTGATCATTGCTGCGAAATTCTGCTGATTGGGGAACTTGCGGATCGATTCGACGAGATAGGAATAGGGCTCGCCATCGCCGGTCACCGCCTTGCCGATTTTGGGGATGGCGTTGAACGACCAGGCCTCATAGGCCTTGTCGAGTAGCGGCATGTCAACCTCGGAGAACTCCAGGCACAGAAACCGTCCGCCCCGCTTCAGCACCCGATAGGCTTCGTCAAGAGCGACCTCGATGCGCGGCACGTTGCGTATACCGAACGCAATCGTATAGGCATCGAAGCTGTCGTCCTCGAACGGCAATTCCTCGGCATTGGCCTCGACGAAGTCGGTGTTTGCGGCAAGCCCCAGCTTCTCGGCGCGGTCGCGGCCGACGGCCAGCATCGAGCCGTTGATGTCGAGCACCGTGGCATGGGCCTGGCGCTGGCTGGCCTCCACGATGCGAAAGGCGACATCGCCGGTGCCGCCGGCAACATCGAGCACCTTCCAGCCCGCACGCTTCGGCGGATTGAGCCAGGCGACCGTCGCGTCCTTCCACAGCCGATGCAACCCGGCCGACATCAGATCGTTCATCAGGTCGTACCGATTGGCCACCTTATGGAAGACGTCGTTGACCAGGGGCTGCTTCTCGCCTTCCCCGACCTTCCTGAAACCATAGGAGGTTTCCATGCCGCCCGCGGCCGTGGTTCTCTCAACCGACATTATTTTGATCCGCCATAAAACCGGCGGGACCATAGCCGATCGATGGTGCCGACGCTATTGTCCAAGGCGCGGTTTTCGGCCGCGCCTTCAAAACGCGGCAGGGAAAGGCCACGCATGATTTTCCGGCCAGAATCCGCGCGAGAGCAGCATATCGGACGGGATGACCGCATGATTTTGAAGGCCGAACTGCACTGCCACATCGAAGGGGCGGCGGCGCCCGAGCTCGTCGTCGCCCAAGCCCGCAAATACGGCAAGGACCCTTCGCCCTACATCCGGGACGGCTCCTTCGTCTGGCAGGACTTCACCTCGTTTCTCGCGGCTTACGATTTCGCTTCCGACCTGTTTCGCACGGAGGAGGACTATGCCCGCCTCGCCGACTACTATCTGACCAGCCTCGCCCGCGACGGTGCCATCTATTCCGAGATTTTCACCTCGCCGGACCATGCCAAAAAGGCCGGCCTGTCGCCAAAAGCCTATACGGATGCGCTGGGCGAAGGCATGACCCGCGCCAAGGCCAAGACCGGTATCGAGGGCCGCATGATCGTCACCGGCGTGCGCCATGTCGGGGTCGAGGCGATCGAGCAGGCGGCGCGCTTCGCGGCACGCTGCGGCCACCCGCTGGTGACCGGTTTCGGCGTCGCCGGCGACGAGCGCATCGGCGACTTCGAGGATTATGTCCGCGCCTTCGAGATCGCGCGCGAAGCGGGTCTCGGCATCACCATCCATGCCGGCGAGCTGATGGGCTGGGAAAGTGTGGCG
This sequence comes from Mesorhizobium sp. CA6, assembly GCF_020165035.1. NCBI lineage: Bacteria > Pseudomonadati > Pseudomonadota > Alphaproteobacteria > Hyphomicrobiales > Phyllobacteriaceae > Mesorhizobium > Mesorhizobium sp. CA6. Next base: position 47,860 of record NZ_JAIUHI010000003.1, on the reverse strand, counting down.
GCGGCTCTCGACCACATCCGCCCCTCCCGCATCGGCCACGGCGTTCGCGCCATCGAGAACCCTGACCTGGTCCGCCGCATCGCCGCCGAAGGCGTGGTGCTGGAATGCTGCCCGGGCTCCAATATCGCGCTGAAAGTATTCGACAGCTTCGCCGACCATCCCTTTCCGGCGCTGCGCGCAGCCGGCTGCAAGGTGACGCTCAACTCCGACGACCCGCCCTACTTCTGGACCTCGCTGAAGCGCGAATACGATATCGCCGCCGAGCATTTCGCCTTGAACGACAAGGCGCTCGCCGGGATCACCAGAACGGCTATCGAAGCGGCCTTCGTGGACAAGAAGACCAAGGCGGTGCTGCTAAGCCGGTTGGACGCGAAGGTGCGGTGAGTGAGTAGGGGAGTAGTCGGTAGTCAGTAGTTATGCATTTGGCCGAGCGCGCATAGGTCGGTTGAAGGCCGGAGCTTTCCCCAGGCGAAGACTCGCAAATCGGCTCACTATTCACTACTCACTACTGACTACTGACTACTACCCCGAACCAGTCGGAGCACATCATGCAGGGCGTCACCGTCGTCGACCATCCCCTCGTCCAGCACAAGCTGACCATCATGCGCAAGAAGGAGACCTCGACGGCCGGCTTCCGGCGGCTGCTGCGCGAGATTTCACTGCTGCTCGGCTATGAGGTGACCCGCAATCTCGAACTGACCACGACCATGATCGAGACGCCGATCGAGGAGATGGAGGCACCGACGCTGGAAGGCAAAAAGCTGGTCTTCGCCTCGGTGCTGCGCGCCGGCAACGGCCTGCTCGAGGGCCTGCTCGACCTGGTGCCGGCCGCGCGCGTCGCCCATATCGGCCTCTACCGCGACCACGAGACGCTTGAAGCGGTCGAGTATTTCTTCAAGGCGCCGAGCGATCTTGCCGACCGCCTGGTGATCGTCGTCGATCCGATGCTGGCGACCGCGAATTCCGCGATCGCCGCGATCGACAAGCTGAAGGGGCGCGGCGCCACCAACATCCGCTTCCTCTGCCTGCTTGCCGCCCCCGAAGGCATCGAGCGTTTCACCAAGGCGCATCCGGACGTGCCGATCTTCACCGCCTCGATAGACCGGCAGTTGAACGACAAGGGTTACATCATGCCGGGCCTCGGCGACGCCGGCGACCGCATGTACGGCACAAAGTGAGCGCCGTTCTTAACTGGCCGTTTACGCAAGCTTGCGGTTTCCCACACGCGTTAAAGTCGCACACACCATATCGGCATAAGGATGGAGGCCTTCGGGAGCAATTCCAGCAAAAGTGTGAAGCGGTTTTCCTTTCGGGATTGCTCCAAACCAAAGGGATAAGAGCGGTTCAACGTTTTCGTGAAACGGTGAAAACGCTTTAGGGGCATCCATGCTGCGCAAGCTTCTCATCCTCGGCATCTTTGCCGGAACTTCGGCTTCGATTCCGATCGTCTATCAGGCTAACCCGCATCTGGTGGACGGCCTGCTGAAATCGGCCGTCGCCCCGCAGCCGGCAGCCCCGGAGGCTCAGCCCCTGGTCAATCTCGCTTCGGTCCCGAACAAACCAGCCGCGCCGATGCCGCTCGGCCGCCAGGTGCTGGTCAACGCCGATGCGCGCGGCCACTTCACGTCGCAGTTCAAGCTCAATGGCCGCCAGATCGATGGCATGATCGACACCGGCGCGACGCTGGTCGCCATCAACACCTCGACGGCGCGCAGGATCGGCGTCTCGCTCAATCCGTCCGACTTCAATCGATCGGTGAGCACCGCCAACGGCGCGGTAAAGGCCGCCGTGGTGACGGTCGACCGCCTGCAGATCGGCAAGATCTCGGTCGACAACGTCCAGGCGATGGTGCTCGACGACAGGGCGCTGCAGACCAACCTGATCGGCATGAGCTTCCTGCAGCGGTTGCAGAAATACCAGGTCCAGGACGGCTCGCTGCTGCTCGTTCAGTAAATCCGACGTAAACAATTCCAGGAAAAGTGCGCAGCGGTTTTCCGTCCGGAATTGCGTCAGCCACAAAGGATAGAGCAGTTCACCGTTTCCGCGAAACGATGAACTGCTCTAGTCTAGCGCGGCAGTATCCGCCTGAGCACGGTCTTTTCGGCGGGCGGTTTGGAACCGCCGATCGTATAAGCAGCTCGCACGGCCGCCGCTGCTACCTCGGCCTCCGCATTGGTACGGGCATGCACCAGCGCCAGTGCCTCGCCCGGGCGCAGCTCGGCGCCGACCGGCAACAGCCGGGTCAGACCGACGGCATGATCGATCTTGTCGTCCGGATGGCTACGCCCGCCACCGAGCGTGACGACGGCAAGCCCGATATCGCGCGTGGCGATGCCGGTCACGAACCCATCCTGTTCCGCCTTCACGGCCAGTTCGACCGGCGCAGCCGGCAAATATTTTTCCGCGTTCTCGATGAAATCGGCGGGACCGCCAAGTGCGGAAACCATTCGCGCGAAGACGGCCGCCGCACGGCCTCCGGCAAGCGCTTCGGTGGCGCGCCTGATGCCGTCCTGGTTGGACGAGACGAGCCCCGCCGACTGCAGCATCTCGGCCGCCAGCGCCAGCGTCACCTCCTCCAGCCGCCGGTCGCGATATCGCCCGGTGAGGAAATCGACGGCATTCTTCACCTCGACCGCGTTGCCGGCGGCCGAGGCCAGCGGCTCGTTCATGCCGGTCACCAGCGCTGAGGCGCTCAAGCCGGCGCCATTGGCGACCTCGACCAGGCTGTTCACCAGAGCGACGGCATCGCGCGACTTCTCCATGAAGGCGCCGTTGCCGACCTTGACGTCGAGCACCAGCGAGCCCAAGCCGGCGGCAAGCTTCTTCGACAGGATCGAGGCGGTGATCAGCGGCACCGATTCGACCGTTCCGGTCACGTCGCGGATCGCATAGAGCCTGCGGTCGGCCGGCGCGAGACCGGCGGTCTGGCCGATGATGGCGCAACCGGTCTCGAGAACCGTCTTGCGGAAAAGCGCCACGTCCGGCTGGCTGGCATAGCCGGGGATGGCATCCATCTTGTCCAGCGTGCCGCCGGTGTGGCCGAGGCCGCGGCCCGAGATCATCGGCACACAAGCGCCGCAGGCCGCGACGATCGGCGCCAGCATCAGCGAGACATTGTCGCCGACGCCGCCCGTGGAATGCTTGTCGGTGACCGGGCCCGGCAGGTCGGACCAGTCGAGCACATCGCCGGAATCGCGCATCGCGATCGTCAGCGCCACCGCTTCCTCGCGGCTCATGCCGTTGAGGAACACGGCCATCGCGAAAGCGCCGACCTGGCCCTCGGAGATAGTGCCGGCCGTCAGCCCCGCGATGAAGGCCGCGATCTCGTCGGCCGAGAGCCTGTGGCCGTCGCGCTTGCGGCGGATGATCTCCTGCGGCAGCATCAGTCGGGCAAGCCGTCCTGGAAGACGCGCCGCAGGATCGTCGCCAGCCGCGCGCCGCCGATGGGCGCCATATCCTTGGTTTCCTGGTGCGAGAGCTCCGCTCCGGTCATGCCGGCCGCCAGGTTGGTGATGACCGAGCAGGCGGCGACCTTGAGCCCGAGGAAGCGGGCAAGGATGACCTCCGGCACGGTCGACATGCCGACGGCGTTGGCACCCATGACGCGCGCCATGCGGATCTCGGCCGGTGTCTCGAAGCATGGCCCGGAAAACCACATATAGACGCCCTGATGCAGCGCAGTTCCCGTTGCCTTCGCCGCTTTCTCGATCGCGCCGCGCAAGCCGGCATCATAGGCCTCGGTGAGGCCGACGAAGCGGCGGTCGCTCGGCTCGCCGATCAGCGGATTGGAGCCGGAGAAATTGATGTGGTCGGTGATCAGCATCACCGAGCCCGGCCCCATTTCAGGATCGACCGAGCCGGCGGCATTGGTGAGGATCAAATGCGAGATGCCGATGCCGGCAAGCACCTCCAGCGCCGGCCGCATCGCCGCGGCATTGCCATGCTCGTAATAATGCGCGCGCCCCGACAGCATCAGCACCGGCGTGCCGGCGAAATGCCCGGCAACCACCTCGCCGGCATGGCCGGAAACACCGCTGCGCGGGAAGCCCGGCAGTTCGGCATAGGAGATGCGCCTGGCATCCTTGACCTGGTCGACCAGCCCGCCCAGGCCCGAGCCCAGCACGAGCGCCGCGGTCGGCGCCAGTCCGTCCAGTTTCTCGACCAGATGATCCAGCGCTTCCTTCATTTCAACCCCTCTTCATTTCAAGATGTCGCCCCTGAAGCCGTAGGGCAGCATGTCGCCCATGGTCACCGTCTCGGCCACGCCGGCGTTGTCGCAGAGATAAAGCTTCGTGTCCGGCCGACAGAATTCCGCCAGCCGCTGCCGGCAGCCGCCGCATGGCGAGCATTTGGCCATGCGTTCGGCGATCACCGCGATCTCCACGATCCTGCCGCCGCCGCCCATGATGTAATGGCCGAGCGCCGTCGTCTCGGCGCACCAGCCTTCCGGATAGGATGCCACCTCGATATTGGCGCCGGCGAAGACGCGCCCGTCCTCGGTGCGCAGTGCTGCCCCCACAGGGAACTTCGAATAGGGCGCATAGGCCTTTGCCATCGCCGTCTTCGCCGCCTCGAAAAGATCATGCGACATCCGGTTCTTCTCTCCCACGATCTTGTTCAAATACCGGTCGCCGCCGCACGAAAATCCGCCCGGCATTCTCCGACTTCAGCGTTCCTTCACATAAGGCACGCCGCCGGCGCGCGGCGGGATGGCTTTGCCGATGAAGCCGGCGAGCAGGATGACGGTCAGCACATAGGGCAGCGCCTGCATGAATTGCACCGGCACCTTGCCGATGATCGGCAGCGGCGAGCCCTGCAGGCGGATCGCCGCAGCATCGAGGAAACCGAACAACAGGCAGGCGAACATAGCGTTGACCGGCTTCCATTTGGCGAAGATGAGCGCGGCCAGCGCAATATAGCCCTTGCCCGCAGTCATGTCCTTCACGAAGCCGCCATTCTGCACCATGGAAAGATACGCGCCGGCGACGCCGGTGAGGATGCCGGTGCAGATCAGCGCGCGGTACCGCAGCCAGGCGACCGAAATGCCGGCGGTGTCGACCGCGGCCGGGTTTTCGCCGACCGCGCGCATCCTGAGACCGAAGCGGGTGCGAAACAGCACCCACCAGGTGAACGGCACCATGGCGAAGGCGAAATAGACCAGGATCGAATGGCCGGAGATCAGCTCGGCATAGATCGGGCCGATGATCGGCACGTCCTTGATCGCCTCGGCGCCGGGCCAGACGATCGCCTCGAAGCGTTCGGCCGGCTGCAGCGCCGGCGTGCGCCCGCCCTGTTGGAACCACGCCTGGCCGAGGATGATGGTCGATCCGGCGGCGATGAAATTGATCGCCACGCCGGACACGATCTGGTTGCCGCGATGCGTGATCGAGGCGAAGCCGTGCACCAGCGCGAAGGCGACGGAGATCAGCACCGCCGTGCCGAGGCCGATCAGCGCCGAATGGAAGACGGCGGCGGCCGAAGCGCCGGCAAAGGCGCCGACCAGCATCTTGCCTTCCAGCCCGATGTCGAAGATGCCGGCCCGTTCCGAATAGAGGCCGGCCAGGCAAGCGAGCAGCAGCGGCACCGAAAGGCGGATGGTCGAATCCAGCACCTGGATGATGGCGTTGAACATGTCCATCTCAGGCCCCCTTCCCGTTCACTGCCTGCATGCCGACCGATTTCGGACTGACCGAGGCGAACAGCGCCTGGATGTAAGGCCTGAACATGTGTTCCAGCGCGCCGGCAAAGAGGATGACCAACCCCTGGATGATGACGATCATGTCGCGGCTGATCGCCGGCATTTCGAAGGCAAGCTCTGCGCCGCCCTGGTAGAGCATGCCGAACAGGATCGCCGCCAGGACGATGCCGACCGGATGCAGCCTGCCCATCAACGCAACCGCGATGCCGACATAGCCGGCGCCGGACACGAAATCGATCGCGACATTGTGCTGGTCGCCCATCACCGGGTTGAGCGCCATCATGCCGGCCAGCGCGCCCGAGATCATCATCGCGGTGATGATGATGCGGATTTCCGAAATGCCGGCATAGCGCGCCGCCTTCGGGCTGTGGCCGTAGGTGCGCATTTCATAGCCGAGCCTGGTGCGCCAGATCAAAAGCCAGACCAGGAAGGCCATGACGAGCGCCAGCAGGAAGCAGATGTTGAGCGGCGCCGAGCGGATCTTGGCGCCGAACAATTCGATGATCCAGTTGAGCTTCGGCAGCTCGGCGCCGGCCAGGAAATTGCGCGTCTGCGGCGCCTGCGAGCCGGCCGGCTTCAGCGGGCCGACCAGCAGATAGACCATCACCGAAGCGGCGATGAAGTTGAACATGATGGTGGTGATGACGATGTGCGATCCGCGCTTGGCCTGCAGATAGGCCGGGATCAGGCCCCACAGCGCGCCGAACGCCGCCGCGGCCACGATCGCGATCGGAAAGATCGCCCACCAGGGCAGCACGCTGTCGAAGCTCAGGCAAACGAGCGCGATGCCCAGGCCGCCTATATAGGCCTGCCCCTCGGTACCGATGTTGAACAGGCTGCAATGCGCCGCCACCGCCACCGACAGCCCGGTGAAGATGAAGGTCGTGGCGTAGAAGAGCGTGAAGGCGATGCCCGTGCCCTTGCCGAAGGCGCCTTCGACCAGGATGACGGCGGCACGAAACGGATTTTCGCCGACCAGCATGACGACGAAGCCGGCAACGATGAAGGCAACCGACAGATTGATCAGCGGAATCAACCCATAATCGGCCCAGGCAGGCAGCTTGGCGTAAGGCGTGCTCATTCGGCGGCCTCCTGGTGCTCGACGCCGGCCATGAGCAGGCCGAGCTCGCCTTCGGTCGCGTCAGGGCCGCGCTCGCCGACGACACGGCCGGCGAACATCACCAGGATGCGGTCGGACAGCGAGCGGATCTCGTCGAGCTCGACCGAGACCACCAGCACGGCCTTGCCCTGGTCGCGCATGGCGATCAGCCGCTTGTGGATGAATTCGATGGCGCCGACATCGACGCCGCGCGTCGGCTGACCGACGATCAGCACGCCCGGATCCTGCTCCATCTCCCTGGCCAGCACGATCTTCTGCTGATTGCCGCCGGAGAAGTTCGCCGTCTTCAGCCGCGGATTGCCGGGGCGGATGTCGTATTTCTCGATCTTGTCCTTCGCGTCGGCCATGATGGCATCGACGTCGAGGAACGGCCCCCTCAGATAGCGCTCGTCGTCGTGATAGCCGAGGATCGAATTCTCGTTTTCCTCGAAGGCGAGCACCAGCCCGACATGGTGGCGGTCCTCCGGGACGTGGGCAAGCCCACGGTCGCGCAATTCGCCGGGATCGGCCTTGCCGGTGAGATCGATCGGCTTGCCGTCGAGCATAACCTCGCCGGAAACCGCATGCCTTATGCCGGAGATTGCCTCCAACAGTTCGGACTGGCCGTTGCCGGCAACGCCGGCGATGCCGACGATCTCGCCGCCGCGCACGTCGAAGGAGACATTGTCGACCATGGTGACGCCGCGCGAATCCTTGACCGTCAGGTTCTTGACCGAGAGTTTTACAGCGCCGGCTTCCGACTGGCCCTTCTCGACCCTGAGAAGCACCCGCCGGCCGACCATCAGCTCGGCCAGTTCGCCGACAGTGGTTTCCTTGGTCACCCGGGTTGCCACCATCGTGCCCTGGCGCATCACCGAGACCGTGTCGGTGATGGCCATGATCTCGCGCAGCTTGTGCGTGATGAGCACGATCGTTTTTCCCTGCTCCTTCAATTGCTTGAGGATGCGGAAAAGGTGGTCGGCCTCGGCCGGCGTCAACACTCCCGTCGGCTCGTCGAGGATCAGGATCTCGGCGCCGCGATAGAGCGCCTTGAGGATTTCGACACGCTGCTGCAGGCCGACCGGCAGCTCTTCGATGACGGCGTCGGGATCGACCTCGAGCCCGTATTCGCGCTCCAGCCGGTCGAGTTCCGAGCGCGCTTTGGCGATGCTGCTCTTCAGCAGCACATCGTTTTCGGCGCCGAGGATGACGTTCTCCAGCACCGTGAAATTGTCGACCAGCATGAAATGCTGATGCACCATGCCGATGCCGAGTGCGATGGCGTCGTTGGAGGTGTTGATCGACACCGGCTTGCCGCCGACGTGGATCTCGCCGCTGTCGGCCTGGTAGAAGCCGTAGAGGATCGACATCAGCGTCGATTTGCCGGCGCCGTTTTCGCCGACGATGCCGTGGATGGTGCCGCGCGCCACTTCCAGGTTGATATCGCGGTTGGCGCGCACTGCGCCAAAGCTCTTGTTGATGCCTATGAGCTCGATTGCGGCTTGCGCCATGCAGCCTGTTCCCACTGTTATTTTTTATCGCTTGGTCAAAAGGCCTAGCATGATGCCCCGCTTATGCCAATCGGCCGTTCACTCTCGACAAATCGCCGCGCCCTTGTCAATTTCGAACCTGAGCAAGTTCCGCAAAACTGTCCACGGTTTTGCGATCAGAACCTGCGAGAACCAACAGGGCCTAAGCAGATATTCGGGCATCCAGGAATATCTGCTGAGGCGGAGGCTTCACATTCGCAAGGATCGGTTTGCATGACCATGCCTGACGATCGGCTGACGGCGCTGGAAATCCGCGCCGCCGAGCAGGAAAAGACCATCGAGGAACTGTCCGGCCAGATCGCCGAACAGTGGAAGGTGATCGAGCGCATGGAGCGCAAGCTCGCAGCCCTCGCCGACCGTTTCCTGGAATTGGAGGAGCAGACCGCCTCCGACGCGCCGGTGACCAAGCCGCCGCATTGGTGAGAAGCCATGGGGAAAGACGGCCATGTCCAGTGAAAGCGACAATGTCGCCAGGGCCGGCGATTATGTCTTTGGCCTGATGAACGACAGGGAACGCGCCCGCGCCGAGCGCGACCTCGAGATTGATCCCGCCTTTCGCGACACGGTGCTACGGCTGGCCGAGCGCTTGCGCGCCTTCGATCCCGCGGCACCTGAAGGGCGCGACAATCGCTGGGAGCTGGTCACGCAGCGCCTTGCCGAATTGCCGCAGATGCAGGCACGGCTCGCCGGCATTGCCGCCGAGGCCGAACCGCCGCCGCCGATGATCCACCGGCTCGAGCGCAAGCCCTATCGCGTCGGCCTCCATCCGCGCGGCAGGCTTGGCTTTGTTATTGTGCTTGCCCTGCTGGCCGCCTTTGCGCTCGGCTATCTCGCCGGCACGCTATAGCTCATGCGACATGAGAAGCATCGGCGCGCCGTCCTGCTCGAAGGTCTCGACCGCCGTCCATCCAAGCGCCTCGTAGAAGCCGCGCGCCTGCCAGGTGTAGAGATAGAGCTTGCCGATACCGGCCGAGACAGCATGAGCCTCAACGGTTCTGACCAGCGCCGTGCCAACGTCGCTGCCGCGATATCCATCCTCGACGATCAGCCCGGCCAGCCATGGCGAGAAGTCGTGCGGCGAACTGATTTCGCTGCGGACGAGCAGGCAGCTCCCGATCGGCCGGCCACGGTCGCGCGCAACGAAGGCTGCCTCGGAGCCGTCGCCGGCGATCAACCCGCGCAACCCGGCCATGTCCTCGTCGAGTGTCCGGTCCGTGCCTTCGAAGAAAGCCGCGAGGCGAAGCCCCGCGATTGCTTCGACGTCGCCTTCAGCCATGGCCTCGATCGTCGGCCGCATCGTTCCCTCTCCAAAGCGAAACCGCCGGGCGTTGGCCCGGCGGTTCAAACCTTGCTTCAGCCGCAGATCAATACGGGCAGGCGTTGTCGGTGGTGTAGTCGTGCACCTGGACCTTGCCCGAGATGATGTCGGCCTTGGCCTTTTCGACGGCCGCCTTCATCTCATCGGTCACCAGCGCCTTGTTGTTGTCGTCCATGGCGTAGTCAACGCCGCCTTCCTTGAGGCCGAGATTTTCGACGCCGCCTTTGAAGGTGCCGTTCTTGCCGTCCATGAAGGCATTGTAGACGGCAACGTCGACGCGCTTCAGCATCGAGGTCAGCACCTTGCCGGGCTGCAGGCCGTTCTGGTTGGAATCGACGCCGATGCCGAGCTTGCCCGCATCCGCCGCCGCCTGGAGCACGCCGACGCCGGTGCCGCCGGCAGCCGCGTAAACCACGTCGGCGCCCTGGTCGATCTGCGTCTTTGCGATCTCGCCGCCCTTGGCCGGGTCGTTCCATGCGGCCGGCGTGTCGCCGGTCATATTCTGGATGACGTCCGTCGCGCCGGCCGACTTGGCGCCGCCGACATAGCCGCATTCGAACTTGCGGATCAGCGGGATGTCCATGCCGCCGACGAAGCCGACCTTCTTCGACTTCGACGCCATCGCCGCCAGGATGCCGACGAGGTAGGAACCTTCATTCTCCTTGAACACCAGCGAGCGGACATTGGGCAGGTCGACGGCATCGTCGATGATGGCGAAGTTGAGATCGGTATATTCGGCCGCGACCTTCTTCAGCGCGTCCTCCCAGGCAAAGCCGGCCATGACGATCGGGTTGCGGCCGTCCTCGGCGAAGCGGCGCAGCGCCTGCTCGCGCTGCGAGGCGTTGGAGACCTCGAATTCGACATAGGCGATGCCGGTCTCAGCCTTGAACTTCTCGGCGCCATGATAGGCGGCCTCGTTGAAGGATTTGTCGAACTTGCCGCCCAGATCATAGAGGATGGCCGGCTGGACATCCGCGGCGAAAGCCGGAAGAACCATTGCGGTTGCGGCCAGAAGGCCGAGAACGATACGTTTCATGTGATCCACACCCTGTCGGTTATTTTTCCGTTATGCGCCGCCTGCCCGCCCGGTTCTCCGGCAGGCTTGCGGTGCCAGGCAGGAAGTGTTTTGCCCCTCCCGCTCGCGGTCAATCTGGCACGGCGCGAAACAAAATTCACGTGGAATTTTGACCTGTTGGAAAAAGCGGTTACCCGCGGTTTCGCCGTGGCCGTCCGTCCGCAACAGCGTCAAAACAAGGGCCTTCAGGGACTTGGAGCGAATTCCGCGCCGCGGCGCTTGCGCCGGTAGCCGATGGCGTAGAGCAGGAAGGCCAGCACCGCGAAAACAGCAAAACCTGGTTGTGCGAGCACCCATACGACGGCGCCGTCCCAGACCAGCGGGCTTGCCTTGGCGCGCACGAAAGTCTCGAAGGCCGCACGGGTATCGGGCGAGACCGCGAGCCAGCTTGCATTGAGCGGCGTCAGCACCAGCGAGGAGGCTGCGACCGAGCGTGTCGTATCGATCACCGCCATGATCACCGAGATCGACAGCGCAACCATGGCTGCCAGCCGAAAGATGAAACGCAACATCGACGCTCTCCCCGGGAACGCTCCCGCCTGCCCCGTAAACCGACATAGAGCGTGCGTGGTTTCCGCGCAATCGCGGCCCGTGAAATTAGCGAGCCCGCGCAGGCTTGCGCCGGTTCACCCGCCAGATGGCGAAAATGCCGCCGGCGACCGCGCCGACGATCAGGCCGCCCAGGCCGACAAAAGCCGCGAAAAATCCGCAGGCGCCCTCGAAACAGCTCATATGCGTCAGGTCCGCTATCAACGAACCGGCGAAGAAACCGGCGCAGGCGCCGATCGCGCCGCCAAGGATGATGCCGAGCAGCGCGGCAAGGATCGAGACGAAGACCGGCGGCCGCTCGGTCTCCGGATTGGCGTAGATCGTCTCGGCGCCGGCCCCGTTGCGCAGCAGGTAAATGCAAAGTAGGCCGATGGCGATCTCGGCGACGGTGAAGCCCAGCGCCTCGGCCGAGAAGACGAAGTCGGACACGAGCAACACATAGGCCTGGCGCACCAAAAGCCAGATGATGATGGCGATCTGCCAGATCGTGTAATGGCGCGGGAAGCGGGCCGACCGGTTGAAGGCAAGGCCAAGCAGGTACAGCCCCCACAGGATGGTGATGACGCCGCCGGTAAGGCCGCCATAGACCAGGAAGAACACGCTGTCGGGCAGGCTGAAGTCGCCGATCAGCCGCCAGGAGGAGATCAGCCCGTAGGCCGACAACCCCATGACGATGACGAGCCACGCCACCGGGATGAGGGAAAGCCCGCCGTCCGGCCGCCCCGCGGGTTGCTGGTCGATCGATGCCATGTCGGGACGATGCCCCTCGCCCAGGCAATTCCGGGAAAGCCGCCTGGCGACTTCCGGCGGGAACTGCAAAACCGAACCGGCAATTCCAGGGAAAGCTCGCAACCGTCCACCGGGACTGCATGAAAACAAGATTGGCGCAGTCGACAGCCGGGCGGAGGCGAAGTCAAGCGTCGCCGGCGCGCCGCCATCGGCCTGTGCACATCATTCGAACGCATCGCCCCCTGGACCCGCCTTTGCGCCCATACACGGCAAAAGCCGCGGCAATGCCAATATGGCTTGGCATTCGCTTTAGGATCGACTAGATGAGCCCCGCGCCTGTTTGCCTAGACGGCTAGCGGTGCCGGGAAGGGTTGCCTGCCGGTTGAGGGCACACCAGATATCCGTTGAGGACTTCCCATGGGAGCATCTCCCCAACCCGCGCGGCAAAACCGGCCGACGCGAGATGCCAAGACGGAGAGGTGGCCGAGTGGTTGAAGGCGCACGCCTGGAAAGTGTGTTTACGGGAAACCGTAACGCGGGTTCGAATCCCGCTCTCTCCGCCATTTAACTTCATTGATTTCTATATTTTTTCGGAGCAGGCCGAGTCTTCATGCTCGACCAGGTGATATCTGAAACGGTCGCGAACGAATTCGTTGAAGAACTGCCCTTTTGAGAAGGCCGCCTTGAAAGCCGTGTAGACCTCGGGTCCTACGTCCTCATAGTCATAGCGCTTGCCGGTCGGGACGAACCATACCGAGAGGACCCGCCTCGACGGATCGTAGCGAATGTTCTGGATCGCGGTGGAAGGCATGTGCCGCCTCCTGCTTCCAACGCTTAATTCTTCGTGCGCCGCGAGGTTCCGCCGTGCCGGCTTGCACAAGGAGCCCGATTGCCTATCTGAGCCGCATGACATCATTGAAAAACCGAGCTGCCGGCGACGCTTTCCAGGGCGATCTGTTCGGTGGGCCTGCAAGCCAGCCGCCCATGCCCGTAGGCTTCTCCTACCAGCCGGACCTGATTGCCCGCGACGAAGAACACGAGCTGGTCCGTCATATCCGGGGCCTGCCCTTCAAGCCGTTCGATTTTCACGGCCATCTTGCCAACAGGCAGGTCGTCGGCTTCGGCTTGCGCTACGATTACGAACGCCGCCAGGTCGTCGAAGCGCCGCCCATACCGGACTTCCTGCTGCCGCTTCGCGCCAAGGTCGCCGCTTTTGCGTGCATCCCCGCAACAGAGTTCGCGCAAGTGCTGATCAACGAATATCGCCCGGGCGCGGGGATAGGCTGGCATCGGGACAAGCCGCATTTCGAGCTGGTCGCCGGCGTTTCCCTGCTGGCGTCCTGCAGCTTCCGGCTGCGCCGCAAGAACGGCGCGGCGTGGGACCGTGAAACGATCGAGGTCGAGCCCAGATCGCTCTACCTCATGGCAGGGCCGGCCAGGCACGAGTGGGAGCACAGCATTCCGCCAGTCGAACGCCATCGCTATTCGGTGACGTTGCGGATAATGCGGGCTCTTTAAGCAGCCGCGCCGGCGATTATCCGGGAACCATCGCCGGGCGCCTGGGTTGTGTCGTCAGGTTTTCCAGATGGAAAGGAAAGACGATGCGCATGTTGACGATGGTCCTGACGCTGTCGGCAATGGCATTGGCGCAACCCGCTTCCGCTCAACGCGCCGATCCGCAGCCGCCGCAAGCGACGCCCCCTGCCCAGGAACCCATCCCCGGCCAGCCGCAGCCCGGCCAGGACGATGCCGCCCAGAACGTCACCAACATCGTCGTGGTGGCGATGGAGGACCTGCCCTCGGAAGTGAAGGCGCAGGCCGAAGCCATAGTCACCAGGACGACCGCCAAGGAACTGGCCAAGCTGCAGAACTCGGTCGACGCCTCGCCCGAGGCGACGTCGGTTCTGCATGCGAACGGACTGAATTCCTCGCAGGTCGTTGCCGCCAACATCGACGGTGACGGCACGCTGACGCTGATCATCCAGACGACGGCTTGACCTTTGGGGGCATGACGCAGCCGAACGGCGGCCGACGGGCCGCGGTTCGCCTTCGATCCTCACTCTTGCGGAGGCTGTCATGACCGAAGCCGCGGTCCGCAACTTCATGCTCAACTTCGGGCCGCAGCACCCGTCGGCGCATGGCGTGCTCAGGCTGGTGCTGGAACTGGACGGCGAGATCGTCGACCGCGCCGATCCGCATATCGGCCTGCTCCATCGCGGCACCGAAAAGCTGATCGAATACAAGAACTATCTGCAGGCCCTGCCTTATTTCGATCGGCTCGACTACGTCGCGCCGATGAACCAGGAGCATGCCTTCTGCCTTGCCGCTGAAAAGCTGCTCGAGCTGTCCGTTCCCCGGCGCGGCCAACTGATCCGCGTGCTGTTTTGCGAGATCGGGCGGCTCTTGTCGCATCTTCTCAACGTCACCACGCAGGCCATGGATATCGGCGCCCTGACGCCGCCGCTATGGGGTTTCGCCGAACGCGAGAAGCTGATGGTGTTTTATGAACGCGCCTCAGGCGCGCGTATGCACGCGAACTATTTCCGCGTCGGCGGCGTCCACCAGGACCTGCCGGAAAAGCTGCTCGACGACATCTGGGATTTCTGCGATCCGTTCCTGAAGGTCTGCGACAATCTCGAGGGCCTGCTCACCGACAACCGCATCTTCAAGCAGCGCAATGTCGATGTCGGCGTGATCTCGCTCGACGACGCCTGGGGCATGGGCTTCTCCGGCCCCATGGTGCGCGGCTCGGGCGCCGCCTGGGATTTGCGCAAGGCGCAGCCCTATGAATGCTATCCCGAAATGGATTTCGACATCCCCATCGGCAAGCACGGCGACTGTTACGATCGCTATCTGGTGCGCATGGAAGAGATGCGCCAGTCGGTGCGGATCATGCGGCAGTGCCTGGAAAAGCTGCGCTCATCCGATGGCCGGGGCCCGGTCGCGGTGCCCAACCAGAAGATCACGCCGCCGCCGCGCGCCACCATGAAGCGCTCGATGGAAGCGACCATCCATCATTTCAAGCTTTATACCGAAGGCCACCGCGTGCCGCCCGGAGAGGTCTATGCCGCGGTCGAGGCGCCGAAAGGCGAGTTCGGCGTCTATCTGGTCTCGGACGGCAGCAACATTCCCTATCGCTGCAAGATACGCGCGCCATCCTTCGCCCATCTCCAGGCGATGGATTTCCTGTCGCGCGGGCACATGGTGGCCGATGTCGCGGCGATCATCGGCTCGCTCGACATCGTGTTCGGCGAGATCGATCGCTGACGCGGAGGAGAGCCCGGCGCCTCTCCTTCGTCTGCGTCAATCAGCGAGCCCGACGCGATCCCGCCGACGGACCCGCTCTAGCGCATGAACACCGCTCTCAGCCACGCAAGAATGCCGGCGCCCGGGGAGATCGCCGCCCGCACGCGCGAGGCCGCCCAGCGGGCCGGCATGTTGGCGCCGACATGGCAATGGCAGACGACTTCATGCAGCTGCCAGTCGCTCATTTCGAAGAAGCGCTTGGCTTCGCCGTAAGTGTCGTCCCGCAGGCCTTGCGCGCGGAAGATCGGATCCTCGAAAGCGATGGTGATCGCCGAGCCGTCGATACGCATTCTTTGGCGCACATCGGCTGAGGCGTATTCGGTGCCCGCCAGCGCCGTGAGGCGGCGGCCGGGATTTTGTTCAAGAAGCTGCGCCCAGCGCTCAAGGCGCTGACCGCGATTGGCGATGAGAGCCGGTGCTTCGGTATGAACGTCGGCAACGGCGTTGATCTGATCAAGGGTTTGGTGCTTCACGGCCGTCTCCTGTGTCGGCAGATGGCCCCCGTCCACAACGGGATTTAAGGCGCCGACCGACGCCGGCAAGAGCCGAAATAGGCAGGTGGAATCATTTGATCATTGTCTGCCGCCGTCGCGCGCCGCGATCGTGTTGGAACCATCCGCGGGCGTGGCCGTTCTGCCAGCTTGCGCCGCCGATCGCTCCAGACGAAGCGTCCGAATGCAGCGGTCACCTCCATCAGTTCAGGTCGGGCAGGACATCCCGGTTTTTGGGATTCGCAGCAGGCCTTGCCAAGGCATCGAACGGAAGGAAAACGCGATGGCCATTCTCCCCAATCCGGACCCATCTCCCACGCCCGTGCCCACGCCGCCGCCCATCCCGGAACCGAAACCGGTGCGCGAGCCGGAGCCGGACCGGCTGCCCGACGAGGAGCCGATCCCCAATCCCGATGAGAATGACGCGCCGCCCAGGCATTCCGCAACCAGGCGGCGCCGGATCTGAGCGGCTCGCGAGAGGCGCCTGATGCGCCTCCCGCAGCCTGATCATTCCCCGCGCATCGTCGCCTGGAAGGTCGGCAGGTGCTTCTTCTGCGCCTCGATCATGCGTTCGCGGTAGACGCCGTAGATGACGTCGGTGTCGTGCAGCGTCACGCCCGCAATGGTCGGCGAGGCGAAGACCGGCAGCTCGATGCCGCGCTTCGACAATTGCTCGGCCGTGCGGGCGAGCAACTCATGCGCCATGATCATCGCCAGCACCGTCGACGAGCCCGACACCGGGCGGCTCCAGCCTTCGATCGGCACCACCGCGTCCTCGATCGGCGAGCAGGTGTCGATGACGAGGTCGGCGGCGTCCGCCAGCCGCTTGCCGGAGGAATGCGTGGCTGGCTTGTCGAGATTGTTCTTGCTGGTGACCGCTACGACGAAGATGCCGCGCTTCTTGGCGTAGAGCGCGGTGTCGATACCCGAGGAATTGCGGCCGCTATGGCCGAAGATGATGATGGAATCGCCCGTGTTCAGCGGCTGATGGTCGAGGAACTTCTCGGCATATTTCTCGGTCCGCTCCAGCCACAAAAGCTCGCGCACGCCGCCGGCGCCGAGCACGTTGTGCCACATCACACGCGGGTCGGTCAGCGGATTGAAGCCGACGAAGCTGCCATAGCGCGGAAACATCTCCTGCGCCGGCAGCACCGAATGGCCCGAGCCGTAGAGATGGACCAGCCCGCCATTTTGCAGCGTGTCGGCGAAGCGGCTCGCCGCCTGGCCGAACGCTTCTTCATTGGCCTTCGATGCCTGTTCGAGGAGGGCGGCGAGACGGGGAATGTAGAGATCGGACACTTCGGTACTCCTGTTGATCGTGTCAGCTTCTGGTGTTTGGGAGACGGCCGGCGCGCAGCGTCGAGCGTATCTCGTAGCGGTCGCCGCGCATGATCGAGACGGTGAATTCGAACGGGCCGCGCTCGTCGATGGTGATGCGCTCGACGACGAAGGCGGGACTGCCCGCGGGCAGGTCGAGCAGCTCGGCGTCGGCGGCGCTGACCGCGCCGACGCGGTAGTTCTCGCGCGCCTCGGCCGGCACGATGCCGTACTGACGCTCCAGCGCCTCGTAGAGCGAGCCCTTGAGCAGGCCGGCATCGAGAAAGCCCGGCACGCGCGCGGCCGCCAGTTGCGCCGTCTGGATGCCGATCGGCTCGTTATTGCCGAGCCTCAATCGCCGGATCCGCACGACAGGGTCGCCCTCCTCGATCTCCAGCGCGCCGGCCGCCGCCGCACTCGCCGTCGTCAGGCTGCAGTCGAGCAGGCGCGAGCCGGCGACCACGCCGATATTGCCCATCTCCTGGGTGAAGGAGGTGAGCTCGCGCGTGCCGGCGACCAGCGTCGCCGAGCGCACGAAGGTGCCCCTCCCATGCTCGCGCCTGAGCAGTCCGCTTTCCTCAAGATTGCGCAGCGCGTGGCGAAGCGTGATGCGGCTGACGCCGAATAGCGCGCAGAGCCGGTCCTCGGCCGGGATCTGGTCGCCGGTCGCCCACTCGCCGCTCTTGACGATGGCGCGGATCGCCTCCTCGACCTGATACCAGAGCGGCTCCGGTCGCCTGCGGTCCGGCTGCTGAAAGCTCGCTTCGCTCATCGGATCTGTCTCCACCCGCTTCCCGCCTGTCCGGCAAGCGCAGCACCAACCAGGCCGGCGCGGGAGCCGAATTTTCCAGGCTTAAGTTCGATGCCGCGCAGATGCGGCGGCAATTGACGCCGTAGCGCCGCAAGCAAAGGCGGCGCGATCACATCCAGTACGTCGGCCAGGCCGCCCGAGACCAGGATGACGCCTGGATCGAGCAACCCGACCGCGCCGGCCAGCGCCGTGCCGAGTTGGCGCGCCGGCACCTCGAGCAGGGTCTGCGCGGCAAGCTGGCCCGCCTTGGCGGCGGCGATCAGCTGGCGGCTGTCGGCCAGTCCGATCTGTGCGGCAAGGGCGTCCAGCGCACGGCCGGAGGCGACACGTTCCAGCCAGCCGCTGCGATCCTCGCCGTGGTCCCTGACGTCGGCGCTGGCCCAGCCAAAGGAACAGGCGCCGCCATGCGCGCCGGCGACGATGCCGCCATTGGCCAGCACCGCTGAGCCAATGCCGGTGCCGATGGCCAGTAGGATCGCATCGGAGACGCCCTTGGCCGCGCCGTGCGCCGCTTCCGCCAGCAGCGCGATCTGCGCGTCATTGCCGACCGCCACGCGAAGGTCGGGAAACAGCGCCGCGACGTCGACGCCGTCGAGCCAGGGCAGATTCGGTATCCAGCGGCATGCGGAGCCCTCGACAAGTCCCGGCACGGCCAGCCCGAGCGCTTCGGCCTCGCCTGCGGCCGCAAGCGTGCGGACGCGCGTCACGAACGCGTCGAGGCTCGCCGGCGCCGACTCACGGACCTGGGGCACAAGTTCGCCGATATCGCCCGTATAGACCGCGGCGCGCAGATTGGTGCCGCCGAGATCGATGGCGAGAACCCGTGTCATGTATGGCGGCTCCGGTCAGCTTTTTCAGATGTCATTATAACGACATGATGCCGCTCGCAAGAGCCGCAAAGACGTCGACGGCTGCTTATTGATCGGTGATCGGCCAGAAAACCGCATCATATCCTTCTGATTTATTTACGTAAACTTGACTGGATCGACATAATCGAGTTTTTCATCTGCAAGCATGATCCGCACGTCCATGTGCGAGGGGGCTTGCGCCTTTGCTCAAAGTTGTCATAACGTCATCCACTCTGGTATGGCTTATGTGGAGGACGCCGATGTCGCTTGCCTGGATCTCGAAGCTTGGATTCGCCGCGGGGCTTATTGCGCTGCCCGCGACCGGCTGGGCGCAATCGGTCAACATCTCCTACCTGACGCATTGGTCGCCGGAGACGGTGGCCCTGCTCGAAGCGGCGGCCAAGGATTTTTCCAAGGAGCACCCGGATGTCGCCATCACCGTGCGCGCGGTTCCGTTCGGCGACCTCTTGACCACGCTGCGCTCGCAGGGCGGGTCCTCCGACGGTCCGACGATCGGCGGTATCTACGATCTGTGGCTGCCGGAACTGGCAAAGGACAAGCTCGTCGCCCCCGCTCCCGATGCGGTGGCAGCCGAGGTGAAGAGCGCCTGGCCGGCGGGCGTCGTCAGCGCCGCCTCGGTCGGCGGGACGCTCTACGGCATTCCGAACGAGATCGACGTCTACGCGCTGAACTACAACAAGGAACTGTTCAAGGAAGCGGGCATCGCCGCTCCGCCCAAGACCTGGGCCGAACTCAAGGATACCGCCGCGAAGCTGACCGACAAGGCCAAGGGCCAGCAGGGCTTCGGCATGATCAACTCATGGGCGGCGGGCGTGGTCCATCCTTTCGCCTCGCTGCTCGTCTCCAATGGTGGCAACCTGGTCAAGGACGGCAAGCCGGCGCTGGACAGCTCCCAGGCCAGCGAAACCTTCGCGCTCTATGAAGACTTGATAAAGTCCGGCGCGAGCAATCCGGCGATGGCAACGGCGGACGCCAACACCACGGGCCCGTTCCTCGACAATTTCGTCTCCGGCAAGACCGGCATGATCATAATGGCCAACTGGTGGGAAAGCGCGCTCAAGACCGGCATGGGCGACAAGTTCGCAAACATCGCCACAGCGCCTATCCCTGTCGGCCCGAGCGGCGACAAGCCGCATTCGATTTCCTATTCCTGGATGACCGTCGTCAACGCCAAGGCCGGCGAGGCCGAGCAGAAGGCGGCCTGGGAATTCCTTGCCTGGCTGAACAGCCCGAAGTCGGGCAAGAACGGCGCCTCGGCCATGTCCGACATATTGATGTCGATGGGCATCCTGCCGTCACGCACCTCCGACATCGAAGCGCATAAGGACAAGCTCGGTTCCGAATTCCTGTCCGGCTACGTCTCGGTGCTTGCCGATGCGCGCCCCTTCCCTGTGGTGCTCGGCGGCCAGGAATTCTCAGAATCCCTGCAGCAGACGCTCGAGGCGTTGCAGTATGGCCAGGTCTCGGCCAAGGATGCGCAGGCGAATGCGCAGGCCGACGCCACGTCGATCCTGGAGCGCGCGGCGAAATAAGCTCGGGTCTTTGACCCGGAGCCATCGGAAGCAGGTGAATGGCCAAAGCTTTTCGTGCCTCGGCGGGCATCATGCTTGCGCCCGCCGTGACATTGATCGGCGTGTTCGTGCTGCTGCCGATGCTGCTGACTGTGTGGCTGTCCTTCCAGGACTGGTCGACGCAGACGCCCTTTTCCGAGGCGAGCTTCACCGGCCTCGGCAATTTCCAGGAAATCTTCGGCCCGACCTCGGTCGGCCGTGATTTCAAGACGGCGCTGCTCAACACCGCAATCTACACCGCGCTGTCCGTCGTTCTCATCCTGCCGCTGTCGGTCGTCTTCGGACTGCTGGTCTACCAGCGCGACGTCGCCGGCGGCACGGCGCTGCGCACGGTGCTGTTTTCGACCTACATGGTGCCGATGATCGCGGTCGCGCTGGTCTGGTCGAAGCTTTATTCGCCGAGCGAGGGACCGCTCAACCAGCTGCTCGGCCTGGCCGGAATCGATCCGCAGCCCTGGCTCTCCTCGCCGCGCTCGGCATTGATCTCGATCGTGCTGCTCAACGTCTGGCAGCAGGTCGGCTATTTCACGGTGCTCGCCATCGCCGGACTGACGCAGATCCCCGGCAGCCTCTATGAGGCGGCGACGCTCGACGGTGCCAAGGGCCGCGAGCAGTTCCGCTTCATCACCCTGCCCCTGCTTCGCCGCACGCTTCTCTTCAGCGCCGTCATCGCCATCATCAACGCCGTGCAGGTGTTCGAGCCGGTGGCGCTGATCACGCAAGGCGGACCGGTCGGCTCGACCAATGTGCTGACCTACCATATCCGCCGCGTCGGCATCGAACGCGCGCAGGGCGGGTTGGGCTCGGCCATGGCGGTGATGCTGATGCTGTCGCTGATCGTCTGCGTTTCGGCGCTGTTTGCCTTCGCCAACCGCAAGGACAGCGAATGAGCGTGACTGCCCGATCACTGTCCCTTAGGCGCCCTTCGGGCCGCAAGGCGCTGCTTGCCACCGCAATGCTTCTGGTCGCGGTTGCCTCCGCCTTTCCCCTTGCTTGGATGGTGCTCTCCAGCCTGAAGACGCCGGCCGAGACCATGCAGGTGCCGCCGGTGTGGATCCCGCATACGCCAACCCTGGAGGCCTATGGCAAGGTCGCCGGCGTGATCAATGTCGGACGCTCGATGTGGAATTCCTTGGTCATCGCCACGATCACCACCGCCGGCATCCTGGTCACCAGCATGATGGCCGGCTACGCCTTCGCCAAATATTCTTTCCCCGGCCGCCCGCTGCTCTTCTCGCTGCTGATCGCCACCATGTTCCTGCCGCCGGTCGTGACGCTGATCCCGCTCTACCGCATGGTCGGCTCGATCGGGCTGAGCGCCAGCCTTGCCGGCATCATCGTGCCCAACCTCGCCAACGCCTTCGGCATCTTCCTGATGCGCCAGTTCATCGCCGGCGTGCCGGACGAGTTGATCGACGCCGCCCGCATGGACGGCGCTTCCGAGCTGCTCATCCTGTTCAAGATCGTGGCGCCGAGCGTGGCGCCGGCCATCGCGGCGCTGGCTCTGTTCGCCTTCGTCTATCACTGGAACAGCTATCTGTGGCCGCTGACCGTGCTGCAGGGCAACGCCGACGCCTATCCGATCGTCATCAGCCTGAGCCGGCTGCTCAGCTACAACCGCGGCGCCGTCAACACCGGCCTGGTGATGGCCGGCGCAACGCTCGCCGTACTGCCGCCGCTCATCCTCTTCGTCTTCCTGCAGCGCTTCTTCATCGATTCGATCGTGGGCTCGGCAATCAAGGGGTAGCTTGCGAGAGTCGCTCAGCCAGCCTCATCGACATTCGGCAATTCAAGCGCGGAACGTAGTAAGCCGCGATCCCGGCGGTAGAGAGTAGAATATGTGATCGGCTCCAACAAATCGGCGTGAGGCCGGAAATCCGCGATGCGCTTGTTGAAGGGTATGGTCCCGCAGCCTGGAACCAGACAATCCCGATTTCCCTTCGGACAGCGGTTGAAGGAGCAAAGCCGGCCAAGGTAACGGTCAGTGCCGGGCTCGAACAGGAAGACGTCGAGCTGATGGTCAGCGACACTGATGCCAAGCCCGGCCTCGAACGCCTGCCGCAGCGCCGCGGCGCCCTTACGGCGCAACTCGCCAAGCCGGTGTTGCGAGTCGACCCAGACAGCGAGGTCGAGGTCGCTGCATTCATGCCAAACTTCGATACGCGCGCGGCGGAAGTCGCTGAACCTCGGAATCTCCTTCCAGAGTGGTTTTGCCACTGATCCTATGACAGCGATCGCCTCGATCTCGGGGAACGCCATCCAGGACTGCGTGACGACATCGGCCGCTTGGCGGAATTCGCGCTGGCGCCGCAGGAGGTAACGGTTCTGCTCTTCGAACTGCGCGCGCTTCATGGTTAACCGAGGCAGCTTCATTCAACTGCGTTTGCGGCCATCGGAGACTGAGTTCGGCAACGCCGTCAAGAGTGCGACTGTCCTCACCCAAACCTCGCCGCCGTCCAAGCTCCTCCCGCCGCGTTCGACTCCACCGCGGCGGCGACAAACTTCACGCCGCGCGCGCCGTCGACGACATCGGGTACCTGCGCCGCGCGCGCGGCATCAACCGCACCGCCCGATCGATGCGCGCGAATAATCTCGGCGGCGTCGCGGTAGAAATTGGCGAAGGCCTCGATATAGCCTTCCGGATGCGCCGCCGGCATGCGCGAGACGCGCCGGGCTTCCGCCGTCGAGCCATGGCCCCCGCGCACCAGGGTGCGGGTTTCCTCGCCATAGGGCGAGAAGCGCAGTTCCTCCGGCCGCGATCCAAACCATTCGAGCCCGGCCTTCTCGCCATAGATGCGCACCGAAAGGTCGTTGTAGTGGCCGGGCGAGGTCTGGCTGGCGAGGATCGTGCCGTGCGCCCCGCCCGCCCAGCGCAGCAGCACATGCGCGTTGTCGTCGAGCCGCCGTCCCGGCACGGCGGTGAAGAGGTCAGCCGAAACCGCCTCGGCCTCGAAGCCGGAGACGAAGCTTGCCAGGTTGAAGGCATGCACGCCGATATCGGCGAGCACCGCCGACTGTCCGGCGCGCGCCGGATCGGTGCGCCATTCCGCCTGCTTCTGGCCCTCGGCGTCGATCGGCCTGGTTAGCCAGTCCTGGATGTAGGCGCCATGCACCGAAACGATCCGGCCGAGCTCGCCCGCCGCCACCATCTCGCGCGCCTGGCGCACCATGGCATAGCCGGTATTGTTGAGCGTGACGACAAAACGGCGCTGCTTCGCTTTTGTCAGCGCAACCAGCGCCTCGGCCTCGGCAAGCGTCGTCGACAGCGGCTTGTCGCAAATGACGTCTATGCCGGCCTCGAGGAACGCCGTGGCGATCGGCGCGTGCAGATGGTTGGGCGTGACGATGACGACCGCCTCGATGCCGTCAGCTCGCGCCGCTTCGGTCTTCGCCATGGCGTGGTAGTCGGCATAGCTGCGCTCCGGCGCGATGCCGATCTCCGCGGCGGAGGCTGCGGCATTTTCCGGATCCGAGGACAATGCGCCCGCGACCAGCGCGATCTGGTCGTCAAGCCGCATCGCCAGCCGGTGCACGGCGCCGATGAAGGCGTTGCGGCCGCCTCCGACCATGCCCACCCGGAGACGTTGACGCGAGGTTCCGTCAGCAGTTGCATAGACCATGCTTCGATTCCTCGCGGATAACTGTCATCGGCAGCGCGCGAGTATACGGGGCTTCCCACCAATTTCGAACAGTTTTTCCAGATTTCGTTTTGTAAAACGATCGTGCCGCACTAGGCTTGTAGGAAAGACGGAGGGTCTGGGTGATGAAGCGTCGGATGGCTGCCCTTTTTCCGGGCGCTGGAGCCGCCCCTCACCTGCCTGCCGGCATCCTCTCCCCGTATGGTGATGGAGAAAGGGGCGCTCTCATCACCGGTTTCGCCAATCGCCAGTGTCGCGGAAAAGGCGCCAAGGCTGCGGCCGCTCCCCTTCTCCCCGTCACCATACGGGGAGAAGGTGCCGGTAGGCGGATGAGGGGCGGCGCCAACGTAGAAAATTGGCGGTCTTCACCTTCCCGCGCGGTACTTCAAACCTGGCCCATGCCATGAGCGGCGTGCGAACCTCACCCGGCCAGGCCGGTGACAGCGCTCCCGGCAAACAAGGCCGTTCGCTGGCAGCACTTGGCTACACGAAACCGCAAACCTACGAGGAATTGCGGGCGGTGCTTGCGTCGGGGACCGTGCATTTCCCAAAACGGCTTCGCCAGGTGGCGATCTTCCTCTGGCAGCATCCGAGCGAAGTGGCGTTGGGAACGATCGCGCAAGTGGCGGACCAAGCCGGCGTGCAGCCTTCGACCCTGGTGCGCTTCGCGCAGATCTTCGGCTATTCCGGCTTTTCCGATTTCCAGCTCCTGTTCAAGGACCGCATGAAAGGCTCCTGGCCGGACACGCAAGGCGGCCAGGACAAGGCCGCGGAGCCGAACGCCAACCTGCATTTTCTCAATGGCATGATCGGCGCCTGCCAGACCTCGCTTGGCCGCATCGGCAATGATTTCGATATCGCGGCTTTCGAGACGATGATCGATCATCTGGCGGCGGCCGAGCTGATTTATGTCATCGGCAGCAAGCGCGCCTTCCCCGTCACCACCTATCTGTCGCTGACGCTCTCGCAGCAGGGCGTGCGCAACGTGCTGGTCGACAATGTCGGCTCGACCGCGCTCGACCAGGTCGGCTGCATCACGCCGCGCGACGCGGTGCTGGCCGTCTCCTTTAGCCCCTACAACTCGATCACGCCCGATCTCGTCGCCGTGGCGCATGAGCGCAAGGCGCGCATTCTCACCATCACCGACAGCACCTTTTCGCCGCTGGCAAAACTCTCCGACACCTGGCTGGAAGTGGTCGAGCAGGACTTCGGCGGCTTTCGCTCGCTTGCCGCCTCGCTCGCGGTCGGCATGGCGTTGGTCCACGGCGTCGTCGCGCAACGGACAGGCTGACAAGAGCAATTCCAGGAAAAGTGTGAGCGGTTAAGTTCGGCGTCTTCGCCGTAACCTTCCGTCCGGAATTGCGAAAGGCAAGGAGATAGAGCGGTTCACCGGTTCCATAGAAAACGGTGAACCGCTCTAGCACGATTGACTAAAGAGAACCGTTGTTCCATATTTGGAAAAATGGAAACTTTGTTCCGGGAGGAGGAATGGAGGTTCGTCTCGACGGCAAGGTGGTGCTGGTCACCGGCGCGACGCAAGGCATCGGCCGGGCGATCGCCGAGACGCTTGCTCGCTCCGGCGCCGCCGGACTGCTGATCACCGGGCGGGACCAGAAGCGTGGCAATCCTGTCACCGCCGAACTCTCGGCCATGGGCACTCCCGCCGCCTTCGCTGCTGCCGATCTCGGCGATCCCGAGGCCCCGGCGCTGCTGGCGCAAGCCTGCATCGACCACTTCGGTCGTATCGACGGCCTGGTCAACGCCGCCGGCCTGACCGATCGCGCTTCTTTCGTCGATGGCACGCTCGACAACTGGGCGGCGCTTTTTGCCGTCAACGCCCGCGCGCCTTTCTTCCTGATGCAGGCGGCAATCGCCGATATGAAGAAACGCGGACAGGGCGGCTCGATCGTCAACATCCTGTCGATCAACGCGCATTGCGGCTCGCCGGAGCTTGCCGTTTATTCCGCCACCAAGGGCGCGCTGGCGACGCTGACCAAGAACGCCGCCAACGCCCACCGCTTCGACCGCATCCGCGTCAACGGCATCAATGTCGGCTGGACCGACACCCCGGCCGAGCGCGTCATGCAGGCCGAGACGCTCGGCCACGGTCCGGGCTGGCTCGACGCGGCCAATGCGACGCAACCCTTCGGCCGGCTTTTCTCCGTGACCCACATCGCCAATCTTGCCGTCTTCCTGCTTTCCGACGCGGCGGGCCCTATGACCGGCGCGCTGATCGACCAGGAGCAATGGGTGATCGGAGCCAATCGGTGAGCGCCGAGAAGCTCAGCCCTGCCCTGCTCGGCCGATTGCCGTTAGAGGTCCGCAAGCCGGCTTACGACCGCGCTGCGCTGAAGCCAGGCATCGCCCATATCGGCGTCGGCGCCTTCCACCGTTGCCATCAGGCCGAATACACCGACGATCTTCTGGCGAAGGATTTCGACCGCTGGGGACTGGTCGGCATCAACATTCGCCCTCCCCTGCTGGCCGGCACGCTGGGGCGCCAGGACGGTCTCTACACGCGGCTCATCCGCCAGAACGACGAGGTCGAGGCGCGCGTCATCGGCAGCATCGTTCGCGTCGTCGACAGCCAGGACAGCGCGGCGCCGGCGCTGGATGTGCTCGCCTCGCCCGACATCGAGACGGTCACCATGACGGTGACTGAGAAAGGCTATTGCCACATCCCCTCGATCGGCGCGCTCGACCTCGACCATCCCGATATCGCGCACGACCTCGCCAATCCCGAGGCGCCGCGCAGCGTGCCCGGCATCCTGGCGCGCGCGCTGGAATTGCGCATGGCCACGCATGGCAGGCCGGTGACGCTGCTCTCCTGCGACAACATCCCGACCAACGGCATCATCCTCGGCAATGTCGTACGCAAATTCGCCGAACGGCGCGGCGGCAAGCTGGCGGACTGGATCGAAGCCAATGCCGCCTTCCCCTCCGCCATGGTCGACCGCATCGCTCCGGCGACCACCGCAGCCGATGTCGGTACGGTCGAGCAGCGCTTCGGCTACCATGACAGCGCGGTGGTGGTGGGCGAGCGCTTCCGCCAATGGGTGATCGAGAACCGCTTCGCCGGCCGCGTGCCGCGCTGGGATCTTGTCGGCGCGACCTTCGTCGACGACGTGACGCCATTCGAACACCTCAAGATGCGCGTGCTGAACGGCGCCCAGACGACGCTCAGCTATCTCGGCGTTCTGGGCGGCTTCGAGCACACGTTCGAGACGATTGCCGACCCGCTTCTGGCCCGTTTCGTCCGCCGCATGCTCACCGAGGAAACACTGCCGACGCTGATGCCCGTGCCCGGCATCGCGCCGGCCGCCTATGTCGAGCAGAGTCTGTCGCGCCTCACCAACACGGCGATACACCACCGCAACCACCAGATCGCCACCGACGGCTCGCAGAAGATCGTGCAGCGCCTGCTCAACCCGATCCGCGATCGGCTGGCGAAGGGCGAGGGAATTGCGCTCCTCTCGGTGCCGGTCGCCGGCTGGATGGCTTATCTGATCAAGGCTTCTTCCCGCTTCGGCCGCGCCTGGCAGGTGTCCGATCCGTTTGCCGACAAGATTGCCGCCATCGCCGACCGCATCGGTGCCGACAGCAAAGCGCTCGTCGATTCGATCCTCGCCATCGACGCTATCTTCGACCCGGCCTTGGCCGCCAACGCCAAATTCCGTGCCCATGTCGTCGCCGGGCTCGATGGTTTGCTTTCGGGCGATCCGATGGGCTTTGTCGGACAGGTCTGCGCTGGGCCAACCGATGCGCGGTTGAAGCAGCCGACGCGATCTGCATAGTTAGCAACCGGGAGGGATCATGAAGCTTGGACTGCTGACAGCACCATTCCCCGACACGCCGCTCGGCGAAGTCGCCGACTGGGCGTGCTCTACCGGCTTCGAGGCGCTGGAAATCGCCTGCTGGCCGAAGACTTCCGGCGCCAGCCGCCGCTACGCCGGCACCAGCCATATCGACGTGGACGTCCCGGGCGCTGAGGCCAAGGACATCGCGGCCGAGCTTGCCGGCAAGGGCCTGGCCATCTCAGGTCTCGGTTTCTATCCCAATCCGCTCCATCCCGACCAAGCGCATCGCGAAGCAGTGATCGACCATCTGAAGAAGGTGATCGTGCTTGCCAGCCGCATGGGCGTGCCGCTCGTCAACACCTTCTGCGGCGGTGACGCTTCGAAGACTATCGACGCCAACTGGGAAGATGCGCAGAAAATCTGGCCGGCGATCATCGCCCATGCCCGCGAGCATGGCGTAAAACTCGCCTTCGAGAACTGCCCGATGATCTTCAGCTATGACGAATGGCCGGGCGGGCACAACATCGCCTACTCGCCCTATGTCTGGCGCCGCATCCTGGAATCCTGGGGCGGCGATGTCGGCATGAACTTCGATCCCTCGCATCTCGTCTGGCAGATGATCGACAAGGAGCGCTTCATCCGCGAGTTCGGCGCAAACATGCTGCATGTGCATGCCAAGGATCTGATGATTGATCATGATGGTTTGTACGAGCGCGGAATCCTTTCCGCTGGCATAGGCTGGCAGGTGCCGCGCATGCCGGGGCTTGGGGATATCGACTGGAGCAGGATTTTTTCGGGCCTCTACCGGGCCGGCTATGACGGACCGGTCGTCATCGAGCATGAGGACCGGCGCTTCGAGGGGACGGATGAAAAGGTCAAGCGCGGCTTCCTGCTGGCCCGCGACGTGCTGCGCCCCTTCATCAAATGACGAAAGCTTGGCTCCGACTGAATCAGAGCCTGGAACCGAACTGAAAAGATCAATGTGGAGGAGTACTGAAATGAAAAGACATCTGACCGTGGCCTCGCTCCTTGCCGGCGCCGCGCTGCTTGCCTCGGCGGGCGCCTCGGCCGCCGCCGGCAAGTACACGATCGGCATTTCCAACACTGTGCAGGGCAATGGCTGGCGCGAGGAAATGATCTGTGCGATGAAGGCGCAGGCGCTCGCTTCGGGCGAAGTGGCGAAGCTCAACATCGCCCACCGCAACACCGACGCTGCCGGTCAGTTGGAAGACATCCGCAACCTGATCAGCGCCAAGGTCGACGCCATCGTCGTCAACCCGGCCGATCCGGCAGGCATCAAGGCCGGTCTCGAGGAAGCGACGAAGGCCGGCATCGTCGTCGTCGCCGTCGACCAGGCGGTGACCGAGCCGTCCGCCTACATCATCTCCAACAACCAGGAACAATATGCCTATCTCGGCGCCAAGTGGCTGTTCCAGCAGATGGGCGGCAAGGGTGAGGTGCTCTATATGCGCGGCGCCGCCGGCGCTTCGGCCGACTCGGACCGCGACAAAGGCTTCAAGAAGGCGCTCGCCGAATTCCCCGACGTGAAGGTCGCGCAGGAAGTCTTCACCGGCTGGCAGCAGGATCAGGCCAAGCAGCAGATCCTGTCCTTTCTCGCCACCGGCACCCCGATCAACGGCATCTGGACCTCGGGCATCGACAACGTCATCGTCGACGCGCTGGTCGAGCAGCAGGCGCCGATGGTGCCTGTGGTCGGCGCCGACAATGCTGGCTTCGTCGGCCAGTTGAGCTCGGTCAAGGGCCTGGTGGGCGCGGCCGTCACCAATCCCGGCTCGATCGGCGGCGCCGGCGTGACGCTGGCGCTCCAGATCCTCGACGGCAAAAAACCGGCGCAGCAGACCGTTCTGGTCGAACCGCAGCTTTGGGAAAACGCCACGGAGGAAGGCAAGGCCAAGCTGAAGAGCGTCGTCGATCCCTCGCTCAGCCCCGAATGGCCGGTCTCGATCTCGATCCCGGACTGGACGACCTACACCAAGGACCAGATCATCGCCTGCAAGGGCCCCGGCGAATAGGAGACGAGACGCCCTTCTGCCTTCTCCCCTTGTGGGAGAAGGTGGATCGGCGCGATAGCGCCGAGACGGATGAGGGGTGTTCCAGGAACGCCAACGTCCCACTCCGCTGGAACACCCCTCATCCGTCGCCTTCGGCGACACCTTCTCCCACAAGGGGAGAAGGAGGAGGTCAGCCGCGGCCTGCATCGGTTTTTGGAACGAGAACCACACGATTTGACAACAAACCCGTTGCCGCAAAGCCCTCTCCTCGACGCCACCGGCGTAGCGAAGAACTATGGTGCAGTTGCCGCGCTGCGTAACGCCTCGCTGTCCGTGCTGCCGGGCGAGGTGCATGCGCTGATGGGCGCCAATGGCGCCGGCAAGTCGACGCTGGTGAAGATCCTGACGGGTGCGATCAAGGCGGACGCCGGGCGCATCCTGATCCGCAGCCAGCAGCTCGATGTCCGCTCGCCCGCCGCCGCCCGCCGCGCCGGCCTGCTGCCGGTCTACCAGGAACCTTCGCTGATCCCCGACCTCGATGTCCTATCCAATCTGCGGCTCACCGGCACGCCGGTCGAGCCGTTCCGTGCATGGGTGCGCGAGCTCGGCATTCCCGACCTCGATATCCGCGAGACGGCGCGTCATATCCCCTTGGCCATCCTGCGCGTGCTTGACTTGGCGCGCGCGCTCGCCGTCGAGCCCGACGTGCTTCTTCTCGACGAGATGACCGCCGCACTACCGGCGAACCTCGCTGAGAAAGTGCTGGAAGTCGTGCGCCGCCAGGGCGACGCCGGCCGCTCCGTCATCTTCATCTCGCACCGTTTCGTCGAGATCTCCGCGCTCTGCGACCGCGCCACCGTGCTGCGCGACGGCGCAACCGTCGGGGTCGTCGACATCGAGCCGGGCATCGAGGAAAGAATAGTCGAGATGATGCTCGGCACCCGCATCGAGAAGACGCGCGTCGCCGCGCGCGCGGCGAATGAAGGGGCGGTTGCCGGCGACGGTTGTCCGCGATTGTCGGTCCGCAACCTGCAGCTAGGCACCAAGCTCAACGACGTCTCCTTCGATCTCGCCAATGGCGAGGTCGCCGGCGTCTTTGCACTCGAAGGTCAGGGCCAGGACGAGCTCTTCGCCGCGCTTGCCGGCTCGATCCGTCCGACCGGCGGCAGCATCGAAGTCGACGGCGCGCCCGTCAAATTTTCGCATCCGAGCGACGCCATCCAGGCCGGCATCGCCTATGTGCCGGGCGACCGCGCCGAGGCCTTGGCCATGCAGCGTTCGGTGCGCGAGAACATTGCGCTGCCCTTCAGCGCGGCGCCGCGTAAATGGGGCCCGATCCGCATGCGCCGCGAGCAGGTGGTGGTTTCCGGCGCCATCGGCAGGTTGCAGATCGACACCCGCGCCCAGGGCGAAGTGCAGCGCCTGTCCGGTGGCAACCAGCAGAAGGTGACCATCGCTCGCTGGATCGCCGCCAACGCCCGCACCATCCTTTGCTTCGACGCGACGCGCGGCATCGATGTCGGCACCAAGCAGGAGATCTACAAGCTGCTGCGCGAGCTCGCCGGCCAGGGTAAGTCGGTGCTGTTCTACACATCCGAGATGGAAGAGGTGCAGCGTGTCTGCGACCGCGTCATCGTCATCTTCGGCGGCCGCGTCGTCGACACTTTCCCGGTCGAAGACGCCGACGAAGCGGCTTTGATGCGGGCCGCCTACGGCCTGCCGCGCGGCGCCAGGGCGGATGTCGGCATCCTTGCCGAGGTCAAACCTGGTTCCAGCGCCGAGGCCGCGTCATGAGCCGCTTCTTGCGCAACCAAGGCTGGGTGGCAGGCCTGTTCGCCCTGCTGATCTTTGTCTTCGTCGTCACCAAGCTGATCCAGCCGAGCTATGGCAGCGGCGACTTCGGTTCGCTGGCGCGGGCGGTTCTGCCTTACGCCTTTGCCGTCGCGGCCCAGACCGTCGTCGTCATCGCCGGCGGCATCGATCTGTCGGTCGCCGCCATGATGGCGCTGACAAGCGTGACCGCTGCCTCGATGATGAACGGCGCCGGCGAGGAATATGCATTGTTCGTCGTGCCCTTCGTGCTGGCCATGGGGCTGGTGCTCGGCGCGCTGAACGGCGTGCTTATCGTCGTCACGCGGGTGCCCGACATCGTCGTCACCTTGGCCATGCTGTTCGTGCTGCAGGGCGCGGCGCTGCTGGTGCTTGGTGCTCCCGGCGGCGCCGCCGCCGAGTGGCTGAAGGCAAGCGTCATCGGCACCGCGCCCATCCCCGGCCTGCCGGACTGGGCCGACGCCTGGGTTCCGAAAGCCCTGGTGCTGCTCGTCGTCTGCCTCTGCATCGTGTGGATTCCGCTTAGGCGCTCGCGGCTTGGCCTCTCCATCTATGCCATCGGCAGCGATGAGCTCGCCGCCTTTCGCAGCGGCGTGCCGGTGGCGCGCACCAGGATCGTCGCCTATGCGCTCTCCGGCCTGTTCGCCGCGATGGGCGGATTGTCTCTCACCATCAGCACCGGCATCGGCGCGCCCATTCCCGGGCCTTATCTGCTCGCCAGCGTCGCCGCCGTCGTGCTGGGCGGCGTCGCGCTCGGCGGCGGCAAGGGCGGCCTGCTCGGGCCGATCATCGCCGTCTTCGTGCTGCGGCTGGTGCGCACCGATCTGACGCTTCTGGCCATCGATCCGAACGTGACCGCCATCATCGAAGGCGCGATCATGGTCGCGGTCGTGATGTTCGGCGCCTTCATCACCATCCGCGGCCGTCCGGTAGGAGCAACGCCATGACCGACATCGCGACCATGCCCCAGCCGGTCTCGTTCGGGCGCCGCTTGAAGCGCTTCATGGCGGACCGGCCGCTCATCCCGCTGATCATCCTTTTGATCATCCTCGTGGCGATCCTGCAGGTCCTGCGTCCGGGCATCGTCAACGAGCGCTGGATCGCCAACACGGCGAAATTCGCCATCCCGCTGGCGATCCTCGCCGGCTGCCAGACCATGACCATGCTGACCGGCGGCATCGACCTTTCGGTCGGCACCGTGGCGACGATGAGCGCCTTCATCATGGCGACGCAAATCGTCAACCAGGATCCCGCGGTGGCTTTCCTGCTGGCCATGCTGCCCGCCGTGCTGATCGGCTTCGTCAACGGCATCGGCGTCGGCGTGTTTCGGGTGCATCCGCTGATCATGACGCTCGGCACCAGCCTGATCGGCACCGGCTTCCTGCAGGTCTACCAGCGCACCGTCATCGCGTCCGGCGCGAAAATCCCGGATTTCCTCAACTGGTTGGGCACCGGCCTCACCTACGGCTTTCCCAACGCGCTCTTCCTGTTCGTGCCGGTGGCGGTGCTGATCGTCTTCATGCTGAACCGCACCGGATTCGGCCGCCTGCTCTATGCCGTCGGCGACAACGAACGCGCCGCGCGCCTGTCAGGCGTCCGCTACTGGCAGGTGATCACCGCGCTCTATGTCCTCTCCAGCCTGCTCGCCGGCATCACCGGCCTGCTCTATATCGGCCTGATCAAGGCGCCCTCGCTGTCGCTCGCCGAGCCGCTGGTGCTGCCTTCGGTGGCGGCGGCCGTCATCGGCGGCACCTCGATCTTCGGCGGCCGCGGCGGCTACACCGGCACCATCGTCGGCGCGCTGATCCTGACGGTGCTGACGACGCTGCTCACCATCCTGCAGATGCCCGAAGGCGGCCGCCGCATCCTGTTCGGTTTCATCGTGCTGTTCGTGACGGCGGCGTATTTGAGGATCATCGAGGATCGGTAGTATTTGAGCTAAGGCATGTCGCGCAAAAGTGTGCAGCGGTTTTGCGGCAACGACATGCACAAAATAAGCGGCTCATCCCTGTCGCATCGGAGAGGCACCCCTTATGGCCGAGCGTTCGCGTGCTGCTGCAAACAGTCCCGCCGACGATGACCCTCGTCTTGCGTTCATCTACCAGGAGGCGGTGAGAGGTCTCACCCATCAGCAGACCGTGGTGGAGAACATGAGCACCCGCGCCGGGAGCCTGATCTTCGCCACAGCATTCGCGAATTCGCTGCTCGGCGGCGCGGCCCTTTCCGACGGGCTCGGGCTTTGGGAATGGATTGCGGTGTCCCTGCTGTTCAGCATCGGCGGGCTTATCGTCTTCATGCTTTGGCCTTATCACCAATACTCATTCCGCTTCGATCCGGAAGAACTGTTGCATCAATATGTCGATGGCGACGGGCCTGCATCGATGTCGGCGATGCACCGCGCCCTTGCTCTTCGCATCAAGGCGGACATGGCCGCGAACTAGCGAATTATCCAGCGCCTGCGCGTGGCTCTGCAGATCGCGCTGCTCTTTCTGCTGCTCGACATTCTGGCCTGGCTCTTGGCGATCGCGGGCGTCTGAGCCGAAACCGCGCTGTAGCCTTATGCGGGACCAGTGCAGAAAGACCCGGAGTAGAACGTTTCGAAGCCGGCGACGGCGACACGCATGAATTACTCGGCTGCCTGCACACGGCGGGCGTCGATGATCGCCCTGATCTCCGAGCGGCATGAGCCGCAATTGGTGCCCGCGCGCAGCGTCGAGCCGATCGCTTCGAGGCTGTCGCATCCCGAGGCGACCGCCGAAGCGAGCTGGTTGGCGCCGACATGGAAGCAGGCGCACACGACGCGCCCGATCGCAGGCACGGGCACCGGCGAGCGACCGGACAGAAGCGCGTGCCGGTCTGTAGCCGAGAGCGGCTGGCGCGTGGCGAGCAACGACACCAGCCAGTCCCGCATGGGCAACTGGTCCGGAGCGGCGACCAGCAGGGCTTCGGCCATGGCGCCGCCTTCGTCGATCGCAGCGGCACGATAGGCGAGCCCGCGACGGTCGGTGTATTCCAGGAGCTGATCCCGTCGCTGCGCGCCGAGCAGCTTGCGCGCCAGGAGAATGCCCTGGTCCGGCGGCTCGGTTCCGGTGAGCTCGTAAACCCATCCGCCCTCGACAGCATGCCGGCTCCAATGGACGAAACCGGTCGGCCTGAGATCGCGCCGCGTGATGAGCACACCCGCCCAGCCAGCCTCTTCCCGCGCGATCCTGGCGGGGACATGCTTGAGCTCCGGCTGGCCGGAATGCGGATCGGTGACCGGTGAGGACAAGAGGCCGGCTGCTGCCCTGGCCGCGAACTGGCCGCTCCAATGCATGGGCATGAAGGCTTGGCCGCGCCGCTGCGCGTCGGCCACGCGCACCCTGGCGCGGACAAAGCCGAAGCGGGTTGAAAGATGAGCGAGATCGCCATCCTTGAGCTGATGCGCGGCCGCGTCCGCCGGATTAAGATCGACCGCGGGCTCCGGCGCATTCGCCATCAAACGCGGCACGTTTCCGGTGCGCGTCATGGTGTGCCACTGGTCGCGCAGCCGGCCGGTGTTCAGGGCAAGCGGATAGTCCGCGTCGACCGTGAAGGCCGTCGCCTCCTGCCGCACCGGCACGAAACGCGCGCGGCCGTCTTGTGTCGCGAAACGGCCGTCGGCGAACAATCTCATCTGGTGGCCGCCTCGCTCCGACGCGGGCCAATGGCGCGGCACGAAGGCGGAATAATCTTCATCGCTGAGATCAGCCACGCCGCCAAGGTCGAACAGACGCTTGCCGTCGTTCTCAAAGGCGGAGAGTGCTGCATGCTCGCGGAAGATCGCGGCCGGCGTCCGGTAGGCGAAGGCCTCGCCAAAGCCCATGCGCGCGGCGACCTCGCAGATGATACGCCAGTCGGCTTTCGCCTCGCCGGGCGGCGGCAGGAACGGCCGCTGGCGCGAGAGGCGCCGTTCCGAATTGGTGACCGTACCGTCCTTCTCACCCCAGGCGGCGGCCGGCAGCAGCACGTCGGCATAGCGCGTGGTGTCGGTGCGGGTCACATCCGAGACGGCGACGAAATCGCATTTGGACAACGCAGCGCGCACACGCGAAGCGTCGGGCATCGAGACTGCGGGATTGGTGCCCATGACCCACAAGGCCTTGACGCGGCCGTCCGCGACCGCCTGGAACATGTCCACGGCTTTCAAGCCGCCGCGCCGCGCGGCGTTTGGCGCATTCCAGAAGCGGGAAACCCGGTCGATATTGGCCTCGTCCCCGAAGTCCATGTGCGCGGCGAGCTGGTTGGCCAGCCCTCCGACCTCGCGCCCACCCATGGCGTTCGGCTGCCCGGTGACCGAGAACGGCCCCATGCCGGGCCTGCCGATGCGGCCGGTGGCGAGATGGCAGTTGATTATGGCGTTGACCTTGTCGGTCCCGTGCGCCGACTGGTTGACGCCTTGGCTGTAGACGGTCACCGCTCGCTCGGTCTCGACGAAGAGATCATAGAAGGCCTGGACGTCGGCTGCCGCCAGCCCGCAGCCCTTTGCCACGCGCGCGACCGACGGCGCATCGGCACCGGCCAAGGAAGCTGCGGCATCAAAGCCCGAGGTACTCTCGCGGATGAAATCGGCATCGATCTTTCCGGCCTGCATGAGATGCGCAAGCAGCCCGTTGAACAGCAGCACATCCGTGCCCGGATCGAGCGCCAAATGCAGGTCGCATTCGTCGGCGGTTGCGGTGCGGCGCGGGTCGATGACGACGATCCTGGTTCCGCGTTCCTTTCGCGCCGCGAGCATGCGCTGATAGAGCACCGGATGGCACCATGCGGTGTTGGAGCCGGTGAGCACGATGAGGTCGGCGCACTCGAAATCCTCATAGACACCGGGAACGAGGTCCTCGCCGAAAGCGCGGCGATGACCGGCGACGGACGACGCCATGCAGAGCCGTGAATTGGTGTCGATATTGGCCGAGCCGATGAAGCCCTTCATCAGCTTGTTGGCGACGTAATAGTCCTCGGTGAGCAACTGGCCGGAGACATAGAAGGCGACAGAGTCCGGGCCGTGCTCGGCTACAGCCTGCGAGAATTTCGCGGCCACAAGGTCGAGCGCTTCGTCCCAGCTCGCCGGCCTGCCGCCGATTTCCGGCTGCAGCAAGCGGCCTTCGAGGCCGAGCGTCTCGCCGAGAGCCGAACCCTTCGAGCAGAGCTTGCCGAAATTGGCCGGATGATCGGGGTCGCCGCGGACGGTCGTCGTGCCGTCCGCGGCGACCTCGGCGAGCACGCCGCAGCCCACCCCGCAATAGGGGCAGGTGGTCCTCACCTCGCGTGCTTCTTGCATGCCTCAGGCCGCTTTCGAGGACAGCGCTTCGAGCGCGATGAACAACCGTTCGCCCTCGACCTTGACCGGGATAGTCCGGACCGAGCCTTCGTCGGCACCAAGCGCCTTGCCTGTCTCCAGCGAGATCACCCAATTGTGCAGCGGGCAAGTCACGGCAGCGCCATGGACGATGCCCTGGCTGAGCGGCCCGCCCTTGTGCGGGCAGTGGTCGTCGATGGCAAACACCTTGTCGTCTGCCGTGCGAAAGACGGCGACCTTGCCTTGCGGTGTCGCAACGCAACGCGCACCGCGCGGCGGAATATCGGTGATGGAGCCGATGGCGATCCAGTTCATATTGGTCACTCCGCCGCCTCCGCGAACCCGACCGACGCCATCGGCCTGAACTCATGCTTGTCCTTGCCGGAGACGCGCTCCGACCACGGATCGACCTGCGCGAATTTTTGGCTGAAGACGAAGCGGTCGAAGAGCGTCCTGCGGCGCTCGGCATCGTCCAGGATCTGCTTCTTGATCTCGGCGGTGCCGATCCGCTTGGCCCATTTGTAGATGCGCTCCAGATAGCGGGCCTGCTCGCGGTACATCTGGACGAGCGCCACGATCGCCTCCAGCGCCTCGTCCTCGGTCTTCACCAGCCCCAGCACTTCCGTGCCCTTGATGTCGAGGCCGGCGGCGCCCGCGAAGTGGATCTCGTAGCCAGAGTCGACGCACACCACGCCGACATCCTTGCAGGTCGCTTCCGCGCAGTTGCGCGGGCATCCCGACACCGCCATCTTCACCTTGGCCGGCGTCCAGGAACCCCACATGAACTTCTCGATACGGATGCCGAGCCCGGTCGAATCCTGCGTGCCGAAGCGGCACCAGTCCGAGCCGACGCAGGTCTTCACCGTGCGCAGGCCCTTAGCATAAGCATGTCCGGAGACGAAGCCCGCCTTGCCGAGATCGGCCCATACCGCCGGCAGGTCTTCCTTGCGGATGCCGAGCATGTCGATGCGCTGGCCGCCCGTCACCTTGACCATCGGGATATCGAACTTGTCGACCACGTCGGCGATGGCGCGCAATTCGCCGGCGCTGGTGACGCCGCCCCACATGCGCGGCACCACTGAATAGGTGCCGTCCTTCTGGATGTTGGCGTGCACGCGCTCGTTGATGAAGCGCGACTGGTAGTCGTCGGCATATTGATCCGGCCAGTCGCAGACGAGATAGTAGTTGAGCGCCGGCCGGCACTTGGCGCAGCCGCAGGAGGTCTTCCACTCCAGCTCCTGCATGACAGCGGGGATCGTCTTCAGGCCCTTTGCCTTGATCAGACGCCGCACATCGTCATGGCCGAGGCTCGTGCAGCCGCACATGGGCTGCACCGCCGCCGGATTGTAAGCCTCGCCCAGCGTGAGTTTCAGCAGTTGCTCGACGAGACCCGTGCACGAGCCGCACGAGGCCGAGGCCTTGGTGTGGGCGCGCACGTCGTCGAGGCCGGTCAGCCCCTTGGCCGTGATCGCGCCGGTGATCTTGCCCTTGCAGACGCCGTTGCAGCCGCAGATTTCCGCATCATCCGCCAGTGCCGCAACGGCCGCCAAAGGGTCCGAGGAAACGCCTCCCTGGAACGCCTGGCCGAAGATCAGCGTGTCGCGCATCTCCGATATGTCGGTCGCCTTCTTCTTGAGGTCGTTGAACCACGCGCCGTCGGCCGTCTCGCCGAACAAGACGGTGCCGATGATGCGGTTGTCCTGCAGCACCACACGTTTGTAGATGCCGGCCGACGCGTCGCGCAGGATGATCTCCTCGCGGTCGTCGCCGTCGGCGAAGTCGCCCAGCGAATAAAGGTCGATGCCGGTGACCTTGAGCTTGGTCGGCGTATCGGAGTGGACGAAGTGCCTGTCCTCACTGTCCGTCAGTTTGGCTGCCGCCACCCGTGCCATCTCGTAGAGAGGCGCGACCAGCCCGTAAACATGGCCGCCGACTTCGGCGCATTCGCCGAGCGCCATGATGGCGGGGTCGGAAGTCCGCATGCGGTCGTCGACGACGATGCCGCGATTGACCTCGAGCCCAGCCTCCTTGGCTAAAGCGGTGCTCGGCCGGATGCCGACCGCCATCACCACCAGCGTCGCCGGAATGATCGTGCCGTCCATAAGCTCGACACCCTCGACCTTGCCGTTGCCGACAATGGCCTTGGTGTTGGCCTTGGTCATGACCTTGATGCCGCGCGCCTCGACGGCTTTCTGCAAAAGGTAGCCGGCGGCGGGATCGAGCTGGCGTTCCATCAGCGTCGGCATGACGTGCAGCACGGTGACGTCCATGCCGCGCTCTTTCAGACCGGCCGCGGCTTCGAGGCCGAGCAGGCCGCCGCCGATGACGACCGCTTTGGCGCGCGACTGCGCGGCAAGCAGCATGGCGTTGACGTCGTCGAGATCGCGGTAGCTGAGCACGCCGGGCAATTCCTTGCCCGGAACCGGAATGATGAAGGGAACCGAGCCGGTGGCGATGACCAGCCTGTCGTAGCTCTCGGCGACGCCGTGGTCTGAGGTGACGGTCTTGGCCTCCCTGTCGATGGCGACGATCCGGTGACCCTTGTAGAGGGTGATGCCGTGCTTGATGTACCAGCCGTCGCCATGGATGACGATTTCCTCGAACGCCTTCTCGCCCGAAAGCACCGGCGACAGCATGATGCGGTCGTAGTTCACGCGCGGTTCGGCGTTGAAGATGGTCACGGCGTAGCGGTCGGGCGCGGCTTCCAGCAGGTGCTCCAGCATCCTGCCCGGCGCCATGCCGTTGCCGATGATGACGAGTTTCTCGGTCATGTCGCTCTGCTCCGATCTATTCGGCGGCGTAGGAAAGGGATGCGTTGTTGACGGCGGCGGCGCGCTCCATCCGGCGGATGGTGACGTGCATCCAGACCAGGCAGGAGACGACGATGAGGAAGAGCAGCATGAAGCAGCTCGACCAGACCCCGGTGAGATCGTTCAGCGCGCCGAAGGCGATCGGCAGGATGAAGCCGCCGAGCCCGCCGATCATGCCGACCACGCCGCCGACCGCGCCTACGCTCTGCGGATAATAGGCGGGGATGTGCTTGTAGACGGCCGCCTTGCCGAGGCTCATGAAGAAGCCGAGCACGCAGGCGACGCCGATGAAGGCGAGCGGGCCGATCTCGAAATGGAAGGGGATCGGCCCGCTGATGCCGCGCACGACATAGTCTGCCGAGGGGAGAGACAGAACGAGTGTCGCGACGGCACAGACGCTGAAGGTCCAGTAGAGCACGGTGCGGGCGCCGATGCGGTCGGAAAGCACGCCGCCATAGGCGCGGAAGATGCTGGCGGGGATCGAATAGGCGGCGCCGATCATGCCGGCGGTGGCGATGCCGAAACCGTAGACGCCGATCAGGTAGCGCGGCAGCCAGAGCGACAGCGCCACGAACGCGCCGAAGGAGAAGAAATAGTAGAACGCGAAGCGCCAGACCCGCAGGTTCTTCAGCGGCGCGAATTCCTGCCAGAAGCTTCTTGCGGGCATCGCCTTGCCGGCGCGGCGCTCGCGGATGACCGGATCGTCGCCGGTGGTGAACCAGAAGATGACGGCCATGACGACCAGCGCCGCGGCCCAGATCAACGCCACCGACTGCCAGCCCCAGGCGAGCAGCACGAAGGGCGCCAGGAACTTGGTGACAGCGGCGCCGACATTGCCGACGCCGAAAATGCCGAGCGCAGTGCCTTGTTTTCCGGCCGGGAAGAAGCGCGAGACATAGGCGACGCCGACGGCAAAGGAGCCGCCGGCAAGGCCGACGCCGAGAGCGGCCAACAGCATCTGCTCATAGGTATGCGCAAAAGCGAGCAGGAAGGTCGCGATCGCCGCGGCGAGCATGGTCGCTGTGTAGACCAGGCGTCCGCCATAGCGGTCTGTCCAGACACCGAGCACCATGCGCACGAGCGAGCCCGTCAGGATCGGCGTGCCGACGAGCAGGCCGAACTCGGTCTCGTTCAGGCCGAGCTCCTGCTTGATACGCACGCCGATGATGGAAAAGATCGTCCACACCGCAAAGCACACGGTGAAGGCGATGGTGGACATCACGAGCGCCTGCCTTGAAGCACTGTCCTGGCTGGGCGCGGCTGGGAGGTTTGCGGTCATCTTGGGCTCCGGTTTGCGGCGTGGGAGGCGCCGCGCGTTGTGTTGATCAGAGGCGCGGCATCAGTCAGCGGGGCGAGACCGGGACTTGCGCGGTCACCTGCGGGCTTTTGCCTTCGGTTTGGTGATTGGCGGGAAAGAGCAGGAGCGCGGCAGTGAAGAGAGCCGCGGTCAGCGCGCTGCTCGCCAGGAAATCGCGACGGGTGAAATCCTTGAGCAATGTCGTTGCGATCCGCTTGGTCATCGTCGTCTCCGGTCCAAAACGAAAAAAGCCGCCGTCCAGGCCTCGCGCGTCCGTACATCCGGGATCGCGCATTGACCTGAGCGGCAGCTTTGCCTGTGGCGCCCGCCATTGGACGCCTGTTCCATTGCCCGCGAACGGGCTCGATCACTTCAAAGCACGAAGCGTGCCAGTTTCGTTCGGAAGCGGAATTTCAAGGAAAATCAATGACGTGGGAGCTTTGCCCTTCGACCGGACCGAGCGGCGGCGCGATCAAACATTGATCAATGGCACAGGCATTGCGCATAAATTTTGTGCAATGCACAAGAATGGCGCGCAAATGATCAGGCGCGCCGCTGGCCGGCAATATAGGCGTCTATCCGGTCCGGATCGAAGATCTGGCCGTCGAAAAATCCGTCGGGGCCAAGGACCAGGCTTGCTCCCGCGGAGCCGACCGGCGTTGCCATCCTCAGCGCGCCCTCCACCTTGGCATTGGCACCGGGCAAGGCGACGCCAAGCGGCCTCAATGCCGCGCGGTAGAGATCGGGCCGATAGCAGTCGCGGGCGATGGCGAGGTTTTGCGGCGTATGCGGCAACTGCCCCCAACGCACCATCTGCGTGTAGAACCAGAGCGCATGGCTCTTCCAGGGAAAGTTGGCCGCCTTGTCGAAGGGCAAGAAGAAATCCTCGACGCGCCGTGCCGCGCCCCCGCCAAGTTGAAGCTGCCCGGTCAGGGCCGGCATCTGGATCGCCTCCGGCTGGCCAAGAAAGTCGGGCCGCGCCATCAGCGCCGCCAGCTCACCGCGGTGTGCCGGGTCCTGACACCAGCGGGCGGAATGATGCAGCGCCCTCAGCAGCGCCGCCAGCGCGTCTGGGTTCTGTTCGGCCCACATCTTGCGCACCCCGATCACCTTTTCCGGGCTGTTGCGCCACAGCAGCGCCTTCACGGTGACGATGTGGCCGGTGCCCGCCGCGACGGCGGCGCTGTTCCAGGGCTCGCCGACGCAATAGCCGTCGATGCGGCCGGCGGCCAATGCATCGGCCATGAAGGGCGGCGGCACGATGACAATCTCGATGTCGCGGTCGGGATCGACGCCGCAGGCGGCGAGCCAGTAGCGCAGCTCGTAATT
Organism: Mesorhizobium sp. CA6; assembly: GCF_020165035.1. Taxonomy (NCBI): domain Bacteria; kingdom Pseudomonadati; phylum Pseudomonadota; class Alphaproteobacteria; order Hyphomicrobiales; family Phyllobacteriaceae; genus Mesorhizobium; species Mesorhizobium sp. CA6. The sequence goes on along the minus strand of NZ_JAIUHI010000003.1, from coordinate 5,450 downwards.
GTGCCCGGAATGCGGATGCACGACGGCGAAACGCAGCGGTTCGCGGCCGGCGGCCGCCCGCTCGCGGATCAGTGCGCCGAGCGCTGCTCCGGCGCGCGCCGGATCGAGGTCAGGTGCTGCGCCATGCGCCGCCATGCCTTGCCACACCGCATTGGAAACAGTGACGCAGTTGCCGCCGAGCCCGAGCGAGAACGGCACGATGGTCTCGGAAGCAAGCGGCGTGAGGCCGAGGCTGCAGGCGAGCGGCATCGGCCCGAGCATATGGGCGACATCGAAGTGGCCGATGGCGATGCGGTCGCGGATATTGGCCCAGGAGGTCTCGCGATGCAGCTTGAGCTCGATGCCCTCGAGCGCGGCAAAGCCCATCTCGCCGGCTGCGACCAGGACGGCGCTGTCGAAGAGCGGCATGAAGCCGGCGGTGATCTGATGCGCTGCCGACATGCTCATTCGCCCTCCAGCGGTCCCAGCAATCCCGCCGCCGTCACCAGGCTCTGGGCGATGTCGGCGATCTTGCGGTTCTGGTTCATCGCGGTCTTGCGCAGCAGCGCATAGGCCGCCTCCTCGCTTAAGCCCCGCGACTTCATCAATATACCCTTGGCCCGGTCGATGACCTTGCGGTTCTCGAGCTCGCTGCGCGCCTCCTCCAGTTCGCGCGCCATGCGCGAGAAAGCATTGAAGCGACTGATCGCCATGTCGAGGATCGGCTTGATGCGCTCCTTCTTCAGCCCGTCGACCACATAGGCGGACACGCCGGCATCGACGGCTGCTTCGATCGAGGCCTGGTCGGAGCGGTCGACGAACATCGCGATCGGCCGCTTCACCACGCGCGACAGCTGGAACATGTTCTCCAGCATGTCGCGGTTGGGATTTTCGAGATCGATGACGATGACGTCCGGCTCGATCTCGGCGATGCGCCGGGCGATGCCGGCGACGTCATGGACGACCGTGACATGGCGATGGCCGGCGTCCCGCAATCCGGCCTCGATGATCGAGGCACGGATGCGGTTCTCGTCGATAACAAGGATGGTCAACGAACCGGCGGACATGCGCCTATTGTGCAGGCCGGGCGGAATTGTGCAATGCGGCAATCGACTGGGGTGGATCGCAACCGCCCCCAATGAATGAACTGCTGCGCTATCGCGCCCAACCCTGTGTTGCGGCCAAGGGAGGTTGGCCGCCTTTCTCACTCCTCTCTGAAGGCGTGAGCAAAACTGTCGGCGACCGGCTGGAAGAGATACTCGAGCATGGTTCGCTTGCCTGTAACAACGGAGACCTCCACCGGCATTCCCGGATATAGCTTCACTTGCGGAAGCTTCTTAAGCTCATCGGCGCCCACCTCGACGGTCCCCCGGAAAAAAGTCGCGCCGCTGCGCTCGTCGATCTCTGCGTCGGCCGAAACACGGGTAAGGGCGCCCTTCACCGTGGGCGTGGTTCTCTGCTTATAGGCGACCAGCCGCACCGTCGCCGGCAGACCGGGGCGAACGATATCGATATCCAGGGGCTGAAGCTTGACGTCCAGCACCATCTTGTCCTGATCGGGAACGAGATCGAGAATAATCCCGCCGGGAGGTACAACTCCGCCCGGCGTGAAATATCGAAGGTTCATCACCGCCCCATCTTCCGGCGCAACGACATCGCGGCGCGCCGCGCGCGCGTCGGTCTTCTGAAGCGCCTTTTCGAGCTCGGAGCGTTTGGTCTGGACGTCACGAAGGTCCTCAGCCGCCTTCTTGATGTACGAAAGCCGGCCATTGTCGATCTGCGCATTGGCCTCGGCGATCTGCTGCCGCAAGCTTTCTATGTTCCCACGGTTCGACTCAGCCTCGCCTTGTGCTGCGATGATCTGCCGTTCGAGCTGGAGCACGCGGGACTTCACCCCATAGCCTTTCTTGAGAAGCGTGCGGGCGTCGGCCAACTCTTCCCGCAGAGACGGCAACTGGATCTCGAAGGCCGCAACTCTCGCAGCGAGGGCCGACATCTGGGCATGATACTGGGCGATCCGCTGCTGCCAGACCTCGACCTCCGAAGCCTGAACCTTGGCCTGGTCGCGGAAAATGCGCTCCTGACCGGCAAGGGCCTCGGCGACGGTCGGTTCGCTTCGCCGGGCCGACAGGTCTGCCGGGAATGGAATCGTGCTCAGGCCGTCGCGCTGCGCGATCAGGCGGGCTTCGCCGGCGAGCGCCGCATCGAGTTCACCGCGCACGGCATCGCGGTCGGATTCCGCGTCGAGCCCGTCGAGGCGGACCAGTATCTGGCCCTGCCTGACCTGGTCTCCTTCCCGGACCAGGATTTCCCGGATGATGCCGCCTTCCAGGTGCTGTACGGTCTTGCGGTTGCTGTCGACCTTCACCACCCCGGGCGCGACCGCCGCGCTCGTCAGCGGCGCGGTGGCTGCCCAGAGGCCGAAGCCGCCGAACAGCAGGCCGATGACGGCCAGGCCGCCGAAGACATGGGCGCTCACCGCCGGCCAGGCGGGCGGTGGCGGCGGCATTTCCAACGACAAGGTAGCTTCCGTCACGATCCGGTCCTTTCGGAGCTCACGACCCGAACCTGCGGCGAGGCGGACTGCTGCTCGGGACGGCGCAGTTGCGCAAGCACGCCGTCGCGCGGGCCGAACATCTGCGACTGGCCTTCGTTTAGCACCAGGACGCAGTCGACGTTCACCATCAGCGACGGGCGATGGGCGACGATCACCACGGTCGAACCTGCCTCCTTCATCGCGGCAATCGCCTGGTTCAGGGCTTCCTCGCCGACGGCATCGAGATTGGAGTTCGGCTCGTCCAGCACCAGCAGCGCCGGACGGCGATAGAGCGCCCTGGCAAGCCCTATGCGCTGGCGCTGCCCCCCGGAGAGCACCGAACCCTGCTCGCCTATCTCGGTATCATAGCCATTTGGGAGCCTGAGGATCATCTCGTGCACGCCCGCCATCCGGGCGGCGGCCACGATCTCGGCCGGATCGCCTTGCTCCATGCGGGCGATGTTCTCGCGGACGGTTCCGGGAAAGAGTTCGACGTCCTGGGGGAGATAGCCTACATAGGAGCCGAAATCGGCGCGGTTCCAGGCAAACACGTCGACACTGTCGAGCCGAACCCGCCCCTGCTGCGGCGAAAGCATGCCGACGATCAGGCGGGCAAGCGTCGACTTGCCGGCGGCCGACGGCCCGATCACCGCAAGCACCTGGCCCGGCGGCACGGCGAAGGAGAGGTTCCTGAGCACGGGCTCCTTTGCGCCAGCCGGCATATATGTGACGGCGTCGACCGAGAGCTGCCCCTGGGGACGCGGCAATTCCATCCCCGGCGGGCGCAGCGACGGAGTCTCGAACAGCCGGTCCAGCCGGCGCCAGGCCTCGCGCGCCGCGGTGGTCTGCTTCCAGGTGGCGATAGCCTGCTCGACCGGCGCGAGCGCGCGCGACATGATGATTGACGCCGCGATCATGGCGCCGGGCGAGACTTCGTGGCGCAGCGACAGCCAGGCGCCGAGCCCCAGCACCGCGACCTGCAGGAACATCCGGAATGGCTTGGTGAATGCATTGATCAGGCCGGCCCAGTCGCTGGCAGTTGTCTGCAGCGCGAGCACGGACGCATTGGCCGCGTCCCAACGCCGGGCGAGCACCCCGCCCATGCCCATCCCGTCGATGACTTCGGCATTGCGGAAACCGGCATCCGCCGCTTGGTAGGCGCGCGCGGAAGCGGCGTTGGCCTGCTTGAGCGTGTTGGCCGTCAGCGCGTTGTTGGCAAGGGCGAGGCCGAACAAGATGATCGCACCGCCCAGCGCCAGAAGTCCGAGCAGGGGATGCAGCAGGAAGACGAAGCCGAGATAGAGCGGCATCCATGGCGCGTCGAACAGCGCCATGATGCCGCCGCCGCCAAGATAGCCGCGCAACGTGGCGAGGTCGCGCAGCGCCTCGGTGCGGTAGGAGGAGCCGCGCAACGCGTTCTCAAGCCCGCGGCCCAGCACCTGCGGCGACAGCATGCGGTCGATCCAGGTGCCGAGCTGCACCAGCAACCGGGAGCGGAAGAATTCGAGCGCGCCCATTGCAGCCAGCGCCGCCGTCGTAATCAGCGTCAGATAGACGAGCGTTTCCACGCTGCGTCCCGTCAGCACGCGATCATAGACCTGCAGCATGTAGATCGAGGTCGAGAGCACGAGCAGGTTGATGACGAAGCTGAACCCCGCCACCGCGGCGAAACCGCCGCGGCAGCGGGAGAGAGCAAGCTTTAGGGGAGAGAGGCCTTGCATCATCTTATCTGCCGCCCTCTGTCACTTTTCATGGTTGTCAGGCGCTCAGGTTGAAGTCGTTGGCAGTGAGCGTGGATACCCCCATCAGATGGATTTCAATGATGTGGGCTCCGCCCGCCACACTCTCGGCCGAGGTTCCGGTATTGGCATAAACGACCGTGTTGCCACTCCCGTCGCTCTGCCAGGCAACGGTATGAGCGGCCAGATTTCCACCCGAGACCGTGCCGGTTGCCGTTAGGCCAAGGGCGCTCGCAAAGTCGATGAAGTCGTGACCCGTTGCCGCCGTCCCGTGCTGGAAATCGAGAATGGTGTCGAAGGCCGCACGGGTTGACTCGCTCACCGCCTCGAACCGGAAATGATCATCCCCGGCTCCGCCGCTCAACCAATCGGCGCCGCCAAGACCCTTGATCGTATCGTTGTCGCCTCCGCCGAAGATGTAGTCGACGCCGCTGGAACCTGTCAGCCCGTCGGCGCCGGCGCGACCATCAGCGATGTTCGGGTTCGTGCTGCTGAGAATCATTGTATCGTTCGCCGACCCGCTGTTGCTGTGCCCGATCCAGACGTTAAAGGTCTGGGAGGTAGCTGTTGCGTGAGCGTCTGTTGCAGTCACCGTGAGAGTGCCACTGGCGTCAGACCCTAGGCCAATGCCGGTCGCGGTCAGTTCCCCAGACGTCGAGTTTATATTCCATGTGCCACCCGATATGCTGAACGTTCCTGAGTAAGTAATGCTGTCGCCAGCATCCGGATCAGTGGAAAAGAAATGGCCGAGATCGATGGTGTTTCCATCGGTTGAAGCGGCTGTACTCATGACGAATACGGGTGCCGTCGGCGCATGATTGGTCACTGGCTCGTCGGCACCGTTCACCGTGATGTCGATGACGTGGTCCGTGCCATCTACCGACGTTACATGAATCTGATCATGCGGATGGTCCGCGGAGGTCAGCGCCTGAACGTTGGCGGCCCCATTGTTGAGCGTATAGACCCAGTTGCCGGTGGCATCGATGGTCAATGACCCGTATGTGCCCGCGATCGGATTGCTGCCGTTGTGCACCTGGAACGAACTCTGGCCTGCGTCAGGGTCGTTGACGGTCAGAGCACCGTTTACGGTCAGCACGGCGTCCTCGGTCACCGAACCGCTGCTGGTGCCGGTGATCACCGCCGCGTCGTTGGTGCCGTGGATGGTGACGGTGAGCACCTTGCTGGTGCCGTCCGCG